>CALRYE020000203.1:0-10542 GCA_943372275.1 Janthinobacterium lividum
GCGACCAGTTCCACGCGGTGCGGCTCGCCCTGGTATTCGCGCAGGCCGTGCAGCAGCGGCGCGAACGGCAGGCCGATGGCGCGGCACAGGGCCAGCGCGGCCAGCGCGTTGGCGGCGTTGTGCAGGCCGCGGATGCGCAGCGCGTCGGCCGGCATCAGGCGGTTGATGGTGATGGGTGCTGCTTCGAACAGCTCGTTTTTCTTGCGCTTCTTTTCGGTTTCCTCGCCAGCCACGCCGACGGTCAGCCACAGCACGCCCCGCTCGTTCTGCAGGCCGAAGCACTCGGCGTGCTTGGGCTCGCCCGTGCCGAAGTCGACCGAGACGGCGCCTGGGGCGGTCATGCCAGCCACAAAAGCGTCGTCGCGATTGAGCACGCGCACGGTGTCCGGTCCAAAGACGCGCTTCTTGTCGGCGCCGTAGGCCGCCATGTCGCCGTGCCAGTCCAGGTGATCCTGGGTCAGGTTCAGCACCGTGGCGGCGTCGGGATTGAGACTGAAGGTGGTGTGCAGCTGGAAGCTGGACAGCTCCAGGATCCACGCTTGCGGAAGTGCGTCGTCTTCCAGCACTTCGCGCAGCACGTCGAGCGCGGCCGGGCTGATATTGCCGGCCACGCGGGTCGACAGCCCGGCGCGCTGGCACAGCAGCCCGGTCAGGCTGGTGACGGTGGTCTTGCCGTTGGTGCCGGTGATGGCGATGACCTTGGGCGCGTAAGCGCGTTCGGTCTTCAGCCACGCCAGTGCCTGGGCGAACAGTTCGATCTCGCCCCATACCGGGATAGTGCGCTCGCTTGCTGCGGGAATGATCTCGGCTAGCTCGCGCGTGGGCGCGAGACCGGGGCTGACGGCCACGAAGTCGATGGTGTCGAGCAGCGTCGCGCTCAAGGGGCCGCCGACGAACTCGGCATCCGGCAGCGCTTCGCGCAAGGCCGGCAGACGCGCCGGCTCTTCACGCGTATCGGCTACGCGCACGCGCGCGCCGCAACGGACCAGCCATTGCGCCATCGCCAGCCCGGATTCTCCGAGCCCTAGTACCAGTGCGTGTTTGCCGTCGTAGATCATCAGCGCAGCTTCAGTGTGGACAGGCCGATCAGCACCAGCATCATGGTGATGATCCAGAAACGCACAACGACCTGCGTCTCTTTCCAGCCTTTTTGTTCAAAATGGTGGTGCAAGGGCGCCATCAGGAAAACCCGCCTGCCGACGCCGTAACGCTTCTTGGTGTACTTGAACCAGGTGACCTGGATGATCACCGACAGCGTTTCGGCCACGAATACGCCGCCCATGATGAACAGGACGATTTCCTGACGCACGATGACGGCGATGGTGCCCAGCGCGCCGCCCAGCGCCAGCGCGCCCACGTCGCCCATGAACATCTGCGCCGGGTGCGCGTTATACCAAAGGAAGGCCAGGCCCGCACCGGCCATGGCGCCGCAAAAGATCAGCAGTTCGCCGGCGCCGGGAATATGCGGGATGAACAGGTAGCGCGAATAATTGGCGCTGCCGGTCAGGTAAGCGAACAGGCCCAGGGCCGAGCCCACCATCACGGTCGGCATGATGGCCAGGCCATCGAGGCCGTCGGTGAAATTGACCGCGTTGCTGGTGCCGACGATGACGCAGTACGTCAGCGCGATGAAGCCCCACACGCCCAGCGGGTAGCTGATGGTTTTCACGAACGGCACGATCAGGTCGGCCTTGGGCGGCAGGCTCATTGAAAAGCCCGACTGCACCCACGCGAAGAACAGTTCCCACACCTTGGCCGGGGTTGAGGCCGACACCGAGAACGCCAGGTACAGCGCGGCGGCGATACCGATCAGCGACATCCAGAAGTACTTCTCGGCCGAGCGCATGCCTTCCGGGTCCTGGTAGACCACCTTGCGGTAATCGTCGGCCCAGCCGATGGCGCCAAAGCCCAGCGTGACGACCAGCACCGGCCAGATCAGGCGGTTGGAGAAGTCGCACCAGAGAATGGTGGACACGCCGATGGCGATCAGGATCAGCACGCCGCCCATGGTCGGGGTACCGTGTTTTTTCAGGTGCGTTTGCGGACCGTCGGTGCGCACGGCCTGGCCGACCTTGAGCGAGGTCAGTTTGCGGATCACCCACGGGCCGGCGAACAGGCCGATCAGCACCGCCGTGATGGTGGCGAACACCGCGCGGAAGGTGATGAAGTTAAAGACCCGCAGGGGTCCCAGGTCTTGTTGAAAGTATTGTGCGAGCCAGAGCAGCATATCAGTGGGCTTCCTTACTAGTATTGGTTGATCCGGCGAGGTGAGCGACCACGCGTTCCATCTGCATGAAGCGCGAGCCCTTCACCAACACAGTCGCGTCGGATTTGCTGCCTAGTCTGTTGTCCAGTGCTGCCAATAACTCGTCGAACTGCTCAAAATGCTGAACGCCGGATGCGCCGTCCGGGTTGACCGAACCCACCATATGGCGAGCCAGTTCGCCCGTGGCGAAGACGGTGCCGATGCCACGCGTGGCGGCATAGGCGGCGATCTCTTCATGGAACTGCTGTCCCTGTGTGCCGACTTCACCCATGTCGCCCAGCACCAGGATGCGCGGCTCGGCCGCCTGCGCCAGCACGTCGATGGCAGCGCGCACCGAATCCGGATTGGCGTTGTAGGTGTCGTCGATGACAGTCGCGCCGCAGGCGGCGAGCTTGCGCTGCAGGCGGCCGTTGACGGGCGCGAACGCTTCCAGGCCGGCCACGATGGCCGATACTTCCACGCCGGCGGCCAGGGTGCAGGCAATCGCGGCCAGCGCGTTGCGCACGTTATGCAATCCGGCTGCCGCAAGGCGCACGGGAAAGGCCCGGTCCTGCTGGCCGGGGAAGCGCAAGGCGACATCGAGGTCGCTGCCGAACGCGGTGGCCACGTGGGTGCAGCCCACGGTGGAGGTGCCGTCCAGGCCGAAGGTGATGCTGCGGCGCGCGCCGGCCAGGCCTTGCCACAGCGCCGTGTAGGTATCGTCGCCCGGATAGACGGCCACGCCATCGGTCGGCAAGCCTGCCAGCACGGCGCCGTTTTCCAGCGCCACCGCTTCCACCGTGTGCATGAATTCCTGATGCTCGCGCTGGGCGTTGTTGACCACGGCGATGGTGGGCGCGGCGATCTTGGTCAGGCGCGCGATTTCGCCCGGGTGGTTCATGCCCAGTTCGATCACGGCCGCCTGGTGCGACGCTTCCAGGCGCATCAGCGTCAACGGCACACCGATCTCGTTATTCAGGTTGCCGCGCGTGGCCAGGCGCTGTTCGTCGCCGAACGCCTGCGCGAGTATCGACCCGATCATTTCCTTGACCGTCGTCTTGCCATTGCTGCCGGTGACGCCGATGACGGGGATGGCATACTGCGCGCGCCAGCTGTTGGCGATCTGCCCCAGCGCCGTCAGGGTGTTCGGTACGATCAGGGCCGGCAGGGCGAAGCCGGCCGGCAGTTCTTCCGCCACCACGGCGGCCGCGCCGTTGGCGGCGACCTGCTCGAGGAAGTCGTGCGCATCGAAGTGCTCGCCGCGCAGGGCGACGAACAGCGCGCCGGCGCCGGCACTGCGGCTGTCGGTGGAGACGCTGTCGAAGTTGATATCGCCAGCTGCGGCGGCGCCGATCAGGCGCGCGCCGTCCACGCTGGCGAGCAGGTTGGATAACAAACCGCGCATCAGTTAGGCCTCATCATGGTGGCACGGGCGGCCAGCGCCAGTGCGGCGTGGTCGGCGTCGGAGAATGGCATCTTGCGGCCCTTGATTTCCTGGTATGGCTCGTGGCCCTTCCCGGCCAGCAGGATCACGTCGGTCTTGGCGGCGTGCTTGATGGCCGACAGGATCGCCGCGGCGCGGTCTTCGATGGCCTGGTAGCGCGAGGCCGGGTGCGACGCGTCCATGCCAGCGACGATCTGCGCGATGATGGCGGCCGGATCTTCGCTGCGCGGATTGTCGCTGGTAACCAGCACGTGTTCGGCGATCTGCGAAATGGCGCCCATCTGCGGGCGCTTGCCCGGATCGCGGTCGCCGCCGCAGCCGAACACGCACCACAGCTGGCCGCCGCGTTCCTGCGCCACCTGGCGCAGTGCTTCCAGGGTCTTTTCCAGCGCATCGGGCGTGTGGGCGTAATCGATCACCACCATCGGCGCGTCCTGGCCGCCGACCTGCTGCATACGGCCCGGCGCAGGCGTCAATGCTTCAAGCGCGTCGACGGCGGCGCGCAGCGCCACGCCTTTGGCCAGCAAAGCGCCCAGCACAGCCAGCGTGTTGCTGACATTGAAATGGCCGACCAGGTGGGTCTTGACGGTGGCCGCGCCGAACGGCGACTCCAGGTGGAAGTCGGTGCCCGAATGGCGGCTGCGGAACTGCGAGGCGCGCAGGATCGCTACGCCGTCGATATCCGGCTGGGCAGCCGTGTCGCGCAGGGTATAGCCGATCAGGGACAGCGAGGCCCCGGTCGAACTTGCGCCGTTGCCGGCCGATGTAAGGTGGTGGACCAGGCGGATACCAGCCGGGTCGTCTAGATTAAGCACTGCAGTTTTAAGTCCTGGCCATTCGAACAGCTTGCGCTTTGCAGCCTCGTAGCTGTTCATGTCGCCGTGATAATCAAGGTGGTCGCGCGTCAGGTTGGTGAACAGCGCGACATCGAAATGCATGCCCGACGTACGTCCCTGTTCGAGCCCGATGGAGCTTACCTCAATCGCCAATGCAGTGGCGCCCGCCTGACGCACTTCGGCCAGCTTGGAAGCCAGCAAAACCGCGTCCGGCGTGGTGTAGCCGGTGACGTCGTAGTCGACCGGCGCGCGCTCGCGGAACAGACCCACGCCGAGCGTGCCGATCACCGCGGTGGTCTCGCCCAGACGGGCAAACGCCTGGCCCAGCCAGACGGCGCATGAGGTCTTGCCATTGGTGCCAGTCACGCCCACCGTGAACATATCGGCGTCGGGCATGCCGACCGCCGCGTGAGCGATCGGCCCGGCGTTCTTTTTCAGTTCGGCCACGGCCAGATGCGGCACCGTCCGGGCGGCGTCCCATGCAGTGTCCCATGTAAAACCGGCATCGTCATATACCACCGCGGCGGCGCCCTGCTCGATGGCCTTGGCGATGTAGGTGCGGCCGTCGGCAGCTTCGCCGGGATAGGCAAAGAACACGTCGCCGGCCTGCACGCGGCGCGAGTCCGAGGTCAGCTTGCCGCCCGGGGCATTGGCGGCGATCCAGTCGCAAGCCGCCTGCACATTGTTCATAGCGGTTGAGTCGCTCACATCACCTCCTCGGACGCGTCGACCGGCGTCACCACATCGGTCACGGTCGAATCGGGGGCGATGTTCTGCGCGCGCAGCGCATTGGCCGCCAGCGTAGCGAAGGTAGGCGCCGCCACCTGGCCGCCGTAGTGCAGCGTGGTCGGTTCGTCGATCATCACGGCGATGATGAAGCGCGGCGCCGACATGGGCACCATGCCCACGAACGAGCCGATGTACTTGCGCGGAATGGCGTAGCGGCCGTTTTCAACCTTATACGCGGTGCCGGTCTTGCCGCCCACGCGGTAGCCCGGCACGTGCGCCTGCTTGGCCGTGCCATGCTCGCCGCTGACGACGCGTTCCAGCATCTCGCGCATGTCGCGCGCGGTCTTCGGCTTGATCACCTGACGGCCGACAGGCAGCTCGGTGACTTTCTCGAACGACAGCGGAATGGTGTCGCCATCGCGCGCGAACATCATGTAGGCGCGCGCCAGCTGCAGCAGCGACACCGAGATGCCGTTCCCGTAGCTCATGGTGGCCTGCTCGATCGGACGCCACGATTTGTACGGGCGCAGACGCCCCGCCACCGCGCCGGGGAAGCCGAACTTGGGCTGCTGGCCGAAGCCGACTTCGGTGAACATCTCCCACATTTCCTCGGGCGGCATGTTGAGGGCGATCTTGGTGGTGCCGATGTTGGAAGACATCTCGATCACTTCGGCCACCGAAATGACGCCGTGCGCCTTGGTGTCGGAAATCGGCGCGCCGTTGATCACATAACGGCCGTTGCCCGTGTCGATGCGGGTGTTGGGCGTGATGCGGCCCGTGTCCATGGCCAGCGCCACGGTGAACGGCTTCAAGGTCGAACCGGGTTCGAAGGTGTCGGTGATGACGCGGTTGCGCAGCTGCGCGCCGGTCAGCTTCTTGCGGTCGTTGGGGTCGTACGTGGGCCAGTTGGCCAGCGCCAGCACTTCGCCGGTTTTCACGTCCAGCACCACGGCGGCGCCGGCCTTGGCCTTGAATTTTTCGACCGCGCCTTTGACCTGCTGGAAGGCGATGTACTGCAGCTTGCTGTCGACCGACAGCACCAGGTCCTTGCCGTCGTGCGGCTCTTTCGACAGGCCCACGTCTTCGACGATGCGGCCCAGGCGGTCCTTGATCACGCGGCGGCTGCCGGTGGCGCCCACCAGGTTCTTTTGCTGCGCCAGTTCCATCGACTCCTGGCCCTTGTCTTCCACGTTGGTGAAGCCGACCAGATGGGTCATCACTTCGCCCTGCGGGTAGAAACGCTTGTATTCCTTGCGCGTGTCGAGACCGGCGATCTTGAGCGCGTCGATCTGGGCGATCACGTCCATCTCGACCTGGCGCTTGAGGTAGACGAAGGTGCGGTCCGAATCGAGCTTCTTGCGCATGTCGGCGTCGCTCATCTCCAGCAGCTTGGCCAGCTGGTGCAGTTTTTCAGGCGGCGACTTGAGCACGTCTTCGGGAATCGCCCATACCGCTTTCACGGGCAGCGACGAGGCCAGCACCTGGCCGTTGCGGTCCATGATCTTGCCGCGCGTGGCGGGCAGCTCGATGGTGCGCTCGTAGCGGCTCTTGCCCTGCTTTTGCAGGAACTCGTTGCTCATCCCCTGCAGCCAGACGGCGCGCACGGCCAGCGCCGCGAAGGCGGCGAACAGCACGAACAGCACGACGCGCGAACGCCAGGTCGGCAGGCTGACCGCCAGCACCGGGCTTTTCGAGAACGACATGCCTTTACCGGCCGCCACTCGGGGGTTCACGCCATTGCCGCCGCGTTTCATTTGTCACCTTCAGTCAGGTATTGGGTGCGCGCCGGGGTCAGCGGCGCCATGTTCAGGTCGGTGCGGGCGATCTGCTCGATGCGCGCGTTCTTGCCCAGGGTGGACTGGTCCAGCTGCAGCTGGGCCCAGTCGATGTCGAGCTGGCGCGCCTGCTGGTCCAGCTTGCCCAGTTCGATGAACAGGTGGCGCGCCTGGTACTGGGCGTTCACCATCGACAGCGCGCAGCCCACCAGCAAGGTAGTCAGCACCACGTTGATCTTGCCGCTCATTTGGCCGCTCCCAGGCGTTCGGCCACGCGCATCACCGCCGAGCGGGAACGCGGATTGGCGTCGACTTCGTCCGCCGACGGCTTGATCTTGGCGATCAACTTCATCAGCGGCTGCGGCAAGTCCACGGCGCGGATCGGCAGGCGCCGGTCGGGCTGCGGGGCGTTGGCTTTACTGGCCAGGAACTGCTTGACCATGCGGTCTTCCAGCGAATGGAAGCTGATCACGACCATGCGCGCGCCCGGCGCCAGCATGGCGTAGGCCTGGCTCAGTCCACTCTCAAGGTCTTCAAGTTCTTTATTGATGAAAATCCGGATAGCCTGAAAGGTACGGGTAGCCGGATCCTTGCCCTTTTCACGGGTCTTGACCGCATTTGCCACGATGCCGGCAAGCTGTCGTGTGCTTGAAATTGGTTCGACTGCCCGGCGAGCAACAATCGCCTTTGCAATCTGAAAAGCAAACCGTTCTTCCCCATAATTGCGTATCACCTTTTCCAATTGTTGTTCAGTTTCCGTGGCCAGCCATTCGGCCGCCGACACGCCGCGCGTGGTATCCATGCGCATGTCGAGGGGGCCGTCGTTGCGAAAACTGAAGCCGCGCGCCGCGTCGTCCACCTGGGGCGACGAGATGCCCAGGTCGAGCAGAATGCCGTCGACCTGCTGCACGCCGCGCTCGGGCAGCGCCTGCGCCATGGTGGCGAAGCTGTCGTGCACGATCTGAAAGCGCGGGTCGGCGATCTGGTTGGCGGTGGCGATGGCCTGCAAATCCTTGTCGAAGGCGATCAGGCGCCCGTTCGCGCCCAGGCGCGACAGGATCAGGCGGCTGTGCCCGCCCCGGCCGAAGGTGCCGTCGACGAAGACGCCGTCGGCGCGCGCGCCTTCCATATGAAGCGCGTCCACCGCTTCATCGAGCAGCACCGTTCGATGCTGGAAATCCTGCACCGCCACTGTCGTCATCTGGCGGTCCTAGAAAGAGAAGTCGGATAACACATCGGGCATGCCGCCGGCGACGGCTTCCTGCTCGTTGTCGGCCAGCTTGGCGGCATCCCAGATCTCGAAATGGGTACCCATGCCCAGCATCATAACGTCCTTCTGCAGGCCAACGGCCGCGCGCAATTCGGGGGAAACCAGGATACGGCCGGCGCTGTCGAGCTCGACGTCGCAGGCGTTACCGAGGAAAATACGTTGCCAGGCGCGCGCCGACATGGGCCATGCGGCGATCTGCTCGCGGTGCGCTTCCCACACGGGGCGGGGAAACAGCAGCAGGCAGCCATGCGGGTGCTTGGTGAGCGTGAGGCGGCCTTCGCACTGGACGGCGAGTGCGTCGCGATGCTTGGCTGGAATCGACATCCGGCCTTTTGCATCGAGATTGATTGAGGACGCGCCTTGAAACACGGGTTACCTGGTCTTGGAATGAATTATAAGTGGGTGTTTTTGGCGCTGCGATGTGGAATTTCATCCCACAAATCGACACTTTTTCACACAGTTGCCCACTTTAGAGGAAGCAATTCTCTGGGTCAAGCGGTTTCATGCTTGCGAAAAGGGAATTTTTCTAATGAAGTCAAGGACTTAGCGCACTTCGCTGAAGTGACCTCATATGGAAATACGTCAATAAATTAAGTACTTATGACGGACAGTGAATGTGCTACCTCATCTATACACATGGGTTTCGGGACGATTGCCGCTGTTTAAATAAATACGCCCGTTACAATTTTTACAAGCATTCGTGGTGCTGAGGAATGGTTAATTTCCACTTGGAATCGTGTGCTCGAGCTTGTCAAATCGGCATAGGATTTCGTGTCCATACAGGAGGCCGCCATGACCCGTCCCACCACTTTATTGTTGGCAATCTTGCTCGGTAGCGCCTGGTCGGGCGCAGCCCAAGCGCAGGCGCAAGCCCATGCGTCGATCTCGAATATCTCCGTCAGCCTGACCGATCTGGATCTGAACGACGGCATTGCGCCCTCGCTGGTGCACAACTCGCTGCCGTTTTCCATCCCCTCTTATATGATCGTGCGGCTCAACGATCCCGTGAGCGGCTACAACGTCGATCACCTGACCGAGCGCACCGTTCCGTGGGGTCCGCTGTCCGAGCGCCAGGTGTTCGACCGTGCCGATCCGGTGCCGCGCCGCAGCGAGGTGCAGGCCGTCATGACCGGCTCGTCGCTGCCCACGTTAGTTATGGAAACGCGCAGCAGCTCGTTCAGCAACCTGGCGCGCATGTGGTCGCAGGCCTCGCTCAGCTCCAATTCCGTCTGGCTGACGCTCTCCCCCATGACGGCGTTCACGTTCACGGCCGATCTGGCGGTGGAGTCGTCTTACGGGCCCGAGTCGACCATTTTTAATGCGGGGATCGCCTATTCCGAAGCGTCGGTGCAGTTTTCGGGAGACTGGAGCGTCGGGCCGGCGTTTGAGCATGACACCACGCTGCGCCACGCCACGCCCAACCTGGGCGAGTATCCCAGTCCGAACGCGGCGCAACGGCACACGGTCAGCTTCACGTACCACAACAATATCGACCATGCGGCCGAGACCAAACTGCGGCTCAATGTGCTCTCGACCACGGCGGCCGCCATCGCCGGGCCGGTGCCGGAACCGGCGACGGTGGCCATGCTGCTGGCGGGGCTGGGGGTGATCGGGCTGAGTCGCTGGAGAGGCAGCCGCAGAAGGAAGCGCACGACGGCAGGGGCTGTCCGCCCTGCTGATCATTGATGTTTACTTGCGCTGAAACTCGATCTGGTTGTTCTGGTAGGACCGTTTAGAAGGCGGACCAAACACCCGCATGCTCTCTTTGTGCGTGGCGTTGGCTGTCTCGCGCTTCATGCGCCGTATCAGCGCGGGGTCGGTCAATGCGCTGTCGTCGGCGCGGTAGACGTCACGCCGCACCGACTCCTTGGCGTCCGCACCGCGCGAAATCCAGGATAGCGTACGTGTGGCCGGGTCAAAATACAGGCGCATCCAGTCGGTATTCATGTCGTCGATATACAGGCCGCTTTCCTGCCATTGCGCGAAATGGTGCTCACCGCATACTGCCTTCGGCTCGCGCTTCCATTCGCAGGCCAGCACGATCAGCAAATGCCGCTCGTCGAGCTTCTTGATCGTGATGCGGCCTTTGCTGAAGCCCCAATTGCTGACCGGCGCCGTGGTCGACGAAACCAGGCTATAGCTTCCTTCGAGCGGCGTTGTAGCGACCTGCGCCACGCCGGGAAGACACAAACTCAGGGCGGCCAATGCGGCGCCGGCATGCAGGACGAAACGGGGCATAGGTA
>CALRYE020000204.1:0-10534 GCA_943372275.1 Janthinobacterium lividum
TCGCGCTCGGTCGGGGTTTGCAGGCGTTCTTTTTCAGGCGGGATCGTGTCGTTCACCAGGTACGGCTTGATCGAGTCGTACTGCTTGAAAAATTGCGTCATGTCGACGATCAGGTCGCGGATCACCGGCAAGCCCGCCAGCGGACGCAGCACGATCGGCTGGGTCAACTCGTTCAGGTTGGTGGTGCAGGCCAGGCCGTTCTTGCCGTTGATGTTCATGGCGTCCGAACCGCACACGCCTTCGCGGCACGAGCGGCGCAGCGACAGGGTGTCGTCGACGTCCGACTTGATGCGCTGCAGTGCGTCCAGCAGCATCTTGTCGGTGTCTTGCAGTTCGACGGTGACGTCCTGCATGTACGGCTTGGCATCCTGGTCGGGATCGTAGCGGTAGATCTTCAGTTTTACGGTGCGTGTCATTTCGTTTCTCTCGATACTCTTAGAAGGTACACTTAACAAGTACGTACACTTAGAAAGTACGTGGTTTCGGCTTGAAGGTATCGACCGTCAGCGGCTTGGTGATCACCGGCTTGTACTCGAGGCGGTTGCCTTCCGAGAAGAACAAGGTGTGCTTCATCCAAACTTCGTCGTCGCGGGTCTGGTAATCGCTGTGGGCGTGGGCGCCGCGCGATTCCTTACGAGCCTGCGCCGACGTGATGGTAGCCTTGGCCGTCTCGATCAGGTTGTCCAGTTCCAGCGCTTCGACGCGCGCGGTGTTGAACACCTTGGACTTGTCCTTGAACGACACGTGCTTGCGGCGCTCGTCGAGCACCATGATTTCCTTGACGCCCTGGGTGAGCAGTTCGTCGGTACGGAACACGCCGCAGTACTTCTGCATCGTGGCGCGGATGTCGTTGGCGACGCCCTGCACTTTTTCCGAACCGGTCGAGGTTTCCAGCTTGTTCATGCGCGCCATGGCGAAATCGGCGGCGTCCTTCGGCAGCGGCTTGTTTTCCTTCTGCTTCAGGTTCGACGCGACCACGTGGTTACCGGCGGCGCGGCCGAACACGATCAGGTCGAGCAGCGAGTTGGTGCCCAGGCGGTTGGCGCCGTGCACCGACACGCAGGCGCATTCGCCGATGGCGTACAGACCGTTGACGATCGACACCGGATTGCCATCTTTTGGCGCGACAACCTGGCCGTGGATGTTGGTCGGAATGCCGCCCATCTGGTAGTGAATCGTCGGCACGACCGGAATCGGCTCTTTGGTCGCATCGACGTTGGCGAACTTGTGGCCGATTTCCAGAATCGACGGCAGACGCTTGGCGATGGTCTCGGCGCCGATATGACGCAGGTCCAGCAGCACGTGGTCCTTGTTCGGTCCGCAGCCGCGGCCTTCCTTGATTTCCTGGTCCATCGAACGCGACACGAAGTCGCGCGGGGCCAGATCCTTCAGGGTCGGCGCATAGCGCTCCATGAAGCGTTCGCCATTGCTGTTGATCAGGATGCCGCCTTCGCCGCGCACGCCTTCGGTGATCAACACGCCCGCGCCGGACACGCCGGTGGGGTGGAACTGCCAGAATTCCATGTCTTGCAGCGGCAGGCCGGCACGCGCCGCCATGCCCATGCCGTCGCCGGTATTAATGAATGCGTTGGTCGATGCGGCGAAAATACGGCCTGCGCCGCCGGTGGCCATGATGGTGGTCTTGGCTTCGAGAATCATGCATTCGCCGGTTTCCATTTCCAGTGCGACCACGCCGACCACGTCGCCTTCGGCGTCACGGATCAGGTCGATGGCCATCCATTCGACGAAGAAGTGGGTACGCGCGCGCACGTTGCGCTGGTACAGCGTGTGCAGCAGCGCGTGACCGGTACGGTCGGCCGCGGCGCAGGCGCGCTGGACGGGCTTTTCGCCGAAGTTGGCGGTGTGCCCGCCGAACGGACGCTGGTAAATGGTGCCGTCCGGGTTGCGGTCGAACGGCATGCCGAAGTGTTCCAGCTCGTAGACGACCTTCGGTGCTTCGCGGCACATGAATTCGATGGCATCCTGGTCGCCCAGATAGTCGCCACCCTTGACGGTGTCGAACATGTGCCAGTACCAGTCGTCTTCGCTCATGTTGCCCAGCGAGGCGCCGATGCCGCCTTGGGCAGCGACGGTGTGCGAGCGGGTCGGGAAGACTTTCGACAGAACAGCGACGTTCAGGCCGGCTTCGGCCAGTTGCAGCGAGGCGCGCATGCCGGAGCCGCCAGCGCCAACGATTACCGCATCGAAGCGGCGGGTAGGTAATGCAGTTTTAATGGCTGCCACGATTACACACTCCAGAGAATTTGAACGGTATAGGCAGTACAGGCGAGCAGCCAGAAGATGGTGAGCGCTTGCAGCAAGAGGCGGATGCCGACGGGCTTGACGTAGTCCATCCAGATGTCGCGCATACCGACCCAGGCGTGGTAATACAGACCCACGAAGGTGACCAGGCTGAACAGCTTGAACCACTGCTGGGCGAATACGCCAGCCCAGCCTTCATAGGTGAAATTCTGGCCGGTCAGGAAGGAACCCAGCAGCACGAAGGTGTACACCGCCATCAGGATCGCGGTCAGGCGCTGGGCCAGCCAGTCGCGCAGGCCGTAATGGGCGCCGACGACGAGGCGGTTGGGTCCGACGTTGTTTTTAGCCGTAGTTTTAGCCATTAAAATACTCCAAACAGTTTCAGGCCCGCGACGGCGGTCAGCAGCAGGCTGACGGCCAGCACCGCGATGGCGCTCTGACGCGACGAATCTTTTTCGATGGCCCAGTGCACGTCCATGAACAGGTGACGCACGCCGGCGCAGAAGTGCTGCATGTAGGCCCAGATCAGGCCCAGCAGAATGATCTTGACGAACGGGTTGCTCAACACGCCGCGGAAGTATTCGAACGACATCTCCGACACCACGCTCAGTTCAAACAGGTACAGCAGGAACGGCAGCAGCAGGAACAAGCCGGCGCCGCTGACGCGGTGCAGGATCGATACCCAGCCAGCTGGCGGCAGGCGGTAGTTGGCTAATTGCGTAACGTGAATGTTACGAAATTCTGGCCGCTCTTTTTTTGCTACCTCTCTCACGGCTTCGGACATAACAGGACCTCCCCTTAAACTAACTTAAATATGGAACCCGCAATTTTCGCCCATTTTGCCTTGCAGCACCAATATCAAAGTTGGTATTAAGACTAAAAACAGGCGTATCTGGTGTTTGGTGTTGCATAGTTGTTGCTCAGCGGGCGCTTCGTGCTGCTTTCCGAGCAGCGCGACCGCATTTGCAAGACCCCGGACATTCTAATCCGTATGCATATTTCCTGCCGGTGCCGACCCCATCCGCTCACAACATTGCCGCATGACTAAGACCGCGAACGACCGCCGAATTACGACAGGTCGTTCTGGTAGTGGTGATGCGCCGTCGAGTACAGGCCGCGGCGCAGCTCGACCGCCTTGTCGCCGTAGGTGTACGACACCCGTTCCGCGCACAGCAGCGGCGTGCCTTCGGCCACCTTCAGGAACTGGGCCGCGCCGGCGTCGGCCGCCACGGCGCGGATTTTTTCGCTGGCGCGTATCATGCGCGTGCCGAACTCGGACTCGAACAGGCCGTACATGGGCCCCTTGTACTCCACCAGCCGCTCGGCCGTCAGCCCCTTGAACAGCTGGCCCGGCAGCCACATTTCTTCCAGAATCGTGGGCGCGGCATCGAACGCCAGCACCCGCTTGATGTACACCACCGCGTCGCCCGCCTTCAGTTCCAGCAGGCGCGCCACTTCGGCCGGGGCGCGCATGCGCTTGACTTCGATGATCTGGCTCTCGCCCTGATGCGGGATGCCCTCGTCGGGCACCAGGCGCAGAAAGCGGAAGTGCGCGCGCGCCTCGTGGTGGGTGGACACGAACGTGCCCTTGCCTTGCCGGCGCATCACCAGGTTTTCCGCGGCCAGTTCGTCGATCGCCTTGCGCACGGTGCCCTGGCTGACCTTGAAGCGCCCGGCCAGTTCCACTTCGCTGGGGATCAGTTCGCCCGGCTTCCATTCGCCCGACTGCAGGCTCTGGGTGATTAATGCCTTGATCTGTTGATAAAGCGGGCTGAACGTGGGGGAGTTGGAGGTTGCATTGCCCGCTGCCCCGCCCGTGCCGTTGCCGTTGCCGCTGCCTACATTGTTACCACCATTGCCATTGCCGCCAGCTGGTGTAGGATTGTTGTTCGGGTTGGTTGAGGCGGGATTCATAGACCACGATTTCACCACAAACAAGCGTTTCAGTCCAGTAATAATCACGCAAGATTATGTGTCTTATATAAGACATAAGATATGAATTGACAGATCCGCCATGCCCGCCTACACTCGCGTCGAATGTCTGCTTTGATTGTCGCACGCCTTGTCGCCCGCACGCGCGGCGCGCGCCGGTTTCGCCCCGGGTTTGACCCGGTGTTGATACCGGCCGAGCTTCGGTGCACATGCCGCCGGGGTGCGGCGCAGGAGCGGCGAACGCGCAGCTCCAGCAGTTCATGTTTTGGTATCATTAGCGTTTTCCCGAACAAGCGTACCTTCAGCTTCGACCGTTTTCTTTCCCACTTTGGAGATTCATCATGGCTAAAACCCCACTGCGCGTAGCTGTCACCGGCGCGGCCGGCCAAATCGGCTATTCCCTGCTGTTCCGCATCGCGAACGGCGACATGCTCGGCAAGGACCAGCCAGTCATTCTGCAACTGCTTGAAATCGCCGACGAAAAGGCCCAGAAGGCGCTCAAGGGCGTGATGATGGAAATCGACGACTGCGCTTTCCCGCTGGTGGCCGGCATGACCGCCCACAGCGATCCGCTGACCGCCTTCAAGGATGTCGATTTCGCCCTGCTGGTCGGCGCCCGTCCGCGCGGCCCCGGCATGGAGCGTAAAGACCTGCTCGAAGCCAATGCGCAGATCTTCACGGTGCAAGGCAAGGCGCTCGACGCGGTCGCCTCGCGCAACGTCAAGGTGCTGGTGGTGGGCAATCCAGCCAACACCAATGCGTACATCGCCATGAAATCGGCGCCGTCGCTGCCATCGAAAAACTTCACCGCCATGCTGCGCCTGGACCACAACCGCGCCCTGTCGCAGGTTGCCGCCAAGCTGGGCAAACCGGTCGCTTCGGTCGAAAAACTGTGCGTATGGGGCAACCACTCGCCAACCATGTACGCCGACTACCGCTTCGCCACCATCGACGGCCAGTCGGTCAAGGATGCGATCAACGACGACGCATGGAACCGCGACACCTTCCTGCCAACCGTGGGCAAGCGCGGCGCGGCGATCATCGAAGCGCGCGGCCTGTCGTCGGCAGCTTCGGCGGCCAACGCGGCGATCGACCACATGCACGACTGGTTCATCGGCACCGACGGCAAGTGGACCACCATGGGCATTCCTTCGGACGGCTCGTACGGCATCCCTGAAGGCACCATGTTCGGTTTCCCGGTCACGGTCGCCAACGGCGAGTACACCATCGTCCAGGGCTTGCCGATCGACGAGTTCTCGCAAGAGCGCATCAACCTGACGCTCAAAGAGCTGACGGAAGAGCGCGAAGGCGTGGCGCACCTGCTGGCCTAAGGTAACTAATCGCCGGACCAGGTTCTGGACTTGTTTCCGGACTAGTATCTGAACTAGTTTGCGGGCCAGGCGCGGGATGTTCCCAAGCCTGGCCCAGTGTCCTCACCACGGCGCGCCGGCGCCGCCGCAGCGATTGCGGCAGCGCCGGCGTGCCGGCTCAGACAGAAAATCACATGCATCCTTCCGAGGTTTTATTCCAGGGCAAGCGCCAGCCGCTGCTGCTCCCCGCCTGCGATCACTACGCCGGTTCGGAGAAGCTGATGCGCAAATCGATGGCCCTGCAACAAGAGCTTGGTCCCCTGTTCGACATCACCTTCGACTGCGAAGACGGGGCGCCGGCCGGTGCCGAGGCCGAACACGCCCAGCTGGTCGTGGCCCTGCTCAATGACGAAGCCAACCGCCACAACCGCATCGGCGTGCGCGTGCACGACATGGCCAGCCCGTTTTTCGACGCCGACCTGGCCGTGATCATCGGCGGCGCGGCCGCGCGCCTGGCCTACGTGGTGCTGCCGAAGGTCGAGTCGGCCGCCGACGTCACGCGCGCCATCAAGGCCATCAACCTGTACAGCGCCAAGGCCGGACGCAAGACGCCGCTTCCGGTGCACGTGCTGATCGAAACCCACGGCGCCCTGCACGACGTGTACGCCATCGCCGCCCTGCCCCAGGTCGAGTGCCTGTCGTTCGGCATCATGGATTTTGTGTCGGCCCACTACGGCGCCGTTCCGGCCAACGCCATGCGCACGCCGGGCCAGTTCACCCACCCGCTGGTGGTGCGCGCCAAGCTGGACATCGCCGCGGCCTGCCACGCGCACGGCAAGGTGCCGTCGCACAACGTGACCACCGAAACCAAGGACAGCGCCGTGGTGGCCAACGATGCCCAGCGCGCCGCGGTCGAATTCGGCTACACGCGCATGTGGAGCATCCACCCGGACCAGATCAAGCCGATCATCAAGGCGTTCACGCCGCGTCTGTCGGAAGTGAACGAAGCGACCAACATCCTGACCGACGCGATCGCCGCCAACTGGGGCCCGACGTCGCAGAACGGGCGCCTGCACGACCGCGCCAGTTACCGCTATTACTGGACGGTGCTGCAGCGCGCCCGTCTGGCAGGGCTTAATTTGCCGGATGCCGCGGCCGCCCTGCTCAACCCTCCACACACGGAATCGACCTAATGTCCACATTGATCAAGCAACTCCTGGCCGCGGGCGCTGTCGCCGTCGCAGCAAGCGCCTTGTGCGCCGCGCCGGCCGTTGCCGCTCCCGCCAAGAAGGAAGCCGCCAAGGCGGCCAAGCCGGCCAAGGCCAAGGCAGCACGCGCCCATCCGAAGGCCACCGCCGTGCTGGCTGCGGCCGAGCCGAACGAGCCGGAACCGGACATCACCGACACCACCACGACCGAGTTCAACTGCGAACTTGGGAACAAAGTGACGATCTATCAGAATGAGAAGGACGACAGCAATATCGCCCTGCGCTGGAAGAAGCGGCTGCACCGCCTGACCCGCATCGGCACCACCACGGGCGCCAAGCGCTTCGAGAACACGGCGTTCGGCCTGATCTGGATCGGCATTCCGTCCAAGGGCATGCTGCTCGATTCGCGCCTGAACCGCCAGCTGGCCAACGAATGCCAGACCTTGGAGCAGGCCAATCCGACGCCGGTGGTGCCGGCCGCCGTGCCGCCGGCCGACAAGATGATCGCCCCGGGCGCCGAGCCGGTTCCGGCGGCGCCAGCCGTTCCAGCAGCGTCGGGCGTTCCAGCAGCGTCGGCAGCGCCAGCGGTACCAGCATCACCGGCGGCGGCGGCGGCGCCGGCAGCGCCGGCGATGGTTCCGGCGGCGATGGCGGCGCCGGCGGCATCGCCAGCACCGGCAACATCGGCAGCACCGGTATCGTCGCCGGCGGTCGCGCAGTAACCCAGGCGGTACCACCAGACGCCGGCAACGGCTTGCAGTATCCGAACACTTAAAGTAACAACAAAATACCCCACTGAAGGAGAGGTCATGTCCCGCAACACTCTGAACACGCTCAAGGATTTCAAACTGTCGGCCGGCCAGAAAGGCAAGTTCTACTCGCTGCCCGCACTGGAGAAAAGCCTGGGCGTGAACGTCTCGCGCCTGCCGGTGTCGATCCGTATCGTTCTCGAAGCCGTGCTGCGCAATGTCGACGGCAAGAAGGTAACCGAAGAACACGTCAAGCAATTGGCGAACTGGAGCCCGACCGGCGAGCGTACCGACGAGATTCCTTTCGTCGTCGCGCGCGTAGTGCTGCAGGACTTCACCGGCGTGCCGCTGCTGGCCGACCTGGCCGCCATGCGCAGCGTGGCCAACAAGATGGGCCTGAACGCCAAGAACATCGAGCCGCTGGTGCCGGTGGACCTGGTGGTCGACCACTCCGTCACCATCGACCATTTCCGCGAGAAAAAAGCGCTGGACCTGAACATGAAGCTGGAATTCTCGCGTAACAACGAGCGCTACCAGTTCATGAAGTGGGGCATGCAAGCCTTCGACACCTTCGGCGTGGTGCCACCGGGCTTCGGCATCGTGCACCAGGTCAACCTGGAGTACCTGGCGCGCGGCGTGCACAAGTCGTCCGGTACGGCGGGCGACACCTACTACCCTGACACGCTGGTCGGCACCGACTCGCACACCACCATGATCAACGGCATCGGCGTGGTCGGCTGGGGCGTGGGCGGCATCGAGGCGGAAGCCGGCATGCTGGGCCAGCCGGTCTACTTCCTGACCCCGGACGTCATCGGCGTGAACCTGACCGGCTCGCTGCGCGAAGGCTGCACCGCGACCGACCTGGTACTGACCATCACGGAAATGCTGCGCCGCGAAAAAGTCGTGGGCAAGTTCGTCGAGTTCTTCGGCGAAGGCACCGAGACGCTGTCGCTGACCGACCGCGCCACCATTGCCAACATGGCGCCGGAATACGGCGCCACGATGGGCTTCTTCCCGGTCGACGACGCCACCGTCGAATACTTCGAAGGCACCGGCCGCACCGAAGACGAAATCAACGCCTTCAAAAACTACTTCAAGGCGCAGAACCTGTACGGCGTGCCGAAGCTGGGCGAGATCGACTACACCCGCGTGGTGGGTCTGGACCTGTCGAGCGTTGCGCCATCGCTGGCCGGCCCCAAGCGTCCGCAGGACCGTATCGAGCTGGGCAACGTCAAGTCCAACTTCGCCGAGCTGTTCTCCAAGCCGACCACCGAAAACGGCTTCAACAAGGCCGCGTCCGACCTGACCAATGTGTACTCGACCAGCAATGGCGTACACGTCAAGAACGGCGACGTGCTGATCGCGGCGATCACCTCGTGCACCAACACCTCGAACCCGAGCGTGATGCTGGCCGCCGGCCTCTTGGCCAAGAAGGCTGTCGAAGCCGGCCTGACCGTTGCACCGCACATCAAGACCTCGCTGGCCCCTGGCTCGCGCGTGGTCACCGAGTACCTGACCGCCGCCGGTCTGCTGCCGTACATGGAGCAACTGGGCTTTGGCGTGACCGCCTACGGCTGCACCACCTGCATCGGCAACGCGGGCGATCTGACGCCTGAAATGAACGCAGCCATCAACGAGCACGACATCGTCGCCTCGGCTGTGCTGTCGGGCAACCGCAACTTCGAAGCGCGGATCCACCCGAACATCCGTTCCAACTTCCTGGCCTCGCCACCGCTGGTGGTGGCCTACGCCATCGCCGGCAACATGACGCGCGACCTGATGACCGAGCCGGTTGGCAAGGGCACCAATGGCCGTGACGTGTATCTGGGCGACATCTGGCCGTCGTCGAAAGAAGTCGCTGCCGTGATGAAGTTCGCCATGAACGCCGACACCTTCCGCGCCAACTACGCCGACGTCAAGGGCAACCCTGGCAAGCTGTGGGAAAACGTCACCACCGTCGAAGGTCAGGTCTACAACTGGCCGAAGTCGACCTACATCGCGGAACCACCGTTCTTCGACGACTTCCAGATGACCCCGAAGGCCGTGGCAACCGGCATTTCGGAAGCGCGCGCCCTGGGCGTGTTCGGCGACTCGATCACCACCGACCACATCTCGCCAGCCGGCTCGATCCAGGAAAGCGGCCCGGCAGGCAAGTGGCTGCTGGCCAACGGCGTGCAGAAAGCCGACTTCAACTCGTACGGCTCGCGCCGCGGCAACCATGAAATCATGATGCGCGGCACCTTCGCCAACGTGCGTATCAAGAACCGCATGATCCCGGCCAAGGCCGACGGTTCCGCGGTCGAAGGCGGCATCACGATTCACCAGCCGAGCGGCGAACAGATGTCGATCTACGACGCGGCGATGAAGTATGTCGGCGACGGCGTGCCGACGATGATTTTCGGCGGCGAAGAGTACGGCACGGGTTCGTCGCGCGACTGGGCTGCCAAGGGCACCCAGCTGCTGGGCGTGAAAGCCGTAATCGTGCGTTCGTTCGAGCGTATTCACCGCTCCAACCTGGTGGGCATGGGCGTATTGCCGCTGCAATTCATCGGCGACGACAGCGTGGTCACGCTGGGCATCACGGGCGACGAGACGTTCGACCTGAAGGGCCTGGAAGGCGAGATCAAGCCGCAGCAATTGGCGACCCTGGTCATCAAGCGCGCCGACGGCGAAGTGCGTGAAGTCAAGGTCCTGCTGCGTATCGACACCCCGATCGAAGTCGATTACTACAAGCATGGCGGGATTCTGCCATTCGTGCTGCGCCAGTTGCTGGCAGCGTAAGGCCGCACAGGCGAACGCACAAGCAAGCGAACGGACACAGGGCGCCATGGCGCCCTGTGCAGATCAAGAACGCCGGACCATCCGTCCGGCGTTTTTTTTCGCCCAGCGCAAAGCGGCATGCACCACCCACCATCACCCTGAAGACCGTCATCCTCGCGAAAGAGGGTGTCGCGAAAGGTACCGTAACTCTAGGCCACCAACTTCAAAACCGTCATTCCCGCGCATGCGGGAACCCATGCTGAGCCGGCTTCCATAGTGCTGCATGCTCAGCATGGGTCCCCGCTTTCGCGGG
>CALRYE020000205.1:0-10439 GCA_943372275.1 Janthinobacterium lividum
GGCGATGTTGTCGAAGCGGTAGTCTTCGAAGCCCCTGGCGATGTCCAGCTCGGCGCGCTGCATCATCGACAGGATCCACTTGTCGGCTTGCGACAGGTCAGCGTCGCTGGCGCTGCAATCCTTTTCTTCCGTGTTCATCAGCACGAAGCGGGTGGCGTTCCACATCTTGTTGCAGAAGTTGCGGTAGCCCTCGGCGCGGCCCAGGTCGAAATTGATGTTGCGGCCCAGCGAGGCGTAGCTGGCCATGGTGAAGCGCACGGCGTCGCTGCCGTAGGCGGCGATGCCTTCCGGGAATTCCCTGCGCGTGGCCTTGGCGATCTTTTCGGCGTCGCGCGGGTTCATCAGGCCGGTGGTGCGCTTGACGACCAGCTCTTCCACGCCGATGCCGTCGATCAGGTCGATCGGGTCGAGCGTGTTGCCTTTCGACTTGGACATCTTCTGGCCGCTGGAATCGCGCACCAGGCCGTGCACGTACACGGTCTGGAACGGCACCTTGCCGGTGAAGTGCGCGGTCATCATGACCATGCGCGCCACCCAGAAGAAAATGATGTCGAAGCCGGTCACCAGCACGGAGGAGGGCAGGAACATTTTCATGTCCGGGGTCTCTTCCGGCCAGCCCATGGTCGAGAACGGCACCAGTGCCGACGAGAACCACGTGTCGAGCACGTCGTCGTCGCGGCGCAGGGGCGCCGTCACCCCGGCCGCGGCCGCCTTGGCGATGGCTTCGGCTTCCGTCTTGGCGACGAAAATATTACCCGCGTCGTCGTACCAGGCCGGGATCTGGTGGCCCCACCACAGCTGGCGGCTGATGCACCAGTCCTGAATGTTGCCCAGCCACTGGTTGTAAGTGGTGCTCCAGTTTTCCGGCACGAACTTGATTTCGCCATTGGCGACTTTTTCCAGCGCCACTTCGGCGATCGATTTGCCCGGGAAGAAGGTGCCTTCCGGGGCCGGTTTGCTCATCGCCACGAACCACTGGTCGGTCAGCATCGGCTCGATGACCACGCCGGTGCGGTCGCCACGCGGGACCATCAGCTTGTGCGGCTTGACTTCGACCAGCAAGCCTTGGGCATCCAGGTCGGCCACGATCTGCTTGCGCGCGGCGAAGCGGTCCATGCCGACGTAGGCGGCCGGCATGTCGTCGCCGATTTTCGCGTCCAGGGTCAGCACGCTGATCAGGGGCAATTTGTTGCGCTGGCCGACGGCGTAATCGTTGAAGTCGTGCGCCGGCGTGATTTTCACGCAGCCGGTGCCGAAGGCCTTGTCGGCGTATTCGTCGGCGATCAGCGGAATTTCGCGGTCGGTCAGGGGTAATTTCAGCAGCTTGCCCACGTGCGCGCTGTAGCGCTCGTCGGTCGGGTCGACCGCCACGGCCACGTCGCCCAGCAACGTTTCAGGACGGGTGGTGGCCACGGTGATGCTGCCGCTGCCGTCGGCGAACGGGTACTTGATGTGCCACATGGAGCCGTCTTCTTCTTCCGACACCACTTCCAGGTCGGACACGGCGGTGCCCAGTTTCGGGTCCCAGTTGACCAGCCGCTTGCCGCGGTAAATCAGGCCCTGTTCGAACAGGCGCACGAACACGTCGGTGACGGTCTTCGAGCGCGGCTCGTCCATGGTGAAGTATTCGCGCGCCCAGTCGGGCGAGGTGCCCATGCGGCGCATCTGGCCGGTGATGATGTTGCCGGACTTTTCTTTCCACTCCCAGACTTTCTTGACGAACGTCTCACGGCCCAGGTCGTGGCGTGAGACTTTCTGGGCGTCCAGCTGGCGCTCCACGACGATCTGGGTGGCGATGCCGGCGTGGTCGGTGCCCGGTACCCATGCGGTATTGAATCCGCGCATGCGGTAGTAACGGGTCAGCCCGTCCATGATGGTCTGGTTGAACGCGTGTCCCATGTGCAGCGTGCCGGTGACGTTCGGCGGCGGCAACTGGATGGAAAACGATGGCTTGCCCTCGTCGGTGCTGGCGGCGAAGTAGCCGCGCTGCTCCCACTCGGTGCGCCAGAATTGTTCAATGTCGGCTGGCTCGAAAGACTTGGCTAATTCCATGGTGTAGGCGATCTAAAATTTTTGCGAAACAACCATTATAGTAGGACTGCTGTCGGGTAACACCGCAACGGCAAAAAAGCAGGCAGAAAAAAAGGACGCCGAAGCGTCCTTTTGGGAGGATATGCGCTCCGTCTCGGCTTAGTTGCCGCAGCCTACAGTTTTGATACGGTCATACGCCGCCTTGGCCTGCACCAGGCCAAAGCCGTACTTGGTGTCGCGCCCGGCCGGGCCCAGGTCCAGCGCGCTCCTGGTCAGGCTGTTGCGGATCTGGGTGCCCGTGCAAGTCGGGTAGTAGCTCCACACCAATGCCGCCACGGCCGACACGTGCGGCGTGGCCATGGACGTGCCGTCGAAGTAGGCGTAGCTGGTCGGCGTGACCTTGACGGTGGCGCTCTGGCCCAGCTGGGCTTTGAGCGCCGTGCCTTCGGTGTCCGAGGCCGACACCGATGGAATGGTGCTGCCGCTGCCAGCCGTGCCGCTGAAGCCGCCGGCGACATTGTTGTAGACCACCGCGCCCACGCCGCCGCTGCTCTGGCAATTGGCGATCTTGACGGCAAAGTCGATCGTGCCGCGCGCGATCAGGCACACCTTGCCGGACACGGCGGTGTTGGCCTTGTCGCCCAGGCCGAAGTCCGCCAGCGGCGCGGTGACGGTCTTGACGGGCGAGCCGTCCATGGCGCCCGGCGCGTACACGGTGGTGCCGACGGTGAGCGCCGGCTGGGAGCCGGAATTCATCGGCACGGTCGAGAGCACGCTCACGCCCGGTCCGGCCAGTTCCATCTTGGCGTTGTACTGGGAAAAGTCGGCCCAGACCTTGTTCTCGTCGACCGCACCGACCATCATCACGCTGGCGTAGCCGGCCGGATAGGAAATCACGGTATTGCCGTCGTTGCCCGCCGCCGCCACGTTCAGCACGCCCTTGGCCTGCAGCGCATCGAAGGCGCGCTGCTCGGTCTTGTTGGAGCGCCCGCCGCCCAGCGACATGCTGATGACATTCGCGCCGGCCGCGCCGCACTGGTTCGCGGCGCTGGCCAGGGTCGACGAATAGGCCCAGCCGTCGGCCCCGAACACCTTGACGATGTGCAGCTTGAGCTGGCGGTTGGCGTTCACGCCCACCACGCCTACGCCGCTGTTGTTGATGGCTGCGATGGTGCCGGCCACGTGGGTGCCGTGGTGGTTTTCGTCGGTGTACCACCAGCCAGTGCCGGCGTCGTACTGGCCCGTCATGCTGTTGCCGCTCAGGTCTTCATGGTCGCGGTTGATGCCCGAATCGATGATGCAGACCTTGCGGTTGGCCGCGTTCACGTCCGACAGCAGATCGGCCTGCACCTGCTTGATGCCGTACGGGACCAGCTGGCCGGCCGTGTAGGGCGTGCCGGTGGAGGGCGAGGTCAGGGCGAACGCATGGCGCAGCACGTCTTCCTCGACATACTCGACGTTGGGATTGTTTTGCAAGCCTTTCAGGGCCACGGCCGGTACTTCGATGGCCATGGCGTTCATGCCGAAGATTTCATGCTTGAGGGAACCGCGCGCTGTTGCGACGGCGGACTTGACCTTGGCGGCGGCGCCCGGCTTGAAGGCGACGATGACACGGGTCGTGTCAGGGGCGGCCGTGGCGCTACCGATACAACCGACTGCAACTGCTGCAACCACCAACTTGACCGCGACGGCGATCGAGGACATAACAGGCTTACTGTGCATCATGGAATTTCTCCGAGTGATAATTGTATGTCGCCGCAAGCTCTTGTGGCTTGCGTGCTTCTGGTAGTGCCGGCCTCGGGATGGATGCTTGGCCGGCACGGCTTCGGTACTCGATAAGTACCCTCAAGGTTCGGTACGCTGAACGGTGAAAGACCAGTGTATTGGCAAAACTTTGCGGAGATCAACCGTCAACTTATAGCGAGCTCTGCAACTGTTGTTTGTGGGGGTGAGGGCGCACATTTCGACGTGCGGGAATTGTGCGCGGAACAGGCGGTGCTATTATTTTGCGCCTGACTAGACAACTTGTTGTCAGCGCGGAATCGTTGCTGCTTGCTTCATGTTTCTCGTGTTGCATTCATCTTTGCCGCGGGCAAAAACAGGGGCGCCGCAGCGCCCCTTGCCTCGGCGACGCTTAGGATCGCTCCCTAGTTACCGCATCCAAGCGTCTTGATGCGGTCGTAGGCGGCCTTGGCCTGCACCAGTCCATACCCATACTTGTTATCGCGGCCCGGCGCGCCCAGGTCGAGCGCGCTCTTGCCCAGCGTGCTGCGGATCTGCGCTGCCGTGCAGCTCGGGTAGTAACTCCACACCAGCGCCGCCACGGCCGCCACGTGCGGCGTGGCCATCGAGGTGCCGTCGTAGTACGCGTAGTGGGTCGGCTTGACCGCCACCACGGCCGTCTGCCCCAGCTGGGTGGAAAGCGCCGCCCCTTCCGTGTCCGAGGCCGTGACCGATGGAATGGAGGTGACGGTGCTGCCCAGGGTGCCGCCGAAGCCGCCGGCCTCGTTGTTATAGATCACCGCCGCCACGCCGCCGCTGCTCTGGCAGTTGGCCACCTTGTCGGCGAACGCAATCGTGCCGCGCGCGATCAGGCAGACCTTGCCCGCCACCGCCGCATTGACCGCCGTGCCCAGGCCGAAATCGGCCAGCGGCGCCGACGCGGTGGTGCGCGGCGAGCCTTCGAGGGCGCCGGGGACATACACGCGGGTGCCCACCGTCAGCGCCGACAGCGCACCGGCGCCCATCGGGACGGTCGAGAGCACCGACACCCCGGGCGCGGACAATTCGACCTTGCTGTTGTACTGCGAAAAATCGGCCCACGCGCGCGTCTCGTCCAGCGCGCCCACCATCATCACGCTGGGATAGCCGGCGGGGTAGGAGACCACGGTATTGCCATCGTTGCCGGCGGCGGCCACGGCCAGCACGCCGCGGTTGGCCAGCGTCTGGAAGGCGCGGATTTCCGTGCGGCTGGGTTGAGCGCCGCCCAGCGACATGCTGATCACGTTGGCGCCGGCCGTGCCGCACTGGTTGGCCGCGTTGGCCAGGCTGGAGGAATAGGCCCAGCCCTCGGCCCCGAATACCTTGACGATATGCAGCTTGAGCTGCCGGCCGGGCGCGACGCCGACCACACCCACGCCGCTGTTGTCGATGGCCGCGATGGTGCCGGCCACATGGGTGCCATGGTGGTTTTCGTCGGTGTACCACCAACCGGTGCCGCGGTCGTACACGCCGTCGGCGGCCAGGCCCGCCAGGTCTTCATGGGCGCGGTCGATGCCCGAATCGATGATGCACACCTTGCGGTTGGCCGCGTAGGTGTCCGGCAGCCGGTCGGCCTGCACCATGGCCACGCCGTACGGCACCAGCTGGCCGGGCAGATAGGGCTTTTTGGACGGCGTGGTCAGCGCGAACGGGTAGCGCTTGACGTCGTCTTCCACGTACAGGATGTTGGGATGGCGGCGCAGCCCTTGCAGCGCTGCGGCGGGCACGTCGATGGCGAGCGCGTCGAGGCTGGACAGGTCCAGCTTGACGGCGCCGCGCACGCGCGCCACGGCCGCCTTGATCTGTGCGGCCGCGCCCGGCTTGAAGGCCACGATCACGCGCGCCGTGTCGGCGCCGCTGGCGGCATGCGTCGCGCCGGCCAGGCCGATGGCCACGACGGCGACGGTAGTGCGAACGGCACAGGGACTGCGTACTGCGGCGGCGAGCAGGGAACCGCCGCTGGGTAGATGCATCATTGTTGTTCTCCGTGGGTATAAGTAGGTAGGAAAAAATAGGTGGTGAAAGCCCCATGTAATGCGGGTGCGGAATCGGGAAGTGGGTGGCTGCGTGTGCATGAATTTTTAAGGAAATTTTTCGCGGTCAATTTCTCATAGCGCCTGATGGCAGCAGGCGCCGTTCGATGGCGCCTCTGGTAAATCCTACTCCTGCGGCCGGTATGCGTTGTTGTACTGCCGAGGTATTTTTATGCGTGTTGCATACGGGTCGCGGCGCGATAAATGCTGGCGCCCTGCGCCGGCGCGGGTATAATGTGCGCGCCACCTTCACGGTGGCACACGCTAGGGGTCCTGCCTGTCGCATACGCGGCTGGTGGGTGAGAAACACCCTCTGAACCTGATCTGGATAATGCCAGCGAAGGGAAGCCAGTGAGTTGCAGGCCGTCCGTGCCCGCACTCCAACCTCCTTTGCTGGCTCCTGCCCCAAAGGAGCCATATGAATGCACCACTGAAGTTCGATTCCGCCACCGCCGTCGTGGACCAGGCGGCGATTGCCCCGTTCCCCAATTCGCGCAAGATCTATGTGCAGGGCAGCCGCCCCGATATCCGCGTGCCCATGCGCGAAGTGAGCCAGTCGGACACCGAGGCGTCGTTCGGCGCCGAGACCAATCCGCCCATCTATATCTACGATACCTCCGGGCCGTATTCGGACCCGGCGGCAGCGATCGACATCCGCGCCGGCCTGGCCGGTCCGCGCCTGCCCTGGATCATCGAGCGCGACGATACCGAGCAGCTGAGTGGCCCGACCTCGGCCTACGGCCAGGCCCGCCTGGACGACGCGGCGCTGACGCAGATGCGCTTTTCCTTGCAGCGCCTGCCGCGCCGCGCCAAGGCCGGCGCCAACGTGACGCAGATGCACTACGCGCGCCGCGGCATCGTCACGCCGGAAATGGAATTCGTGGCGATCCGCGAAAACCTGCGCCGCCAGGAATACCTGGCCTCGCTGGAAGCGTCCGGCCCGATGGGCAAGCGGCATGCGCAGCTGATGGGGCGCCAGCATCCGGGCCAGTCGTTCGGCGCGGCCATTCCCGCGCAGATCACGGCCGAATTCGTGCGCGAGGAAATCGCCCGCGGACGCGCCATCATCCCGGCCAACATCAACCACCCGGAAGTCGAGCCGATGATCATCGGTCGCAATTTCCTGGTCAAGATCAACGCCAACATCGGCAACTCGGCCGTCACTTCGTCGATCGGCGAGGAAGTCGAAAAGATGACCTGGGCGATCCGCTGGGGCGCCGACAACGTGATGGACCTGTCGACCGGCAAGCACATCCATGAAACGCGCGAATGGATCATCCGCAACAGCCCGGTGCCGATCGGCACGGTGCCGATTTATCAGGCGCTGGAAAAAGTCAACGGCAAGGCCGAAGACCTGACCTGGGAAATCTTCCGCGACACCCTCATCGAGCAGGCCGAGCAGGGCGTCGATTACTTCACCATCCACGCCGGCGTGCTGCTGCGCTATGTGCCGATGACGGCCAACCGCCTGACCGGCATCGTCTCGCGCGGCGGCTCGATCATGGCCAAGTGGTGCCTGGCGCACCATCAGGAATCGTTCCTGTACACGCACTTCGAAGAAATCTGCGAGATCATGAAGGCCTACGACGTGTCGTTCAGCCTGGGCGACGGCCTGCGGCCCGGCTCGATCTACGACGCCAACGACGAAGCCCAGCTGGCTGAACTGAAGACACTGGGCGAACTGACCCAGGTGGCCTGGAAGCACGATGTGCAGGTGATGATCGAGGGCCCCGGCCACGTGCCGATGCAGCTGATCAAGGAAAACATGGACTTGCAGCTGGAGCAGTGCGGCGAAGCGCCGTTCTACACGCTGGGCCCGTTGACGACCGACATCGCCCCGGGCTACGACCATATCACGTCGGGCATCGGCGCGGCCATGATCGGCTGGTACGGCACCGCCATGCTGTGCTACGTCACGCCCAAGGAACACCTCGGGCTGCCGAACAAGGACGACGTGAAGGACGGCATCATCACCTACAAGATCGCCGCCCATGCAGCCGACCTGGCCAAGGGCCATCCGGGCGCGCAGATCCGCGACAACGCCCTGTCGAAAGCGCGCTTCGAATTCCGCTGGGACGATCAGTTCAATATCGGACTGGACCCGGACAAGGCGCGCGAGTTCCACGACGAGACCCTGCCCAAGGAATCGGCCAAGGTGGCCCATTTCTGCTCCATGTGCGGACCGCATTTCTGCTCGATGAAGATCACCCAGGAAGTGCGCGAGTACGCCGCCACGCTGGGCCTTTCCGACGCCGGCGCCGTCAAGCAGGGCATGGAAGTCAAAGCCATCGAGTTCGTCAAGCAGGGCAGCGAACTGTACCGCAAGGTGTAACCGGGAGCCCGCCACCATGATCGATATCGAAGTCAACGGCGAGGCGCACCGCGTGCCTGCCGCCATCACCTTGCGCGAACTGCTCGACGTGCTGGACGTGCCGGATCAGGCCATGGCGCTGGCGGTCAACCGCACCGTGGTGCCGCGCCAGCAATGGCCGCAGCACCAACTGGCGGCCAGCGACCGCATCGAGATCGTGCGCGCCATCGGCGGCGGCTGATGGCGCATGCCACCCGGGTGCATTCCACTACTACAGGATCCACACAATGAACCATGAAACGAGACACTTCGCCCCACAAAGCCCGCAATCTGAGCCGTACGAAGCGCCAGCAGGCGCGCAGCGTGGCGCTGGAACGGCGGGCCACGCGGACGGGCAGGCGCACGGCCACGGCCACGCGCCGGCGCACCGTTCACCTGGCGCGTCGGCCGGCCAGCAAACCGGCCAGCCGGCCGATACACTGACCATCGCCGGCAAGCAGTACAACTCGCGCCTGCTGGTCGGCAGCGGCAAGTACCGCGACCTGGCGCAAACGCGCGAGGCCACCGACGCGGCTGGCGCCGACATTATTACCGTGGCGATCCGGCGCGTGAACATCGGCCAGGACAAGAACACGCCCAACCTGTTGGACGCGCTGCCGCCCGATCAGTTCACCATCCTGCCCAATACGGCGGGCTGCTACAACGCCCGGGACGCCGTCTACACGCTGCAGATGGCGCGCGAACTGCTCGGCGGGCGCAACCTGGTCAAGCTGGAAGTGCTGGGTGACGAGAAGACCCTGTTCCCGCACATGCCGGAAACCCTGATCGCGGCCGAAGCGCTGGTCAAGGATGGCTTCGACGTGATGGTGTATTGCAGCGACGATCCGATCCAGGCGCGCATTCTGGAGCAGATCGGCTGCGTGGCGGTCATGCCGCTGGCCTCGCTGATCGGTTCCGGCATGGGCATTCTCAACCCGTGGAACCTGTCGTTGATCATCGAGCAGGCCAAGGTGCCGGTGCTGGTCGACGCTGGCGTCGGCACGGCGTCGGACGCGGCCATCGCCATGGAGCTGGGCTGCGACGGCGTGCTGATGAACAGCGCCATCGCGCTGGCGCAAGATCCCGTGCGCATGGCGCGCGCCATGAAGCTGGCGGTGCAGGCCGGGCGCGAAGCGTATCTGGCCGGCCGTATGCCGCGCCGCTTCGCCGCGTCGCCGTCGTCGCCCATGGCGGGGCGGATCTCCTGATGCGCCCCGCCGTGTCTTTATGGTTTCGCCTGGGGCGGATCTCTTGAATTTTCACCATTGGCATAAAAACCGTCGTCCTCGCGCAGGCGAGGCCCCATGCAGCGCTAGCACTACGGCAGAAGCTGGCTTAGCATGGGTCCTCGCCTGCGCGAGGACAGCGGAGCTGAGACTTGTGGCGAAAGATGCTTCCCATGCTGCCCCCTTGCGCCAGATGGGGCGGATCGCATGACGCGCCCCACCGTGCTGGTGTTCTCCGGCCTGGATCCATCCGGCGGGGCCGGCATGGCCGCCGACATTCTGGCCATCGCCGCCCAGGGCGCCCATGCGCTGCCCGTAATCACGGCGCTGACCGTGCAGGACAACAACCGGGTGCACGCAGTGGTGCCGGTCGACAGCGCGCTGCTGGTGCAACAGGCCCAGCTGCTGATCGACAGCGTGCGCATCGATGCCGTCAAGCTCGGTATTCCCGGCAACCGCGCCAACGCCGAGGCGATTGCCGGCGTGCTGCTGCAACTGCGCGCGCGCAATCCGGCGCTGGCGGTGGTGCTCGACCCGGTGCTGGCCAGCGGCCACGGCGACGCGCTGGCGCGCGGCAATGCGCGCGATGCGCTCACGCCCTTGCTGGCGCTGGCCACCTTGCTGGTGCCCAATCTGGGCGAGGCGGCGGCGCTGGGCGAGCACGCCTGTCCCCATGTGCTGACCACGGGCGGCCATGGCGAGGGTGCCGAGGTGGTCAACCGCTGGCGCGGCCCGGATGGCGAACGGGAATGGCGCTGGGAACGCCTGGAAGGGGAGTTCCACGGCAGCGGCTGCACCCTGGCCGCCGCCATCGCGGCCCGGCTGGCGCTGGGCGAGCCGCTGGCCGACGCCCTCGACCGGGCCCAGGCCTACACCCATCAGGCGCTGGCGCACGCGTTCGTCATCGCCGAGGGACAGCGCATTCCGTGCCGCTAGGTGCTTACCCAGCCTGCTTACCCAGCCGTCGTCACCCAACTGTTTTTAATCCAGATACAAGAAAGCATGCCATGCGAGGTCTCTATTTAGTCACCCCCAACT
>CALRYE020000206.1:0-10392 GCA_943372275.1 Janthinobacterium lividum
CTGGCGCCTTACCGCAGCACGCACGACGTGCGCGCCCCCGACTGGGGACCATACTCCAATGCCTACCTGGGCATGTCGCACGTGACTGACCGGCGCAGCGGCCTGCGCTTCGACATTTCGCTGTTCGCCGGCGGCCACACCACCACCACGCCATCGGTGCCCAACGCGTCGCTCAACACCGGCATGGTGGCCTGGGACGCGGCGCCCGACCTGAACTACTACGCTTTTCGCCAGCGCCTCGACGGCGAGCGCCTGTATGCGCAACTGAGTTACGCGGGCCTGACCGGCAAGACGCGCGTGATGCGCGCCGATCTGGTCAATCATGGCACGCGCCCGCGCACCGTCACGCTCAATCTGGTCGCGTCGCTGCATCTGCCTAACCGCGGGCCGAACGCCGTATTGACTCCGCGCCGCATTCTGCTGGCCGAACTGCCCGAGGGCGGACGCTGGATCAATGGCGTGCATTACAGCGCGCTGGACGTGGCAGCACCCACGCCGCAGGACCGGCTGGTCTACGATGGCCGCCTGCGCAACGAAGAACGCGACGACGGCATGGTCGACGGCCGCGCGCTGCGCCTGCGCGCGGGCGACCGGGTGCGCTACGAGCTGGGGCCGCAGGCACCGGGCACGGCGCTGGTGCTGCGCTACCGCGCCGCCGGCGCCGCCACCTTGAACGTGGACGGCGTCGGCAAGGTCGCGCTGGCGGCCGGCGCCGGCTTCCAGAATCACATCCTGGCAGCGCCCGCGGGCGCCACGCTGACGCTCGCCAACGGCGGCACCGAAGCGCTTGAACTGAACGGCGTGGCGCTGGCTCCGCAGGCGCTGGCCGCGCAGGTGCGCTTCGCGCCGGAGGAGCGCGACACCACCCCGCAGATCGTTCAGGGTCCCGTGCCGGACTCGCTGCTGCTGAAGTACCGCCAAAGCGAGCGCTATTACGGCCTGCGCTGGTACCGCGATCAGACCCGCGTGCGCCAGTACCGCAACGGCATCCTGGATCATTTCTTCGGCCGCTACAGCATGCCCAAGACGGCGCTCGATTTCGCGGGCGACCGCGCCGGCCATTACACCAACCTGCATTTTCGCGGTGCGCCGGTCCCGGCCAAGGGCAGCGAAACCATCTGGGCCATCGTGACCGAAGGCAGCCGCGCCGAAGTGGAGGCGGCGCTGGCCACCACGCAGGACCAGGCCAGCGCCGCTTTCGCCAGAGCCAGCGCCACGGCCGCGCCATCGCCGCGCATCGCCGGCGGCGCACCGTATGACCTGGCGCGCCAGCTGATCCGCGCCAACCTGCTGATGAACGTGGTCTACCCGGTCTACACGCAAGACCAGTACATCCGCCATTTCGCCCCGGGAAAATGGTGGGATTCGCTCTACACCTGGGATTCCGGCTTCATCGGTCTGGCCATGGCGGCGGTGGCGCCGCGCATGTCGGCCGATGTCCTGAATGCCTACACCACCGCGCCCGGCGCGCAGTCCGCGTTCATCGAACACGGCACGCCGCTGCCGGTGCAGCACACCCAGTTCCTGGAGCTGTGGAACCGCACTCAGGACCGCGGCATGCTGGAACACGCCTATCCGCGCCTGCGCCAGTACTACGAATTCATGCTGGGGCGCGGGCCCGGATCGAGCACGGCGCGCCTGTCATCGGGTTTGCTCAGCACATGGGACTATTTCTACAATAGCGGCGGCTGGGACGATTACCCGGCCCAGGTGCACATGCATGCCAGCGGCGCCACCAGGCGCACCGCCCCCATGGTCACCACTGCGCACGCCATCCGCGCGGCGCGCATCCTGCGCATGGCCGCGCTGGAACTGGGCCGCCCCGGGGATGCGGCCATCTACGACGCCGACATCGCCCGCCTGGCGCGCGCCGTGCAGGACCATGCCTGGGATGCCCAGAGCGGCTACTTCGGCTACGTGACTCACGACGCAGCCGGTCGACCCGACGGGCTGCTGCGCATGGCCGATGGCGAGCAGGCCAATCGGGGCCTGGATGGCGTGCAGCCGCTGGTGGCCGGTATCGCCACCGCGCCACAGACGCGCGCCATGCTGGAACACCTGACGACCGAAGGACGGCTGTGGAGCAAGGTCGGCATCACGGCGGTGGACCAGCGCGCCGGCTACTATAACCGGCTGGGCTACTGGAACGGTACGGTGTGGTTCCCGCACCAGTACTTCATCTGGAAGGCGCTGCTGGACCTGGGCCGCGACGAACAGGCCTGGACCATCGCGCGCACGGCGCTCGCGCTGTACCAGCGTGAGGCCAAGGACAGCTGGACCTCGGCGGAACACTTCGAGATCGCCACGGGGCAGGGTGTGGGGTGGCACCAGTTCTCGGGCCTGTCGGGCCCGATCGCGAACTGGTATGCCAGTTACTTCGAACTGGGTAGTGTGACCGCCGGCTACGATGTGTGGATACGCGCGCGCCGCTGGAGCGAAGGCCATCGCAGTCTGGTCGCCACGCTGGCGCTGTATCCCACCCAGCACAGCACCCACGGCGCGGTGCTGGTCGTGGCCGCACCGGGACGCTACCGCGCCAGCTGGAACGGTGCGTCTGTGGACGTGCGCAAGCTGGATGGCGGAACGCTCAGCATCCGGGTACCGGCAGCGCGCGCCGGCAGCGGTGAACTGCGCCTTTGGCGCGTGGGTCCATGAGGATCGCCACGCGCGCGCTCGGAGACCGGATTGCCGGTGGCTTAGCCGCCCGCCGCGCGCAGCATGCTTTCCCTGATCACCGCGTCGACGGCGTCGAAGTGACTTTCGATGGCGTCGCGCGCCTTGTCGCGCTTGCCGCTCTTGATCGCTTCGAACAGCTCGACGTGGCGACGGAAGCTGACCTCCGGGTCGCGCGAAGGCTGCGCCGCGATGATGCGGCGGTTAATGCGCTCGATGGTGGTCTTGAGCGCGTCCTGCAAGAAGGTATAAAAGCGGTTGTGCGATGCCGCCACCATCGCCGCGTGAAACTCCACGTGCGCCGGCACCCACAGCTCGTAGTCGCCTTTGTGCTGGTTCAGCGTCTCGATCAGCGCGCCGAGCCGGGCGATGTCCTCGGGCGTGGCCCGTTCCGTGGCCAGCAGCATGCTTTCGATTTCCAGCCCGCGGCGCAACTCGATTGCCTCGCGCAAGCTTTCATCCCCGGCGTTGATCGCCAGATGGAAAAAATTCACCAGCGGCATGGAATTCATGCGGCTGACCGTCGGCGGCTTGCCGTGCGAAACCTCGATCGCGCCGATGGCGACAAGGTGCTTCAAGGCTTCGCGCACGCTTGGCTTACTGACATTGAACATGCGCGCCAGTTCCGCCTCGGGCGGCAGCTGGTCGCCCGGTGAGTAGCGTCCCGTTTTGATCCAGGACGTCATTTCGTCAGTTACCTGTTGGGTCAGCGACCGGCGTGGTTCCTGGACCACAGCGTTGGTCTCCATTTTTCTGTCCTTTAACTGTTAAGATATGTGATATGATATTTCGTAATTGAATAGTGCATGGTACCGCGTCCACGGGCGCGCAGCAATCGTCGCGACCCTGTAATCGCAGCAACAGTCTGACTAATTCGGCAATCATAAGGCAAGCCATGAAAATCACTGAGATCAAGACCTTTCTGATGCAGGCTGGCTCGCCGAAGGAAACCGCCTGGTCGGCCAGCGGCATCAGCAGCGCCGGCACGCGCAACTGGCTGTTCGTCAAAATCTACACCGACGCCGGCGTGACCGGTCTGGGCGAATGCAGCGGCTGGCCGCGCGTGGCCGAGACGGCCGTGCGCGACCTGTCCCACATCCTGGTGGGCGAGGACCCCACCCATATCGAACGCCTGTGGCAACGCATGCATACCGCGCTGATGGGCCACGGCCAGAGCGGCGTGGTCGGCCACGGCGCCATGTCGGGGCTGGACATGGCCCTGTGGGACATTAAGGGCAAGGTGCTCGACACCCCCATCTGGAACCTGTTCGGCGGTAAGGTGCGCGAGCGCGTGCGCGCTTATTCGCATGCCAGCACGGTGGCCAACGCGCAAAGTCTGGTGGCGCGCGGTTATACCGCTATCAAAACGGGCGGCGTGGCCGACCCGCTTGGAAAACTGGCCGACTTGCGCGCCGCGCTCGGCGACGAGATCGACCTGATGGTCGACCTGCACGGCCCGCCGTGGCTGACTGCGCCCGATGCCATTGCCCTGTGCCGCGAGATGGAGCAGTTCCACCCCCTGTTCGTCGAGGAGCCGGTGGCGCCCGAAGCGCTGGACGCGTTCCGGCGCGTGCGCGACCGCACCAGCGTGCCGCTGGCGGCGGGCGAGCGGCTGGCCGGCCTGTACGGCGCGCGCAGCCTGATCACGGAAGGACTGGTGGATGTGATCCAGCCCGACACCGGGCGCGCCGGCGGCTTGAGCCAGATGCGCAAGATCGCCGCGCTGGCCGAAGCGCACTTCGTGACCATGGCGCCGCATGCCGGCACCTTGGGTCCGGTGGCCGAATACGCCGCCGTGCACCTGCTCGCGTCTATCCCCAACGCGCTGATCCTGGAGCGCTTCGAAGACGACTGGCCCGGCAAGCACGCGGTATTGAGCCACCCGCTCGAATGCGTCGGCGGCCACCTGGTGGTGCCGGATCGGCCGGGCCTGGGTGTGGACATCGACGAAGCATTCATCGCCGCCAATCCAAGTACGCGCAACTGCCGCCTGCCGATTTCGGAAGGCGCCGGCGCCTACACCCCCGGTACCGAAGCCGAAGCCGTATATTTCCAGTCCCGCCAGGGACGCCACCATTACTTCAAACGGAGCTAACCCCACCATGACCTATTCCCAAGAGACCCTGGCGCGCCTGTCGGTTGCCAGCACCGCCACGCTCACATCGCTGCTCTACAAGCGCGGCTTTCGCAATGTGTTCATCCAGGGCGCCAAGCCGCTCAAGGCCGGTTCGCGCCTGCTCGGTCCCGCCTTCACGCTGCGCTATATTCCCTCGCGCGAAGACCTCGACCCGATCACTGTGTTCCGCGATCCGCAGCACCCGCAGCGCGTGGCCGTCGAAACCATCCCGCCCGGCGCGGTGCTGGTGATGGACTGCCGCGGCGACACCACGGTGGCGTCGGCCGGCAGCATCCTGGCCACCCGCATGCAGGTACGCGGCGCGGCCGGCATCGTCACCGATGGCGGCCTGCGCGACGCGGCCGGCATCGCCGCGCTGGATATGCCGGCGTACTGTTCCGGGCCATCGGCGCCCACCAACCTGATCCGCCACCGCGCGATCGACCTGAACTTGCCGATTGCCTGCGGCGGCGTGCCGGTCTACCCGGGCGACCTGATGCTGGGCGACGACGACGGCGTGGTCTGCATCCCGGCCCACCTGGTCGAGGAGCTGGCCGGGGAAGCTGCCGAAATGGAGCGCTTCGAAGCCTTCGTGCTGGAACAGGTGGCGCAAGGGCGCAGCATCATCGGCCTGTACCCGGCCACCGACCCGGACACCACGGTACGCTACCATGCGTGGCTGCGCGCACGCGGCGAAGCCGTACCGGCCTGACGCTCCGCCACGCCCGACGCTCCGCACCGACGCACCGCACCTTACCTCACCAGCGAGACATTAATGTCCAGCACACTTACACCGCAGGCCGCGCAGGTCGACAATGCCGCCATGCCCGCGGCAGCGGTCGACACCGTCCCGTTCAAGGCCTGGGTCATCCTGGCGCTGCTCACCATCGAGAGCATCCTGGGAATCATCGACCGCCAGTCGATCTCCGCCCTCAAGACCACGCTGATGGCCGAATTCGGGACCGACAACGCCGGCTACTCGATGCTGGTCAACGCGTTTCTGATCCCGTACGCGCTGTTCTACCCGATCTGCGGCGCCCTGGTCGACAAGTACGGCACGCGCCGCACGCTGTCGGTGTTCGTCATCATCTGGTCCAGCGCCACCCTGGCGTGCGGCCTGGCCCGTTCGCTGGAAGAGATGATCGTCTACCGCGCCATCATCGGCGCGGCCGAGGCGGGCCTGCTGCCGGCATCGCTCATGGCGCTGGTGATCTGGTTCCCGAAGGCCAAGATCGGCACGGCCGGCTCGTTGCGCAGCGCGCTGCAGTCCTTCGGCCCCATCATCTGCACGCCGCTGGTGGTCTGGATCACGCTGCAAAGCAGCTGGCACTATGCGTTCATCTTGCCGGGCATGATCGGCATCTTCTTCGGTATCGCCTGGTTCATCGCCGACCGCAATCCGCCCGCCTACCTGGACCGCGCCGGTGCGCCGAAAGTCAAGACGCGTGCCATCGAGATCCTCAAGCACCCGGCTTTGTGGGGCGTGCTGCTGGCACGGGTGGTGTCCGACCCGTTGTGGTTCTTCCTGAACTACTGGCAAGCCGGCTACCTGCAGGAGAAGATGGGCCTGACGCTGAAAGAAGTCGGCTACCTGCTGTGGATCGCGCCGCTGGTGGCATCGGTCATCATGGTCTGCGTCGGCATTTTCTCGGACCGGCTGGTCAAGCGCGGCTGGTCGCCGGTCAGAAGCCGCATGCGCATCATGCAATGCACCGCCGTGCTGGCCCCGGCCATCTTCCTGGTGCCGCACATCACCAGCCTGCCGGCGGTGATCGCGCTGCTGTCGCTGGGCTACTTCATTGCCTACCTGTGGCTGGTGATGAGTAACATCATGATCACCGACCTTTTCCGCGACAAGGGCGTGGGCATGGCGGTGGGGCTGGTCAATGCCTGCGGCACCGTGGGCGCGTCGATCTTTACCAGCTACGTGGGTATCACGCTCGATCTGGTCGGTTACGTGCCGGTGTTCCTGGCGCTGGCCTGTATGCATCCGCTGGCCGCGGTGATCCTGCAGATCGGCTACGGCAAGCGTGTCAAAGCCGAAGCGCAAGCGATGGCAAAAGCATGAACGGGCTCGCGCGCACTGCCGCACGGTCGATGTTGGCGGCGCTGTACGCGCTGTCCATGTTCACATCCATCCCTGCGCTGGCCGCCGAGTCTGGCGCCAGACTGGAAGTGCCGGTCTATCCGGCCGACCTGTCCAGCGTCGAGCGGCTGTATCACTCGGCGCGCTACCAGGTCGACGTGCGTCCGCACGGCGGCGGCGACACGGCCTGGCGCCGCGCCAGCGTGCTCGAAACCCGCAACGACTGGGTGGTGCAGGACTACTTCAATAAAGACAAGGCGCGCCGCGCCGATGTGCTGGTGCCGGCCAACCAGTTCGGTTTACCGGCAGTGATTCCAAGCCGGCTCGACACCGGCAAGGCCGACCTGCGCAGCGCCTCGTTCGTGCCGTTTTCTTTCGACGGCATGGCGGTGGACGTGCGCATCCGGCTGCTCGACCCGTCGGCGCGCGCGCGCGACGTCAAGGTGCGGCCGCTGCGGCGGGCGATTGCCGCCAGCATCGGCGCCGATGGGCGCACGGTGGAATTGACGCTGACGCGCCCGCAAAAGCTGTCGGTCGAAATCGACGGCCGGCTCGACCCGCTGTTCCTGTTCGCCGACGCGCCCGACGTACCCGACACCGCCGCCACCTATTATTACGGCCCCGGCCTGCACCGGCTGCCGGGCGACGGCACGCTGGAACTGCGCTCGAACGAGCGGGTCTACATCGCCGCGGGCGCCATCGTCGAAGGCCGCTTCGCGCTCGCCGCCGGCAGCGGGCATATATCCATCCTCGGGCGCGGCCTGCTGTCGGGCGGCGAATGGCCGGAGCTGAAGGTCGACCCGCGCTGGCAGTACACGCGCGCGGCCATCGGCAGCGCCGGCACCCACCACTTCACGCTCGAAGGCATCACGCTGGTGCAAAGCACCACCTGGCAGGTGGCCATCGAAGACAACAGCCCGGGCGGCAACGCCACCCACCACAACCAGTACCGCAACTTCAAGACGGTCAGCTGGAACGGCTGCACCGACGGCATCTGGGTGACCGGCAACCACAACGTGGTGGACGACGTATTCATCTTCAACAACGACGACTTCTTCGTTACCAAGGGCGGGCGCGGCACGCGCGTGTCCAATGCCGTGCTGTGGGGTGGCAGCTGGGGCAGGGTGCTGCTGATGCAGAACATCTACAAGACCACCCCGCCGGTCGAAGACCTGGTCATCGAACACATCGACGTGATCGGCAAGGAAGGCGCGCACGTGCTGTTCATCCTTGAAACGTACAGCACGCCGTCGCGCTGGGTGCGCAAGGACGCGCGCAACATTGTCATCCGCGACGTGGTGGTGGAAGAGCGCCGCCGCAGCGGCAACAGCAACAACGTCCCGCACAACATGGCGCCGCTGTTTGGCTTCGACACGGCGCACGCGCCGGGCCGCATCGATGGCCTGACGTTCGAGGATATCGCGCTGGACCAGTGGTTCGGCGACGAAGGCATCATCGCCGGCACAGCCAGCTCGCCCATCCACGGGCTCACCCTGCGCAATGTACGCGCCGGCGGCACCCGTCTGGGCCAAAATGGCTTCATGCCGGTGCGCCTGAATGAGCACGTGCACGGCGCGCGTATCGAGTAGCGCCCTTATGGCAATGCCCTTCCAGCAGTGCGGTAGTTTGGGCAGCAAGACCGGTTCCTCATTCCACGCACCGATTGTAGCGCTCGCGCTCATGGTGCTGGCGTGGCCGGCCCAGGCACAGCAGTCCAGCGCGTGCGCAGCGGTCGACAGGGAAGAGCAGCAGGGCGCCAGTGACTACTTCCGTGGAAACCACAAAGCCCTGTCGCTACTCGACGACACCGACAAACGGCGCGACGGCAAATACGGCTGGGATGTACAGCGCTCGCCGCCACGCCTGATGATACCGCCCACGTTCGTAGGCATTACGCCAAGGCTGCCACTTGCCATGCCGACCTGACCGTCGTCGCGACGGCTGGTGCATCGTGCACCTTCGCCACTACGGACGGCATGAATCTCGTCACCCGTACCATCTTTCAGATTGGCCGCGTGCTGTGCCAGTCCGGGAGGGACTGCATGCCACCGTCCCCGATCAGGGTCTATCTGAACCGGGGAGAGCTGGCGGTAGGCGGCAAGGTCGTCAGGATCGATGCCCCTGACTTTCCCGCATTTGTCGATGGCGGCGACTACGTGCTATTGCTGCAGCGGCGCGGCAGCCACTACATGCCATCGGAAGGAGCCGGAGAGATCCGTAACGGCAGGGTGTATTACCGCACTGGCGGCTGGCGTGGCGTGAATTCAGGGATCACGCTTGAAGATCTGGCCAGACAAATCGCGATGGATGCTCCGGCCGGGTCGTGCGATGACGCGTTACCTTAGTACTGTCGATGTGAGTGGCGCCAGCGACTTGCCGACGCCAGCCCATCGCGATTAAAGCACCATGCTGTTGATGGAGTGCGATTTGGCCGTGGTGCGCAGGATCTTGCCATCGACTTCGAACACGAATTCGCGCTCGCTCCAGGCGATGTTGGTGAAGGCGATGATCACCTTGCCATCCGGGTTGCGGAAGGCCAGTACGTCGTTGCGTCCCGCGACATCGATCAGCTTGGCGCCCGGCTTGACCAAGCCGGCGACGTGTTTGAAGACGTAGTACTCGAAGTTGTACGCCACCTTGCGCGTCTTGCGGTCCACGGTCACCAGTGAATTCTGCTGCCAGCCCCAGGTGCTCGGACCTTTGGGGTCCAGCACCATGTTCCAGTACACATAGCCGTTGGCGCCATCGGTGAGGTAGCGGTGAATCAGCGAGAAGGTGTAGAAGCCGGCGTCCACATCGTTGGAGCCGTCGCCGCATTCCGACTCGGTCTGGTAGATCTTCATTTTCGGGAAGTGTTTGCGCGTATCGGCCACCGCGTACTTGCCATCCCACTGGTAGCCCACGCCGGTAATGTCGCGCGCCAGCTCGGGGTCGGCCAGCACGGTGCCGGCGTAGGCCTGGTAGTTGGTGTGCGTGATGGTGCTGAGCCACTGTTCGGTCGGCAGGCCGGCCTTCTTGAACGCCGGAATCAGGTACTGCTTCATGAAGCCGGCCAGCTGCGCGCCGGTCCATACGGACGACGGGAAGATCTGGCAGGCCGTCACTTCGTTCTGCACGTGCAGGGCGCGGATATTCACGCCGGCCTGGGCATACGCCTTCACGTAGCGCACGAAATAATCGGCATAGGCTTTCTGGGTGCGCTCGTCGAATACCAGGTGGCCCTTGTCAGGGTTGGCATGGCAGTCATAGCGGCCGTTGGCCTTCATCCATGCCGGCGGGCTCCAGGGCGAGGCGAAGATCGCCAGCGCCGGCTGGATGGCCAGGGCCGCCCTGATGTAGGGCAGCAGGTAGCGTTCGTCGCGCTGGATGCTGAAGGTCTTGTTGGCGTAGTCGCCCGGCGTCTCGTTATAGCTGTAGGCATCGAATGCGTAGTCGCTGGCGCCCACCGGCGTACGCGCGATGGTCAGGCCCAGCCCTTCGCCGGGCGCGAACAGCTTGCGCAGCACCTGCTGGCGTT
>CALRYE020000207.1:0-10372 GCA_943372275.1 Janthinobacterium lividum
TGGGCGAGCTGTTCGATTTCGACGCCATCCGCGCCCTGTTCGCGGGCGGCTTCAGCATGCGCTTCGACGGCATGCACGCCGTGTCCGGCCCGTACGCCAAGGCGATACTGGAAGGCCTGCTGGGCGCACCCGCCGGCACGGTCATCAACGGCGAGCCGCTGGAAGACTTCGGCGGCGGCCATCCCGACCCCAATCCGGTGAACGCCGCTGAACTGATCGGCATGATGGCGGCCGCCGACGCGCCCGACTTCGGCGCCGCCTCCGACGGCGACGGCGACCGCAACATGATCGTCGGGCGCGGCGTCGACGTCACGCCCTCCGACAGCCTGGCCATCATCGCCGCCAACGCCACCGTGGCGCCGGGCTACGCCGGCGGCGTCAAGGGCATCGCCCGCTCCATGCCCACCTCGGGCGCGGCCGACCGCGTGGCTGCGGCCTTGGGCGTGCCGTGCTTCGAAACCCCGACCGGCTGGAAGTTCTTCGGCAACCTGCTCGACGCCGACATGGTGACGCTGTGCGGCGAAGAGAGCTACGGCACGGGCTCCAACCACATCCGCGAAAAGGACGGCCTGTGGGCCGTACTGTTCTGGCTTAACCTGCTCGCTGCAACGGGCAAGTCGGTGCAGGAGATCCTGGATGCGCACTGGGCCACGTACGGCCGCAATTATTATTCGCGCCACGACTACGAGGGCGTCAACGCGGCCGCCGCCGAAGTGCTGATGGCCTACCTGCGCCAGCACCTGGCATCGCTGCCGGGGCAGACCTTCGGCGAATTCACCGTGGCCATGGCCGACGACTTTGCCTACACCGATCCGGTCGATCAGGCAGTATCGACCCGGCAGGGCATCCGCATCGTGATGACCGACGGTTCGCGCATCGTGTTCCGCCTGTCCGGCACGGGCACGGAAGGCGCCACCATCCGCCTGTATCTTGAAAAGTACGAAGCCGATACCAGCCGCCATCACGTGCCCACGCAGCAAGCGCTGGCCGGCCTGATCGCACTGGCCGAACGGTTCGCGCAGATCCGCGCCCATACCGGCCGCACCGAGCCGACGGTGACGACGTAGGTGACTACATAAGCAACCATCACAATCAGCAGCTCATTGTAACAACCATAAAAACTATCCCTGGGGAGACGTCACCATGCAAGAACGTAACAACGCAACGCTCGCACGCCAACTGCCGAAGCGCACCGTCGCACTGGTACTGGCGGGCGGGCGCGGCTCGCGGCTGCACCAGCTGACCGACCGCCGCGCCAAACCGGCCGTGTACTTCGGCGGCAAATTCCGCATCATCGACTTTGTGCTGTCGAACTGCCTGAATTCGGGTATCCGGCGCATCGGTGTCGTCACCCAGTACAAGTCGCACTCGCTGCTGCGCCACCTGCAGCGTGGCTGGAGCTTCCTGCGCGGCGAACTGAATGAATTCATCGACCTGCTGCCGGCGCAGCAGCGCGTAGACGAAGAGCATTGGTACCGCGGCACCGCCGACGCCGTGTATCAGAACCTGGATATCCTGCGCTCGTACAAGCCGGAATACGTGCTGGTGCTGGCCGGCGACCATATCTACAAGATGGATTACTCGCTGATGCTGCTCGATCATGCCAACAGCGGCATGGGCTGCACGGTCGGCTGCATCGAAGTGCCGCGGGCGGAAGCGTCGGCGTTCGGCGTCATGGACGTGGACGAAGCGCGCAAGGTCATCTCGTTCATCGAAAAGCCGGCCGATCCGCCGGCCATGCCGGGTAAACCCGACACCACGCTGGCGTCGATGGGCATCTATATCTTCAACGCCGCTTATCTGTACCAGCTGCTGGAAGAAGATCTGGCCAACCCCGATTCGACCCACGACTTCGGCAAAGATATCATCCCGCGCGTGGTGCGCGACGAATGCGCCATCGCCCACCCGTTCGGCATGTCGTGCGTGCCGGGCAGCGACGTGGTCGAGCCGTACTGGCGCGATGTCGGCACCGTCGACGCGTTCTGGTCCGCCAATCTGGATCTGGCGTCGATTTCGCCGGAACTGAATCTGTACGACCGCGACTGGCCAATCTGGACCTACCAGGAACAGCTGCCGCCGGCCAAATTCGTGTTCGACAAAAACGGCCAGCAGGGCGTGGCCGTCAACACGCTGGTGTCGGGCGGCTGCATCATCGAAGGCTCGCACGTGCAAAGCTCGGTACTGTTCTCGAACGTGCGCGTCGCATCGTTCTGCACCGTCGACCAGGCCGTGCTGCTGCCGGGGACCACGCTGGGCGAAGGCTGCCGCCTGCGTAAAGTGGTGGTCGACCGCGGCTGCGCGATCCCGCCCGGCATGGTGATCGGCGAAGACGACGAACTCGACGCCAAGCGCTTCCACCGCAGCGAGACCGGCGTGGTGCTGGTGACCGTGTCGATGCTGGCGGCGATCAAGAACGAAGGGTAACTGATGAAGGAAGTGCGGAAGGAAGTGCGGAAGGAAGTGCGCACGAATGCGCCGGTGAGTGAAGCGCAGAAGGATGTCGCTTCAATGCGGGTACTGCATGTCAGCAGCGAGATGTACCCGCTGCTCAAAACCGGCGGGCTGGCCGACGTAGCCGCGGCGCTGCCGGCCGCTCAGCGCGGCAAAGGCGTGGATGCGCGCGTGCTGGTGCCGGGCTTTCCGGCGCTGGCATCCGGCGTGGCCGAGCAGAAGCTGGTGGCCGAACTGGATGGCGCGCGCCTGTATCTGGGCGTGATGCCCGACTCCGCCGTGCCTGCATATGTGATCCACGCTCCCATGTACGACCGGCCCGGCAATCCGTATTCCGACCTGCAGCAGCGCGAGTATCCCGACAACCATGTGCGCTTTGCGCTGCTGGGGCGCGTGGCGGCGCAGCTGGCGCAGGGGCTGGATCCGGCGTGGACGCTGGCCGTGCTGCACTGCCATGACTGGCATGCGGGGCTGGCGCCGGCTTACTTGCACGCGGCGCGCGCGGCCACCGGCAAGCGCCTGGCCGGCAGCGTGGTCACCGTGCACAATCTGGCGTACCAGGGCGTGTTCGCCGCGTCCGTGTTCCCGGAGCTGGGTCTGCCGCCTGCCTACTTCGGCATGAACGGCGTCGAGTTTCATGGCAACGTGTCGTTCCTGAAGGCGGGCCTGCACTTCGCCGACAAGATCACCACCGTCAGCCCTACCTACGCACGCGAGATCCAGGGCCACGAACAGGGCTGCGGGCTCGATGGCTTGCTGCGCCACCGCGCCGGCGACCTGTCCGGCATATTGAATGGCGTCGACGACGCCGTCTGGAATCCCGCCATCGACCCGCTGCTGCCGGCCGCTTTCAGCAGCGAGGAGATGGCAGGCAAGGCGGTCTGCAAGGCGCAGCTGCAACGCGACTGCGGGCTGAAACAGGACCCGGCCGCACCGCTGTTTTGCGTGATCAGCCGCCTGACCGAACAAAAGGGACTGCACCTGGTGCTGGCCGCGCTGCCCGAGATCGTGCGCCGCGGCGGTCAGCTGGCCCTGATCGGCAGCGGCGAGCCTGCCATCGAAGCGGCGTTTCGCGCCGCCGCCGCGGCCGACCCGCAATCGGTGTCGGTGCGCATCGGCTACGACGAGCAGTATGCCCACACGCTGATCGGCGCCGCCGACGTGATCATGGTGCCGTCGCGCTTCGAGCCGTGCGGCCTGACGCAGCTGTATGGCCTCAAGTACGGCACCTTGCCGCTGGTGCGCCGCGTGGGCGGCCTGGCCGACACGGTGCGCGACAGCTCGCTGGAAAACCTGGACGACGACAGCGCCACCGGATTTGTATTCGACGATTTTAGCGCCGGGGGCATCAACGCCGCCGTGCGCCGCGCCTTCGCGCTGTATGCCCGACCCGCCGACTGGCGCGCGGTGCAGGCATGCGCGATGGGGCAGCAGTTCGGCTGGGATGCCTCGGCCGATGAATTTTTAACCTTGTATCAGCACATAGCGCCATAGGCGTCACATCATGCCCCTCGAAGACTTCCAGTACGACCGCCAGTTGAATGACGTTCCCCACCTCAAACGGGCCATTGCGAACCAGCTGATCTACCGCGTCGGCAAGAACCCCAAGGCGGCCAAGCCGGCCGACTGGTTTCACGCCACCGCGCTGGCGGTGCGCGACCGCCTGGTCGAACGCTGGATGAAAACCACGGCGGCCCAGTACGAGCAGGATGCCAAGCGAGTCTACTACCTGTCGATGGAATTTTTGATCGGGCGCAGCTTCACCAACGCCTTGCTGGCGCTGGAAATCGACGGCCCCGTCAAGGAAGCGCTGGCCGAACTGGGCGTGGACTACGCCGAGATCGCCGATCTGGAACACGATGCGGCGCTGGGCAACGGCGGCCTGGGGCGGCTGGCCGCCTGCTTCCTCGATGCGATGGCCACCTTGGGCATCGCCGGCTTCGGCTACGGCATTCGCTACGACTACGGCATGTTCAGCCAGCAGATCGTCGACGGCAGGCAGGTCGAAAGCCCGGACTACTGGCTGGCCGGCGGCCACCCATGGGAATTCCCCCGTCCGGAAGTGCAGTACCGGGTGCGCTTCGGCGGGCGCACGGTGCGCCGCGGCGACCGCATCGAATGGGTCGATACGCAGGACGTGCTGGCCATGGCCTACGACATCATCATTCCCGGCTACGCCACCGAGGCGACCAACACGCTGCGCCTGTGGTCCGCCAAGGCCGGCAGCGAAATCAACCTGGGCGCATTCAACCAGGGCGACTACATGGCCGCCGTGGAAGACAAGAACCACTCCGAAAACGTCTCGCGCGTGCTGTACCCGGACGACTCGACCCAGTCTGGGCGCGAGCTGCGCCTGCGTCAGGAGTACTTCTTCGTCGCGGCCAGCCTGCAGGATCTGGTGCGCCGCTATCTGTCGACTCATACCGGCTTCGACAACCTGCCGGACCGCGTGGCGATCCACCTGAACGATACCCACCCGGTGCTGGCGATTCCGGAACTGATGCGTATTCTGCTGGACGACCACCAGCTGCCGTGGATGCAGGCGTGGGGCCTGGTGCAGCGCGTGTTCTCGTACACCAACCACACGCTGATGCACGAGGCGCTTGAGACCTGGCCGGTGGACATGCTGGCGCGCGTGCTGCCGCGCCACCTGAACATCATCTACGACATCAACGCGCACTTCATCAAGACCATCGGCGCCGACGCCGAGACGGCGCGGCGCGTGTCGCTGATCGACGAGGCAGGCGAGCGGCGCGTGCGCATGGCCTATCTGGCGGTGGTGGCCAGCCACAAGATCAATGGCGTGTCGGCGCTGCACTCGGAGCTGATGAAGCAGTCGATCTTCGCCGACTTTGCGCGCCTGTACCCGGAGCGCTTCAACAACAAGACCAATGGCGTGACGCCGCGGCGCTGGCTGGCGCAGGCCAACCCGCCGCTGTCGGCCCTGATCGACGCCTCGATCGGGCGCAACTGGCGGCGCGACCTGGATCTGCTGGCACAGCTGCGTCCCTTCGCCGAACAGGCCAGCTTCGTGCAGACCTTCCGCGACGCCAAGCGCGCCAACAAGGAGCGCCTGGCCAAGTGGGTACTGGAGCACATGGGCGTGGTGCTGGACCCGGATTCGCTGTTCGACGTGCAGGTCAAGCGCATTCACGAATACAAGCGCCAGCTGCTCAACGTGCTGCACGTGGTCACCCGCTACAACCGCATTCTGGCCAACCCGGACGGCGACTGGGTGCCGCGCACCGTCATCTTCGCGGGCAAGGCGGCGTCGGCGTACCACATGGCCAAGCAGATCATCAAGCTGATCAACGACGTGGCCAACGTGATCAATAACGACGCGCGCATCGGCAACCGCCTGAAGGTGGTGTTCATTCCGAACTACAGCGTCAGCCTGGCCGAAATCATCATGCCGGCGGCCGACTTGTCGGAGCAGATTTCCACCGCCGGCACCGAAGCCTCGGGCACGGGCAACATGAAGTTCGCGCTCAATGGCGCGCTGACCATCGGCACGCTCGACGGCGCCAACGTGGAGATGCGCGACGCCGTCGGCGCCGAGAACTTCTTCATCTTCGGGAACACCACGCCGGAAGTGGCGGCATTGCGCGGCGCCGGCTACGAGCCGCGCAAGTACTACGACGAGAACGAAGAACTGCGCACGGTGCTCGACCAGATCCGCGACGGCGTGTTCTCGGAAGATGAACCGGGCCGCTTCCAGGCCATCCACGATGTGCTGGTGAGCTGGGGCGACCATTATCTGCTGCTGGCCGACTACGCCAGCTACGTCGAGGTGCAGGAGCAGGTCGACGCCCTGTACCGCGACGCCGACGCGTGGGCGCGCAAAGCCATCATGAACGTGGCGGGCATGGGCAGCTTCTCGGCCGACCGCACCATCGCCGAATATGCCAGCCAGATCTGGCATGCGGCACCGGTAAAGATCTGAGCCGAAGAGCTTAGCGCCGAAGAGCTCGGAGCCGAACAGCTCCGAGCTGAAAACTGAAACTAAAACTAAAACTAAAACTTATCGACCAGCTGGAGAGACCCCTGATGACCTTACGACCTATCGCCGCATCCCTGACGCTCGCCCTTGGCCTGCTGGTTCACGGTGCGCACAGCGCGCACGCCGCACCGGCGGCGCCCAAGTTCAGCTGGGACAGCGCGACCGTCTATTTTTTACTGACCGACCGCTTCAATAATGCCAATCCCGCCAACGACCTGGCTTACGGCCGCAAGGCCGATGCCGCACCCCTGCGCGGTTACATGGGCGGCGACCTGGCCGGCGTGACCGCCAAGATCCGCGAAGGCTACTTCAAGGACCTGGGCGTGGACGCATTGTGGATCACGCCGCCGGTCGAGCAGATCCACGCCAGCACCGACGAAGGCACCGGTGTGTCGTACGGCTTTCACGGCTACTGGGCGCGCGACTTCACCAGCGTCGATGCCAACCTGGGCACCGAGGCGGATATGCGTGAACTGGTCGATACGGCGCACGCGCACGGCATGCGCGTGTTGCTCGACGTGGTGATGAACCATACCGGACCGGTGACGAAGCAGGACCCGATGTGGGGCAACGACTGGGTGCGCATGAACCCGGAGTGCAAGCACAAGGACACGGCCAGCACGGTCGACTGCGTGCTGGTCAAGAATCTGCCCGACGTGCGCACCGACAGCAACAAGGCGGTCAAGCTGCCGCCGGCGCTGGTGGCCAAGTGGAAGAAGGAAGGGCGCTATGAGCGCGAGGTGGCCGAGCTGGACGACTTCTTCAAGCGCACCGGCTACCCGCGCGCGCCGCGCTATCACCTGATCAAGTGGCACGCCGACTGGGTGCGCAAGTATGGTTTCGACGGCTTCCGCGGCGACACGGTCAAGCATACGGAGCCGGGCGTGTGGAAGGAACTGAACAAGGAGGCCAGCGCCGCTTACGAAGACTGGAAGCGTGCCCACCCGGCCAAGAAGCTGGGCGACACGCCGTTCTACATGACGGCCGAGGTGTACAACTACGCGATCCGGCAAGGCCACAAGTTCGATATGGGCGCCGGCAAGTCGGTCGACTTCTACGACTATGGCTTCGACAGCCTGATCAACTTCAGTCTGGCGGGCGACGCCAAAACCAGCTACGAGCAGCAGTTCTCCGGCTACGCGCAGGCGCTGGCCGGCCCGCTGAAGGGCAAGTCGGTGCTCAGTTATATGAGTTCGCACGACGACCCCGCGCCGTTCGACGCGGCGCGCCGCCAGCCCATCGAAACGGCCAACCGCCTGCTGCTCTCGCCCGGCGCGGTGCAGATCTATTACGGCGACGAGACGGCGCGCCTGCTGACGTTCAAGGGCGCCGTGGGCGACGCCATCATGCGCAGCCCGATGAACTGGAGCGAACTGGCCGGCAATGCCCAGCGCGACGGGTATCGGGTGGCCGACGTGCGCCGCCACTGGAGCCTGCTGGGCCAGTTCCGCCGCAGCCATCCGGCCATCGGCGCCGGTACCCACGCCAAGCTGGCCGACGCGCCGTACACGTTCTCCAGGACGCTGGACGACGACCGCGTGGTGGTGGCGCTGGATGTGCCGTCCGGCCGCCCGGCCATGATCAACGTGGCCGGTGTGTTTGCCGACGGCGCCACCGTGACCGATCATTACACCGGCAAGCAGGCCGTGGTCAAGGGGGGCAAGGCCGAATTCACGGCTGAGCAAGGGGTGCTGCTGATCGCCCCCTAGGGCGTAGCGCGCCAACGGGGGGGCGGAGCGGGCGCGGATCTTTGGTGCATTCCTAACAATAGGGTATGCTATCAAGGAACTGCATTCACATACTCCGATGATCACTTCCGAACCTGAACCGAAGTACAGCCGCACGGCATACGCCGACGGTCCCCGCCTGCTTGCCGACATCGGCGCCACCCACGCGCGCTTCGCCCTTGAGACCGCGCCTGGCGTGGTGCGCTCGGTGCGCGTGCTCAAGTGCGACGACTACAGCGGCATCCTGCCGCTGCTGCATGCCTACCTGGCCGATCACGAAGGCGTGCGCCTCAATCACGGCGCCTTCGCGCTGGCCAATCCGATCAATGGCGACATGATACGGATGACCAACCGCGACTGGCAATTCTCGACCGACGAGGTGCGCCGCGCGCTGGGTCTGACCACGCTGTTGATCGTCAACGACTTTACCGCGCTGGCCATGTCGCTGCCGAACCTGCCGGCCAGTGACCTGGTGCAGGTCGGCGGCGGCAAGCCGGCCGCCAATGCGGTGATCGGCGTGCTGGGGCCCGGCACGGGTCTGGGCTGCTCCGGCGTGATTCCGACGCTGGACGGGTTTGTCACGCTCGGCAGCGAAGGGGGCCACTCGAATTTCGCCCCGGCCGACGAGCGGGAATTCGCCATTTTGCAGTACGCGTGGAAGGAGTGGTCGCACGTGTCGAACGAGCGCCTGATCTCCGGTCCCGGGATGGAAATCATCTACCGCGCACTGGCGCTGCGCAACGGCGTCGATACGCCGTCGCTGAGTTCCCCCGAGATCATCAGCGGCGCGCTGGAGCAGAGCGACGAGCTGTGCCTGGAAGTGCTGGACTGCTTCTGCGGCATGCTGGGCGGGGCTGCGGCCAACCTGGCCGTCACGCTGGGCTCCTTCGGCGGTATTTTTATCGGCGGCGGTATCGTGCCGCGCATGGGGACGTGGTTCGCCAAGTCGTCGTTCCGCGCGCGCTTCGAAGCCAAGGGACGTTTTACGTCCTACCTGGCGGAGATTCCCACGTTCGTCATCATGACGCCCAATCCGGCTTTTCACGGCGTGGCGTCGATTCTGTCGGAGCATCTGCGCGGACGCAGTGGCGCCAACACCCTGATGGAGCGGGTGCAGCACCTGCAGCACGAACTCTCGCCCGCCGAGCAGCGCGTGGCCACGCTGGTGATCGAGCATCCGCGCAAGGTGCTGGGCGAGCCGATCGCCGAGATCGCGCGCCTGGCCGATGTCAGCCAGCCGACCGTGATCCGCTTCTGCCGCTCGCTGGGCTTTCTGGGCCTGGCCGACTTCAAGCTCAAGTTCGCCAGCAGCCTGACCGGTACCATCCCTGTGCGTCACAGCCAGGTGCGCATTTCGGACAGCACGCACGATCTGTCGGCCAAGGTGATCGACAATACCGTCTCGGCCATTCTCAAGTTCCGCGACCAGCTCGATGTGCAGTCGATCGACAGCGCCATCGCGCTGCTGCGCAAGGCCAAGCGGGTGGAGTTCTATGCCATGGGCGCCTCGCGCGTGGTGGCGCTGGATGGCCAGCACAAGTTCTTCCGCTTCCGCATTCCGACGTCGTCGTATGGCGACTCGCACCTGTTTTCGCTGGCGGCCGAGCTGCTCAATCCTGGCGACGTGGTGATTGCGATTTCGTCGTCTGGGCGCTTGCCCGAGCTGCTGTCTGCGGTCGACACGGCGCTGGCGGCAGGCGCGGACGTGATTGCCATCACCAGCAGCAAGTCGCCGCTGGCAAAGAAGGCGACCGTGTGCCTGGCGGTGGATCACAGCGAGGACAGCACCAACTTCCTGTCCATGATTTCGCGGATCCTGCAGCTGCTGCTGATCGATATTATGTCGGTGGGGATTTCGCTGGGTACGCACAACGAGCAGGGTGAAGTCGATGCCAAGCGCTTGTTGATTTCGCACCTGGATATTTAACTCGGCGGTGGCAGTATCATCAATTAGCGCCGGCAGAACCACCACCCGTGAAGCCGTCATTCCCTGCGAAGGCGGGAACCTATAGCATTTGTCCGAAGTCGCACCCTAACACAGGCCTGCGCACGTTGAGACGTGGGGATGCAGCGATTCAGCATGGGTCCCCGCTTTCGAGGGTGTCGCGAAAGGTACCGTAACTCTAGGCCACCAACTTCAAAACCGTCATTCCCGCGCATGCGGGAACCCATGCTGAGCCGGCTTCCATAGTGC
>CALRYE020000208.1:0-10308 GCA_943372275.1 Janthinobacterium lividum
ACCCATGCCCGCCCCGGCTTGCCCAACGTCATTACGCGCTTCCCGCCCGAGCCGAACGGCTACTTGCACGTTGGCCACGCCAAGTCGATCCACGTCAATTTTGGTCTGGCGCGCGACTTCAACGGCCGCACCCACCTGCGCTTCGACGACACCAACCCGGCCAAGGAAGACCAGGAATACGTCGACACCATCATCGACACGGTAAAGTGGCTGGGTTTCAGCTGGGAACAGGGCGGCACCGAGTACCTGCACTACGCCAGCGATTACTTCGACCAGCTGTATGCGATGGCCGAGTACCTGATCACGGCCGGCTTCGCCTATGTGGACAGCCAGAGCGCCGACGACATGGCCAAGAACCGCGGCAACTTCGGCACGCCCGGCACCAATTCGCCGTTCCGCAACCGCCCCGCCGAAGAATCGCTGGCGATCTTCCGCGACATGAAAGCCGGCAAGTACAAGGACGGCGAACACATCGTGCGCGTCAAGATCAGCGACGACGCCATGGCCTCGCCCAACATGAACATGCGCGATCCGGCCATTTACCGGATTCGCCACGCGCACCATCACCGCACGGGCGACACCTGGTGCATCTTCCCGATGTACGATTTCACCCATCCGATTTCGGACGCGATCGAGCAGATCACCCACTCCGTGTGCACGCTGGAATTCCAGGATCACCGGCCGTTCTACGACTGGCTGCTGGCCACGCTGGCCGAAGGCGGCTTCTTCCAGCAGCCGGTGCCGCGCCAGTATGAATTCTCGCGCCTGAACCTGACCTACGTGGTGATGAGCAAGCGCAAGCTGCGCCAGTTGGTCGACGACGGCATCGTCACGGGCTGGGACGATCCGCGCATGCCGACGCTGGTGGGCCTGCGCCGGCGCGGCTACACGCCCGAAGCCATCCAGTTGTTCTGCGAGCGCATCGGGGTGTCCAAGGCCGATGGCTGGATCGACATGAGCGTGCTGGAGGGCAGCCTGCGCGACGACCTCGACCCGAAAGCGCCACGCGCGACCGCCGTTCTCCGTCCTCTGAAACTGATCATCGACAATTTCCCGGAAGGGGAATCGGTCGAGTGCACCTCGCCCGTGCATCCGCATTTCCCAGAGCGGGGTGTGCGCACCTTCCCGATCACGCGCGAGCTGTGGATCGAGCAGGACGACTTCATGGAAGTGCCGAGCAAGGGCTACTTCCGCTTCTACCCGCCGATCGGCGACGCGCCCGGCAGCCGCGTGCGCCTGCGTCACGGCTATGTGGTCGAGTGCACCGGCTACGACAAGGATGCCGACGGCAACGTTACCGCTGTGCACGTGAAGTACTTTGAAGACAGCAAGTCCGGCACCGAAGGCTCGAACACCTACAAGGTCAAGGGCAACATTCACTGGGTCAGCGCGGCCACCGCGCTGGAAGCGGAAGTGCGTCTGTACGACCGTCTGTTCACCGAAGCGCAGCCAGACGGCAGCGGCAAGGACTTCATGCAGTTGCTCAACCCCAACGCGCTGGAAGTGGTCAGCGCCTATCTGGAACCGGGCATGAGCGCGGCCCAGCCCGACGAGCGTTTCCAGTTCGAACGCCACGGCTACTTTGTGGCCGACCGGGTCGATTCGACCCCGGGCAAACCTGTGTTCAACCGGGTCACGACCCTGAAGGACAGCTGGGTCGCCAAGTAAGCCCATTGCGAAACCACGCAAGGTAAGCCCGCGCCTTCGTGCGCAAACAATCACGGCGCTGAGCGAACTGCCGCTTAGCACGCTGCGAAAAACCGTCGCGCTAGCGCGACGCCTTCGCCTCCAAAATCCCGCCCCGGTGACAACCGCGGCGGGATTTCTCTTTTTCGCGGGCAAAATTCCGAATCGTCCTATAGAAATATTAAGAAAACCTATCAGGCTCGCTAGGTAGGGAAAAGAGTGAGTATCGGTTAACTTAGATCAAGGAACCGCTCCGCGATTTGGTCTTACCTCAAAGGATTTCCACACAGAAAATGGGCGCCCTCACCACATTGCTCCGAATCTATAAACCGACCCGGCCTGCGCTGTGGATGGGGATTCCGCTGTCCATCGCGGTCGGACTGTCGTTGTATGTGGTGACGGCAAGTTCCATCGAGACCGATTCGCGCGAACGCTTCGCCGGGCTGGCGCAGAACGCGCGCAACACCATTGCGTCGCGCATCAAGTCGTACACCGACGTGCTGCGCGGCACGGTCAGCCTGTTTCAAATCAGCGAGCCGCTCAGCCGCGCGCAGTTCCATGGCTATGTGCAAGGGCTCGATGTGGCGCGCAACTTTCCCGCGATTGAAAACATCAACTTCGCTTCCTACATCGACGGCGCAGGCAAGGCTGCCTTCGAACAGCGCGTGCGCACGGAAAGGCTGGCCAACGGCGCGCCGCTGGACTGGTTCAAGGTGTCGCCACCGGGCAACCGTCCGGAATACACGGTGGTGGTGTTTGTGGAACCGGAATGGCGCTGGTCCAACACGCTGGGCCTGGACCTGCATTCCAATCCGCTGGTGCGCGACACGCTCAGTTCGCTGCGCGACAGCGGCCGCCTGATTACCTCGGGCATGCCCATCGTCGCCCTGTCGGGCCCGAACCGCACCGGCCTTGGCATGCGCCTGCCCGTGTACCGCCCCAACATGCCGGTCAACACGGTGAGCGAGCGGCGCGTGGCCTACCTGGGATCGGTCGGCATCGCGTTCAGCGTCGACAAGCTGGTCAAGGGCGTGATCGATGAGATGCCGATCAAGAACGTGCGCATGACCCTGGTCGACAAGGCTATCGGCGTGGACAACCGCAGCGGCCGCGTGCTGTTCGACAGCGCGGCCACCCGCGGCGATCCGTCGCCGCCGTTCCTGTCGCCGGCCAACCGCTTTTCCAACACCACCGTGGTCGACTTCAACGGCCGGCCGTGGCACGCCACCTTCAGCGTGGACGCGCAGGAAATGTACACCGGCTTCGAACAATACGCGCCGTGGCTGGCGATGATGGCCGGCTTTGTCAGCTCGATGCTGCTGTACGCGCTGTTCCATGCGCTGACCTCGTCGCGCCGGCGCGCCATCAAGATGGCCAAGGGCATGACGCGCGAGTTGCGCGACAGCCAGACCAAGCTGCAGCAGTCGCATCAGACCTTGCGCCGCCTGGCCGCGCATGCCGAGCAGATCAAGGAAGGCGAGCGCAAGCGCATCGCCCGCGAGATCCATGACGACCTGGGCCAGAATCTGCTGGCGCTGCGCATCGAAGCCGACATCCTCAGCAGCCGCACCGCCAGCCGCCATCCGCGCCTGCATGCGCGCGCCCTGGCCACGCTGCAGCAGATCGACGCGACCATCAAGAGCGTGCGCCAGATCATCAACGACCTGCGCCCCAACGTGCTGGACCTGGGCCTGTCGGCCGCGGTGGAGTGGCAAGTGGCCGAGTTCGTGCGGCGCACGGGGATCGCCTGCGAGCTGATCGACGAACCGAAGGAAGTGGCGCTGGGCGACCACGCGGCCACCGCCTTCTTCCGCATCCTGCAAGAGTCGCTCAGCAACATCGTGCGGCATGCCCATGCCACGCGCGTGAAAATCGAATTGAAGATGAACGGCAACCGTCTGTCGATGACGGTGGCCGACAACGGCATCGGCCTGCATACGCGCGAACGCGGCAAGGTCGGCTCGTTCGGGCTGGTCGGTATCGAGGAGCGCATCAGCATTCTCGGCGGCACGTTCAAGATCGAGGGTAGTGAAGGGGGAGGCACGACGGTGTGCGTCACCGTGCCCCTGCAAATGGACAGCGTGCGCGGCGCGTCTGTTCCGGAGCCGCAGTTCGCGGCCGCCGCAGCGCCCTTGTCCGACAAGGCTGGTGCGTTGTCCTAAACAAATTTTCCTGTATGACCTGCGGATGTTGTCAGTGCCATTGTTGCGCCCTAAGAACTTACCGATTTAATTGTTGAGATAGCGCAAGTGGTCAAGGTCGGACCGGCGCAACATCGTAATTAGTTACGGAAAACAATGAAATCGGGCAAATCTTTCCACTGTTCAACCAAGGGGGTGCATCGAAACACTAGTTCTACCGCAAGTCAAAACAGGGATGTAGTCAACCATAAATCACACTCTATAAAGAGGCACTATCATGATTTCGAATGAGGCATACAACGCAATCGCAGCACTGAATCTGGACCAGATCAAAATCAAACTGATGCATGTGGAATCGGGCGAAGGCTGGAGCCAGGAAAAGACGGAGGCCGTGGAAGTTGAGTACCGCCGCTTCCTGTATCTGATGAAGGTCTGCCCGACCGAGCAGATCGCGCCACTGGTCGAGGTGGACATTTTCTGGCACTACCACATCCTCGACACCATGAAGTACGCCGTCGACTGCGAGCAAGCCTTCGGCTACTTTTTGCATCACTATCCGTACCTGGGCATGGACGGCGGCGAAGCCCAGGAAGCCGAGCGCAGCGGCGGCGTCGACAAGATGCGCGAACTGTATGAGAGCACCTTTGAAGTCCCTTACGCCAGCAACGCCGCCGCGTTCTGCACCCGTACCACCGCACCTGCGGCGGCGGCATTCTGCACCCGTACCACCAGCCCGGTCGAGTCGGCTTTCTGTACCCGTACCAACATCGAAGCGGCCACGGCTTTCTGCACCCGCACTACCGCACCGGTCGCTTCGGCGTTCTGCACCCGTACCACCAACGTCGAAGCCGCATCGGCGTTCTGCACTCGTACCACGGAACCGGTCAAGTCGGCCTTCTGCACCCGCACCACCAACGTAGAAGCCGCTTCGGCGTTCTGCACCCGCACCACCGAACCGGTCAAGTCGGCCTTCTGCACCCGTACCACCGAACCGGTCAAGTCGGCTTTCTGCACCCGCACGACCGTGGAAGCCAAGTCGGCCTTCTGCACCCGCACCACCGTCGAAGCCAAATCGGCCTTCTGCACCCGTACCACCGAACCGGTCAAGTCGGCCTTCTGCACGCGCGCGGACTCCAGCGGTGCCGTCAGCATGGCCAATGTAAGGGAGTTGATCCGCAACGTCAGCACCCCTGCCCTGATTGCAGCCTGAAGGGCAGGCGCGATAGATCCCGGTGCCGGCGCGCGGGGCGGCGGCACTGGGTTCAGTGAATGAGTAACAGTTGAAGTCTTCGCAGCATGACAAGCAATTCCATGCTGGATTTGAAGGTAGGTGAGGTGTGAGCGTCCAGGACGTGATCGTCCCAACGGTCGAAATCATGGGCATGAACGGTTAACCGCCCCACAACCGCACTTATATATTGCACACGCGCGCGTCAGGTTAAGGGCGTGGATACGCCCTCCGACAAGCGCCACCTCCCGGCAGCGCCTTCCCCGAACATGCAAGACCAGCTTCAGACGACCGCGGATAGCCGCGTCGCCTGCAAACTTGGCTTACGCCGCCTCGGCCATTTCCGGCTCTTTCGTCGACATCAGCTCGCGCAATTCGCGGATGCTCAGATCGCTGATTTCATGCATGCGCAGCAAAATGGTCGCGCCGATCGCCAAGGTGTGATGGCGGATCTTGCTGATCACGGGGGGCGCCACTTCAAGCGCGCGCGCCAGGGCCGCATCGTTTTTCAACTGGAGCTTGTCGATGATGGCATCGAGCACCCGGTTAGGGTTATAAATCACTTCCTGGGTCGTTGTGCTGGTCGTCATGGGATTCAATTCTTTCCAAATATCACACACTGAGGGCGCAAGGCCCCCAGCTTATCTGTATAAGTGAGGCGCAACCTGCGCTGTCGAAACCAAGCTAAGTGTCCGCTGCAGTTCCGTCAAGGTTCTCATCATACAGACAGTCGTTGCAAAGTTCGTAATATATGAACTATTTCAACGAAAATAGCCAAATTTTGAAATATTATTTCACCCTCGGCAAGCGACAGAGGATTGCTCGGGTCCGCGTCACCCACCAACTGAGGATGACGTGCGCGACCAGCTCGCCGCAAGTTGTGGGAATTAGATAGAATTGGACCATCGAAAACGGTTCTTCCGGCGGCGCAATGCGCCAACCCAGCTGGCGCCGTATCTCTTCGGGCGCGGGTGGCGGCCGGCGTGCCCGTTCACGCTGCGCCATGTAGGCGCGAACTTGCTCCTTGGTAGGATGGACGATGCGATGCGGCATAGCGAACTCTGGCACGGGACAGCGGTTGAAGGGGTGGACTTCACGATACGACGCACGCGACCCCATTGATTGAGCAACATCAATCGTGCGCATTCCCACCTCCCCGTGCTGTACCAGCTAAGCCAAGGCAGCTAACCCAAGGCAATTCCGCTAACCGGCACCTGCTGCCCTGCCCATGCTCAGGATGGCATCGATCAGGTTGGCGTCGATCATGTTGGCGTCACCTGGGATGGCGTCGAATCGGCCCGTGCCATTGCCGCCACCGCCAGCGCCAGATCCGGATAGCGCAGCCGCAGCCCCAGTTCGCGCTTCAAACGGCGATTGCTGAGCCGCCGCGATTCCGACATGAAGGACAGCAACATCGGCGACACCACGCTGGATAGTTGCTCGCGCGCCACGCGCGGCGGTCGCGCCATGCCGAAGGCATCGGCCACGGTGTCGAAATAGTCCGCCATTTTCATCTCGGTATCGTCCACCGCGTTGTAGGTTCGTCCACCCACGCCCTTGTACAAGGCGCGCGCCACCAGCCGCGCCAGGTCGTCCGCGTGGATATGGTTGGTGAATACATCGTCGTCGGCGCGCAACGCCGGCGTGCCCTGCTCAAGGCGGCGCAGCGGCAAGCGGTCGCGCGCGTAAATGCCGGGCACGCGCAGAATCGCCAGCCGGGCCCCGGCCCGGCGCGCCCAGCGGCGCAACACCTGCTCGGCGTCGACCCGGCGCCGGGCGCGGGGATTATGCGGGGCCACCGGCCGCGTCTCGTCGATGAGCTCGCCCGCGCAATCGCCGTATACCCCGGTGGTGCTGACGTACACCATGCGCGCGCCGGCGGGCAACACGGCGCACAGATTGCGGGTGCGGCGGTCGAGCAGGCCGTCGGACGGCGGCGGCGCCAGGTGCACCACGTAATCGGCCAGGTGCGCCAGCCGCGCCAGCGATGCGGGCTGGTCCAGATCGGCCAGCACCGGCACCGCACCGGCGGCGCGCAATTCTTCGCGCCGTTCCGGCTGGCTGGTCACGGCAAACACCCGGAAGCGGTCGCGCACCAGCGGCAGCAAGCGCATGCCCACATCGCCGCAGCCCAGAATTAACAGGCGCGGTTGATTGAAAGATGAGCGGTGTTGAGTAGTCATTGAGCAATCCGGTGATGAAATGGAATAAATTTTTTCTTGCCGAATTCTATTGGCGCGTTTGATCATTTTCGCAATTGCTCCGCCTTATAGCCCCTCCCAGAATGGACTGGCGGTAGTGGGGCCGAGACACCCCCGTGACGAACAAGGACCGATCAGGCCGTCGTCCGCTGCATCAGCGTCGTACGTAACAGCAGCACACCCTTATAAATACAAACAAGGTGGAGACAATGAAATTGAAGCGAATTGTAGCGCTACTGGCTACAGCGCTCGTGCTATCGACGGGCGCGCAGGCGGAAACCTATCAGTGGGACGCCGTCAAGATGGGCGGTGGCGGCTTCGTGTCCGGCATCGTCGCCAGCAAAAGCGAACGCGGGATCATCTATGCCCGCACCGACGTGGGCGGCGCGTATCGATGGGATGCCGGGCGGGCCCGCTGGATCAGCCTGATGGACTGGGTATCCGATACCGAAAACGGCCTGCTGGGCATCGAATCGCTGGCCATCGATCCGAACAACGCCGCCAACGTGTACCTGCTGGCGGGCACCAGCTACTCCAACAATGGCAAGACCAAGCTGCTGCGTTCCTCCGACTACGGCAACACCTTCACCGCGACCGATGTCACGGCGCAATTCAAGGCGCACGGCAACGGCATGGGACGCCAGTCGGGCGAAAAGCTGCAGGTCGACCCAGGTTCGCCCAACGTGCTGTACGCCGGCACCCGCCGCGACGGGCTGTTCAAGAGCACCGACACGGGGGCGACATGGAACCGGGTGGCCTCGCTGCCGGTCACCGCCACGCCCAACGACAACGGCATCAGCCTGGTGCTGCTGGACCCGGCCAGTGTCGACAACGGCGTGGTCACGCGCCTGTTCGTGGGCGTGTCGCGCTTTGCATCGAGCGGTCCTAACCTGTATTTCAGTTATGACGGTGGCGAAACCTTCGAAGCGGTCGAGGGCGGCCCTGCTGGCATGATCCCGCAACGCGCCGCCATGTCGGCCGAGGGCAAGCTGTTTATCGCTTACGCCAACGGCACCGGCCCCCACGGCACCACCGAGGAGCCGATGGACCGAGGCCAGCTGTGGGAATACGATTTCTATGCCGGGCAGTGGACCAATATCACGCCGGCGGGAATGGCGCGCCCGTTCGGCGGCATCAGCGTCGATGCGGCCAATCCCAACCGGCTGGTCGCCTCCACCATCAATACCTGGATGCCCCAGCATAACGGCGCTTATGGCGACCGGATTCTCACGTCCACCGACGCCGGGCGCAGCTGGTCCGATGTCGTCGCGCGCGGCATGACCGTCGACACCATGGGTATCGACTGGATACGCAACAATTCCATCCACTGGGCCGGCTCGATCGAATTCGATCCGTTCGACAGCAAGAGCGTGCTCGTCACGTCCGGTAACGGCCTGTTCAAAACAGCCGACATCGATGCGCCGAAAACCACCTGGCGTTTCGACGTGGCGGGCTTGGAAGAAACCGTGCCGCTCAATGCCGTCAGCGTGTTGAACGGCCCGCTCATTTCGACCATCGGCGACTACGATGGATTCATGCATGGGGACGTGACGCAATACGGCCCCATTCACACGCCGCAGATGGGCACCACCACCGGCCTGGCGGTGGCCGCGCAAGACCCGCGCTTTATCGCCCGCGCCGGCAATGCCCTGTATTACTCGGCCAATGGCGGCGCAAGCTGGAACCAGTCGGCGGTCATGAATGGCGTCAAGGGCCAGCTGGCCCTGTCGGCCGATGGCCATGCGCTGCTGCACAGCCCCGAGAACGCCACGGTCAGCTACCGCTCGACCAATTTCGGCGCCAGCTGGACGGCCATCGCCGGACTGGCGGTACGCAATGCGCGCCCCGTCGCCGATACCGTCAATCCCGCCAAGTTTTATGTCTACGATGGCGCCAGTGGCCGCATGCTGGTCAGTACCGACGGCGGCGCATCGTTCACCGCAAAAGGCACGCTGGCTGCCGGCGGCGCCAGCCTGATACGCACCGCGCCCGGGATTGAAGGCGATGTCTGGGCCTGCGCCGGCGGCCTGACGCATTCGACCGATTCGGGCGCCAGCTTTCAGAAACTGAGCACGGTCGCGTCGTGTTCGGCGGTCGGCTTCGGTAAAGCTGCGCCCGGCGCCGATTATCCGGCGTTGTATATCTGGGGAACGGTGGGCACGGTGCGCGGCATTCTGCGTTCCGTCGACAAGGGGGCCAGCTGGGTACGCGTGAATGACGACGACCACGAATACGGCGGCCCGGGCAACGGCCAGTTCGTCATGGGCGACATGAATCTCTACGGGCGCGTGTATATGAGCACCGTGGGATTGGGTATGGTATATGGCGATAGTTTGCCGACCGGCGGCGCGGTGCCGGTGGTGCCCGTCGCGCCGGGTGGTCCGGTGACCGCGCCAGTGAATAAGTGCGAGTACCTGATCACCGCCTCGTGGAATGGCGGCTATAACGCGGCGGTGCGGATCACCAATAATCGACCGGCGGTGATGAACGGCTGGACCGTGAACTGGACCTATACCGACGGTTCGGCAGTACAGGGATACTGGAATGCCGCCGTTGCGGGCAACGCGCCGACGTATACGGCCACGCCGAACCAGTCCTGGAATCACGACATTTATCCGGGATCGACGGTGGAATTCGGCATGACGGTGGGCGGCGGCAGCGCCATTCCGCAACTGTCCGGCGAAGCCTGCCAGTAAGCGCCCTCCCGTCAGCCCGACTACGCAACCAATTACAGAAATAGAGAACAGGAATCCACCATGAAAAAGCACTTACACGGCCTGATCGCCGCCGCGCTGATGTTGAGCGGCGCGGCGCACGCGGCGGTCATTCACTTCGACGACTTGAACGCGAACGGTAAATTGGCCAGCATCGGCAAATACAATCCATATCAGGACATCAGCTGGAGCAATAACTGGCTGCTCGGCGTCAACACCCTGGCAGGCTATGACAACGGCGCCCACTCCGGCACCCAGTTCGTCAATAACTTCGGGGTCAACAATATCTCGTTCAGCAGCACCACGGCGTTCGATTTTGCCGGTGCCTGGTTCGCCAT
>CALRYE020000209.1:0-10261 GCA_943372275.1 Janthinobacterium lividum
ATCATCATGGAGTGCCTGGAAGGCGAAGACCTGGACAGCCTGCTGGCGCGCGAGGGCGCTCTTTCGCTGGAGCGCGCCAGCGCGCTGCTGGGCCCCATCGCCGAAGCCCTGCAGTACGCCTGGGACAAGCACAAGCTGGTGCACCGCGATATCAAGCCGGGCAATGTGTTCGTCACCAAAAAAGGCGAGGTCAAGCTGCTCGACTTCGGTATCGCGGCCCGTTCGCGCAGCGGCGCCAGCGTGCTTGGCCTGCAGGCGCCGCACAACTCCGGCACGGCCGGCTACCGCGCGCCGGAAGCGGGCACCCATCAACGCCAGCCCAGCCAGGCACTCGACGTGTACGCCGTGGCGGTGATGATCTACCAGATGGTCGAGGGGCGCATGCCGTTCGACGGCACCCGCAGCGCCACCTACCACCCGCCCAAGCCGGACGCGCTGACCGAACGCCAGTGGCAGGTGCTGGAAAGCGGCTTCGCCATGGATGTGGACGCGCGCCCGGCAACCGTCAGCGCTTTGCTCGACGCGCTGCGCAGCGCGGTCGGACCATCGGCCGAGGAAGCGGCGCGTCAGGCCGAGGTGCACGCCGCCGCGCAGGCGGCGGAGCAGGCGGCGGAGCAGGCAGCGGAGCGGGCCAACCAGGCGCGCCGGCAGAAGGAACTGGCGGCCACGCGCAGGCAGGAGGCGGAAGCGGCGGCCGCGGCCCAACTGATCCGCGAACGCCAGCGCAAGGAGCAGGAGGCATTGGAGCGCGCCGCGGAGGAGGCGCTGCGGCGCGACCGCAAGGAAGCGTTGCGCCAGCAATTGCGCGAGCGGCGCGAGGCCGACGCCGAACAGGCGCGCCTGGCGCGCGAGGAGCAGCAGCGCAAGGCGGCGCAGACGCGCGCCGCGGCGGCTTATCGCGCCGAGCAGGAACGCGCGCGCGCAGAAATGGCCGCGCGCACCGCCGCCGAACTGGAACAGCTGCTGCCGCCGGCCGAACCGGTGGCCGATGCCGATGGCGTGCTGCGCGACCGCTTCAAGGACGGCACCGGCCGGGGGCCGCAGCTGGTGCTGATCCCGACCGGGCGCTTTCAGATGGGCTCTCCCGAGCATGAACGCAAGCGCGCCATGGAGGCGGGATCGCAGAAGTCGTGGGTCGAGCGCGAGACGCCGCAGCACTGGGTCGGCATCGAGCAGCCGCTGGCCTTGGGGCGCTATCCGGTGACGGTGGGCGAGTGGAAGCAGTTCGTGCGCGCCACCGGCTGGCAGGCGCACGGTGAGATCAACTGGGCCGCACCGGGTTTTCGCCAGACCGACGAGCATCCGGTGGTCGGGGTCAGCTGGCACGATGCGCAGTCGTATGTGCGCTGGCTCAGCGAGCAGACCGGCCATACCTACCGCTTGCCCAGCGAGGCGGAGTGGGAATACTGCTGCCGCGCCGGCACCAAGACGGCGTTCAGCTTCGGCGACGATATCCATCCCGATCTGGCCAACTACGACGGCAATTACACGTATAACGGCAGCCCCAAGGGGGCTTACCGCCAGGGCACCACACCCGTGTCGACCTTCGCGCCCAACCCGTGGGGGCTGTTCGATATGCACGGCAACGTGTGGGAGTGGGTGCAGGATGTGGTGCACGACAATTACGAAGGGGCGCCCACCACCGGGGCGGCCTGGGTGGAGGGGGGCGACCAGGGGCGGCGCATGCTGCGCGGCGGATCGTGGCTGTACAACCCGCGCTACTTGCGTTCGGCCTTGCGCAATGGCTTTTCGGCGGTGCTCAGCAACGATATCGTGGGATTCCGGGTGGCGCGCGATCTGGAATCGTGAGCCGGGAATCGTCGACTGAAATCGTCAAGCTTGAGCGAACTTTTCTTCGCTTGCCATAGTCCAAGTGATGTCATTCACATCGATGGAGGCAGCCATGAGAATTCCAGACGAGCTCAAGATTCCAGTGACGGTGTTCGCGCTGCAAGCTGCGCTGCTATTGGGGACGGGGATTGTATTCCTGGTGCTGCTGCCGACCTGACGCACTGTATTTGACGGTATCTGACAGGCTAACGCGGCGCTTACGCCGTGTGCATGTCGCTGACGGGCGCGCCGGAAATGTGCTTGAGCGTGCTGCGCACGATCCAGCATTCCGGATACGGCTCGCTGGCGAAGCGGTTATGCCGCGGCAGCTGGCTTAGCCGCTCCAGCGACACGGTCGGCCCGAGCGCGGTTTCCTTGCCGGTGGCCGGATCCAGGTGCCAGAAGCCGCCGTTCTGATGGAACAGCACGGGCATGACGATCGCCTGCGGCGCTGCGGCAAACGGCTCCAGCGGAAAGCCGGGGTGCTTGCCCGGCTCCAGAAAATAGAAACTCTCCGCCTGCGCGCCCTGGTCGATGCGGTGCATGATCACACCATGCGGCATGATGGCCGTCACGTTCAGCACCACGATGCCCTTGATGCTGGCCGTTAGTTCAATGCGCATGCCCATGCGCAGCGGCACCGGCTTGTGCTTGCCCGGCCACACGCCGTCGAGCAGGATCCCATAGCGCGATACATCTTCGATTTCAAACCCGTTCGGCCCGCGCCGGATCAGCGCATGGCGGCCCGAGAGGCGGCGCGTGAGCCCGTCGCGGTCCTGGCCGTCGTCGCCGAAGTGCGTCAGCAGCACATCGGCCTCCGGGTCGTACAGCTCGAAGCGCCCCAGCACGCACTCGCGCATGGCGAACAGACGTACCTGGCGCTGCGCGCCGGCGTCGGGCGAGCCGTTGACCAGGCACGCCGCCGTGCTCGGATGGGGATGCGGCTCGGCCTGTGCCGGCAGCGATACTTCGATCAGGTCTTCGTCCCAGGCGATGGTGGAAAAACCCAGATCGACCTTGCCGGGCGCCGCGTCCAGATTCAGGTTGGCGATCGAGGCGTTACGGGCGTGGACGTCGATGTCGATCCGCCCGCCGCCCGTCTGCGCGTTGACGCGGGCGATCGAGGCGTCGTCGGCCATCACGCGCACGTTCTTGTGCGTGGACAGGAAGGTCTGGTGGATCTCGGTCAGCGTGGCGTCGGGGCGCGGCACCAGGATTACCAGCGTGCTGACCCACTTGCGCAACACCTTGCCCTCGCTCTGGCAGAACAGTTCGACGTCGATGCGGTACTGGCCGTGCTCTTTGTCGCGCGAGGAGAATTCGATGAACATGGCGCGCCAGTCACCGCGCAGGGTGCGCACCAGCGAATGGCGCGCGCTGCCGTTGGCGATCAGCGCCGATTGCAGCTGCATGGTGAGCAGCTTGGAGCAGTCGTCGGGCATGCCGCGCAATTCGACCTTCAGCGTCTGGCGTCCGCCGGCGGCGCGCGGATCGAAGCCGCTGATATGTAAATGCGCCCGTTCGGCAGGCGCAAACCGCTCCAGCGGCGCCACCGGCATGAACGGCGCGGCCGATGGATTGACAGGCGGGCGCGAGCTGCGCAGGGCGGTGATCAGTTCATAGCTGGACGGAGCGCCGTTGGACGGCACCGTCGTGGACGAGGGCTGGGCATGGCCGCTGGCGCAGTTGTGCTCTCCGGGCATAACCCAGAGTGTGCAATGCGGATGAGCGGGGTTGCTGCACTGTTTCATGAACTGTTCGGCTCCTTAGATACCCAAGAGCTTACGCGCTTTTTGCCGAGCGTGGCATTCGAAAAGGATTTCCGTGGAATATTATTTGCCGGAAGGCACATCATTGTTGTAACTTGCGCACGGTTGCGTGGGCAACAGCACCAGCGCGGTCAGATTATCGGGATGGAGCGGGCGCGGCGGTGCGCTGTGCATGGCGTCGAACAGGGCGTCGACGGCATCGGCCGCACTGGCCGCGCCGGCGAACAGCTGCGGCCAGCGGCGCAGCCAGGCGCCCGGATCGCCGCAGGCCCAGAAGCCGTCCGTGGCAAGTACATACAATACCCCGGGGTCCAGGCTGACGGCGCGCCGGTCGGGCAGGTGACCGAGCCAGGCCGGCAGCTCGGCGGCGGTAAGCGCGTGCAGCGGATCGCTTAGCGCGGCGGTGTTGTCGAATGCATTACCCAAGATGAAGGCTTGCGAAATCTGCGGACGGTGCTCGCCGTGCACCTGCTCCCACCATTCGCGCTCGCCCAGCAAGCCTTCCATGGCGAACGCGGTGGCCGGCACATGGTCGACCGTCATGGGTGAGGCGTGGCCATGCGCCACCTGGTACAGGCGCGAGTCGCCCACGTGATACAGCAGCGCCGCCGCGCCGGGGCGCAGTTCCAGCAGGGTGAGGGTGGTGCCGGGACGCCGCTCCGGATTGACGCCATCGGCGAAGCGGGCCTGCAGGCCAAGATGCAGCGCATCCAGGCGCATGGTCAGTTCGTCAAGGCTGTCGCAGGCAGGAATGTCCAGCAAGCCTGCGGCCACTGCTTCGGCGGCCTCGCGGCCGTGGCCGTGGCCGCCCATGCCGTCCAGTACCGCCACGCGTGCGTGCCCGGCGGGCCAGCCCGCCAGCTGCACCTGGCATGGCTGCTGATCCTTCAGGTAGCGCGCCACGCCGTGGATATCGATCATCAGGTAGTTATCCTGGTTTTCAGGGCGCGCGCCGGGGCCGACGCCGGCGCAGGAACGCGCGGCGATGTCGATGCGGGGGCCGAAATCCTGGCTGGGTAGCGCTGCGCTCATGGTCGGGTGTGGAAATGGTCGATGATTGCACTGTAGCGCAGAAGCGGCCATTTCAAAGGGCCGATCAGATGGCGTTTTCCTGTTTTCCCGTGGCCAGCGCCACGGCATTGACGATGACGCACACGCCCGCCGCGGCCAGCGCGGCCTGCACCCCGAAGCGGTCGGCCAGGTGGCCCCAGAACAGGCTGCCCAGCGCATACCCGCCCGCCATGACGAACAGATAGATCGACAGGGTGCGGGCGCGGATGTGGGCCGGGAAGGCCAGCTGCGCGGCCGCGTTCATGGTCGAGATGGTGGCCGACCAGGCCATGCCCCCGGCCACGATCAGCGGCACCAGCAGCCACAGGGAACGCAGCAGCGGCATGGCCGCCAGCATGACGCCGTACACCAGCAGCGAGGACGCCAGCAGGCAGGTTTTATCGACCCGTGTACGCAGGCTGGGTAGCACCAGCGCGCCCAGCACCGCGCCCGCGCCCAGGCTGCCCATCAAAATACCGAACACGCTCGAATCCATGTGCAGCACGCTGCGCACGAACACGGGCAGCAGCGCGGCGAAGGCAATCGTGGCGAAGAACACGGTACATACATTGGTCAGGATGCAGCGGTAGCGCGCGCAACCCAGCGCGGTACGCACGCCGGTGGCCAGGCTGCCGCGAAAACCTTCGGTGCTCACGCCCGCCGGCGTGCCTTCGCGCCACCACGCCAGGTACACGCCCAGCAGCCCGACGAACGACAGCGCGTTGACCAGGAACAGCGCGCCCGGACCGACCCAGTTGAACAGCACGCCGCCCAGCGCCGGTCCGACGATGGCGGCCACGTTGTAACTAAGGTTGTTCAGCGTGGCCGCCGCTTCCACTTCGCCCGGCTCGACCAGGCCGACCATGGACGCTTGCCAGGCCGGCCAGATGAAGGCCGAGCCGGTGCCCAGGCAAAACGTCAGGATCAGGATCGGGGTGGTGCTGGCGTGGCCGCTCACCACCAGCGCGGCCATCGCGCACGCGCACACGGCCATGAACAGATTACAAAAGAACAGGAAGCGCGGACGGTCGACCTTGTCGGCGATGACGCCGGCGAACAGGGCAAACAGAAAGATCGGCACGTAGCTGGCCGTCTGCACCAGCGAGGTGACCGAGGCGGAGCTGGACATCGAAGCGATCAGCCAGGCCGAGGCGAAGGTCTGGGTCCAGGTGCCGAGGTTGGAAATCAGGTTGGCGGTCCACAGGCGCCGGTAGCGCGCGTGGCGCAGCGGCTGGGACAGCGGGACCCTGGCGCGCCGGGGCGGCGCGGACATGGGCAGGGACAGGCTATCTTTGGACATGGTAGCCCTAGTCTACGGTCCGCCCGGGCATGCGGTCAATGCACACGGGCCGCGCCGTTGCAAAGCGCGCAGATTCGGTAGGGGATCGGCATGCTATCCGCACAACGCCGTGGCGACATCGGTCAGGCGAACCGGCGGCATGGTAGCTATTCGTCGGCCCGGCGCAGCCACAAGCTGCTGGACCAGCCTTGCACCACCTTGCCGTCGATGCGCGTGCGCACCTGCCACCAGTCGCCCTCGTGTTCACCGGTCGCTGTCACGACCGCGCCGGCCGGCACGACCGCCAGCCGGCGCGCGCCCGTGCCTGTGCCGGCCCGAATATTCAGGTCGTCGTAGGCGCGGTAGACAATGCCGCCCATCGGCGCCTTGGTGACGCTGCCGGCAATGCCGACCGGGGACGCCACGCCGCTTGCCAGCGCCCCTGCGGCGATGGCGGGCGATTGCACCAGGCCGGCCAGCAGCGTGCCGATGGCCCAGGTGCCGATCACCATGACCGACAAGGCGCGCACATTGGGCCGCTTCCACCAGCTGGCCGGGGTCAGGAAGGCGGCCAGGATCAGGGTCGCCACGAATGCCGCGCCGAAGGCGGCAATAGCCGGATAGTTCAGGTTGTGCATGGCGCTCTCACAGTTTCCAGATACGGTGTCGGAATGACATGCTGGCGCTTACAGGTCGAAGCGCAGCACGTAGTGGCCCGCCACCAGGTGATGGCCGGCCGGCAGGGCATACGGCGCGTCGCCGATATGCGCCACGAATGCCAGCGCGTCGTCGAGGTGGTACAGCGCCTGCGATGGCGACTGGCGGGCGATCTGCACGCCGCTGGCGGTGAGCTCGAAACTGAAGGCGTTGCGCGACAGGCCGATGCGGTCGGCGCTGGCCGCCTCAGCCCCATCGGCATGGCGCAGAAAGCGCGCCGAGTCGAGCACGCGTAGCGCAGCGAGCACCGGCGCATTGCGCCCGAAGACGAAGCGCGCGCCGCGCGCCACTGGCGCGGCCACGCCCTGCGGCAAGCGCAATAGCGCGCAATAGCGGTCCGCCATCGCCGCGGGAGCGTCCAGCAGTTCGACCGCGCCCCCGCCGGGTGGGGTGAAGCTGGCCGGCGCGCTGATCGCCTCGCGCCCGCTGGCGGTCAGCACATGCAGCGCGTCGCTGCTGTCGACCGAAAAGCTGATGGCAGCCTGGCCCGGCGCGGCCAGCGCCAGTGCCGCATCGAGCCCGATATCCAGGCTCACGGCGCCGGTTTCGCGATAGCGCGACAGGCGCGGCAGCGCCAGAGCCACCAGGCTGGCCCGAGGCGATGGGGGCTGCGTCGTGGGGGCGTAGGTGGCATCGTATTCGGCACCATGCGCGCTCAATGGCATGGCGGTGTCGGCGTCCGTTACGGCGTCCGTTACGGCGTCCGTTACGGCATCCCCAACGGCATCGGCTTGCGCGCCGGCCGGCTTGCGGGTCTTCCATACGGCGGCTGGCTTGTCGGCCAGCGGCACGCCGGTACGCGCCACCTTCATCAGCAGGCGCGGCGCGTCGCTGCCCTTGGCGCGGATGATGTAATGACCGTTGACGGCGTCATGACTGCATTCGAGCGCCTGCTTGGGGCGCATCTGTACTTCGATGGGTGTACCGGCGCCGTCGTTGACCAGCAGGATGGCGCCGCCGGCCGCACCGGCGCCGAACGGCCAGCCGGCCACGGCGTGGCTTGCCGATTCGGCATCGGCGCCGATCAGGGCCAGGCGCTGATTGGGATAGATGGCGCAGGCCGGCTTCCACTGCACGCCATCGAGCGAGGTCGACACACTGTATAAAGGCGCTTCACCGGCAACCGGCAGATAGACCGCGTGGCCGAACTTGACCTGCACTTCGCCCGGCTCCAGCGACTCGGCGCCGACTACGTCGTAGCGCACTTCGTCGGCGCCGAGCAGGTCGCCGAAATCCTTCTGGTGCAATGCCGCAAGCGACTGCGCCAGGTCGCGCACGCGCGCGCCGCGCGTCAGGTGGCGGTCGTCGTCCACCTCGTCCTGGGCCAGCACCAGGGTCACGTGCGAGAAGCAGCGCGTGGCGGCGCGGCCCCGGTGCTCGCGCGGCGAGCGTTCCAGCAGGTCGCGCAGCAGCGGGCGGCGCGAGAACAATGCCAGCCCCGGCGCCTGCCAGATCGCTTCGGCGTTGAAGACATCGTTAATCTTGCCCAGAACTTCATGTTGGACGTAGACCGGCATGGTGATTCTCCTCGAGTGATTGCGCGCTGATGGCACTGAACGCTAGCAGGGGGCAGATGAAAAACAGCAGGTGGCTGCCGCCCGCCGACAAGAAGCTCATGGGCTGGCCCATGATGGGAAAGATCGCCAGATTGGTTCCCCACGACAGCAGCAGGTGGCCCAGCACGAAGGCGGCGCCGCCGCACAGGGCGAAGCAGCGGAAGCGGCCGGCCTGGGCCTGGCGGAAGTCGCGCGCGCGCGCGCCGGCGGCGAAAGCGCTGGCGGCCGCGTGCAGCAGACCCGCCACGAACCCGGCCTGCAGCATCCACAATGCCAGTGCACCGGCCAGGCCGTGGCGGTTCATAAAGAACGAGGGCGCAAAATCGTCCTGCACGGCCGGGATGTTCAGGGCGCTGCCGGCCGACTGGCCCAGGCTAGCCAGCCCCAATGCCTGATCGGTGCCGAACCACGCGCCCTGGGCGATGGCTTGCGCGGCCATCAGCAGCTGCTGGCCGGTATGCGGATGACTGGCCGGATCGAGCCACACCATGAACCGGTCGGCATAAAAACCCCACTGCGCCGCTTCCGCGGCGCCCGCTGCGCGCAGCGTGGCGATCGATACCACCACGGCCAGCGCGACGCTGGCCAGCGCGCCCATGCTGGCGTAGCTGCGCGCCGCCACCGACCACCCCAGCGCCATGACCATGCTCCACACCAGCAGCAGGATCAAGGGCGAAAAATCGTCGACCTGCACCAGCGCCAGTCCCAGCAGGGCGGCGAACAGCAGGGCCGGCGCGCCAAGGCGAAACCAGCGCACGGACAGCCGGTCACGGCGCGGCGTGGCGGCATCCCAGCCCAGACCGACGGCCAGGCAGTGGGCCGTGAGCGCGGTCAGGGCGACCTTGGCGAACTCCACCGGCTGCATGTCGAATACGCCCGTCTCGTCGCCCAGCGCGACCTGCAGCAGCAGGGCAGCCAGGGCGGCCGCGGCCAGCACGGCCAGCGTCCATTCCACCCGGCTCTGCGGCGCCGCGCTGCGCCCGCGCAGCTGAAGGCGCAGCTCGGTGCCCAGCCCCAGGCCGATGGCCATCAGCGCCACCGTCTTGTGGAAGTGGCGCAGCCACGACGATTCCAGCGCGCCCAGTCCCAGTTCCAGCTGCGCCAGCAGGCCGGTCGCCAGCAACAGCAAGCCGGCGGCGGTCGCCAAGGTCAGTCGCCCCGGCGCGAGCAGGAAGCAGGCCAGCGCGGACCAGCCCAGCAGCATGGAGATACCCGCGCCGGGCGGCGTGCCGGCGCGCTGGAGCAGCAGCGAGGCCACGCCGGCGCAGGCCACCAGCGCGCTGCAGGCGACGGCATTGCGCACGGCTGCCGGCGCGCGCATCCACAGCAGTGCGGCTGCCAACGTCGCTACCAGCGCCCCGAGTCCCAGAAAGGGAGACAGGGGCAGCGACCAGTCGGCGCGGCGCTGCCAGGTCCAGCTGACCTGGCTGGGCAGCTGGACCTGCGCTTCGGTGAACAAGGCAACGCGGCGCTGCGGATGCAAGGTCAGGCGACCTGCATCGATGCCGAGCGCGTAGCGCGTGCGGCCCGCGACCAGGGCAGAGGCGCCGGACAGTGCCTCTTCGGCCTGGGTCAGGTCGACGCTGCCGCGCGCATCGCTCACCAGCAGCGGCGCGCGCGCAGCGCCGGCGGCGGGCGTAAGCAGCAGCTCGCCGCCTTTGCGGCCCAGCGTGGCACTGCCGGCGGCGACCCATTCGATGCCGATGCGGTTGCCGCAATGGAGATTGCCGCCGAAGCTCATAGGCCGCGCAATATCGAGCATGCGCGGCATGGCGCGGTTCCAGAAACCCAGCACGCGGGCGGGCACGCTGGCGTCGGCGCATGGCGGCTGCGCCGCGCTATTGCGGCGTACGGTCGCGCCATCGTAGCGCCAGTGGTCGCTGCCGCTGGTGAAACTGAGCGTGCCGGCATCGTCCGGTTTGACGGTGAACAGGGCGGCGCCGATGCGAAACTGCTGGCCGGCCTGTAGCGCCGTGCTGCCGATGCGACGCTCGCCCCCGGCGCGTGCCAGCGTTACCGGCCGGGCGCCACTGAGGTTGCGCATGTGCCAGGCGCCTGCG
>CALRYE020000210.1:0-10256 GCA_943372275.1 Janthinobacterium lividum
TCATTCCCGCGCATGCGGGAACCCATGCTGAGCCGGCTTCCATAGTGCTGCATGCTCAGCATGGGTCCCCGCTTTCGCGGGGATGACGGAGCAAATGGCAGTGGTTTTGAAATAAATGCGTGTTCTGCGACACCCTCCTTCGCGAGGACGACGGTTCTCGGGGGACACTAACACCACGTCATAGCACGCTACCGGGTGCCACAGGACGCCGCAGTACGCTACAGCGCACCACAGCGCGCCGCTATGGCTTGTTACTGGCGCGCGCGCGTGCCGTAATAACCGTGAATCTCACTGGCCCATTGCTGGCTGGCCATGTCGGGCCAGTTGTCGGTGTCGAAGCCGGGGGCGTTCTCGACATGGTCTTTCTCGACGTTCATGGTGAAACGCTTGTGCTCGGTATCCAGGGTCAACGCTTCCCATGGCACGGCAAACAGCTTCTCGCCGATCCCCAGCACGCCGCCGCTCGACATCACCGCATAGGCGATTTTGCCGGTGCGCATGTCGAGCATGATTTCCTTGATCTCGCCAAGGTGTTCGTTTTTCAAATTGTGGACATGGTCGCCGATCAGGGTGTCGGCACCCATCAGCTCAGGACCCGGGCCTTTGTGGCCTTTGTCGATATACATGCCGTAGGCATCGCGTTCTTCGTAGGACATGTTGACCTCCATAAGTAAAGCCACAGAATGAGCGCCGCACGCGGCCGGGTCTGTTCGCTGTCACACACATTTCGCGCGCCGTGGTCGGCCCCCTGCCGATTTGCGTCAATTCCTGTGGGAATCGCTCGTATTGCTCAGAATGGCCTATGATGAGCAGGTGACACGAACCAGACTTGCATCGCGAGTTGCTTGCCACGCAACGGAGGCAAGCCATGTTGGACCCAGTACCCGCACCATCCCCGCCCGGACGTTTCCTGTCGATGCTCAGCCACACCGAGTTCGCCGCCATCGCGCCCTTGCTCACCCCGATCCACTGCGACGCCAAGCAAATCCTGGGGCATCGCGGCGGCTTGATCGATTTCGTTTATTTTCCCACCGGCGCGGTGCTGTCGGTGTTGTCGCTGATGCGCGCCGGCCAGGCCGTCGAAGTGGGCACCATCGGCGACGAGGGTTTTCATGGCATCGACGCGCTGATCGGCGCCACGCACTGGTCGGATTTGTCCCTGTGCCAGGTGTCCGGACCAGCCCTGCGCATGAGCATCGCCGACTTTCACAGCGCCGTCGTGCCGGGCGCGCCCCTGAACCGCATCGCCTACGCCTACCTGCGCGCGTATCTGGCCAGCGTGTCGCAATCGGTGGCCTGCAACCGTCTGCACAGCATCGAGGAACGCTTCGCGCGCTGGGTGCTGATGACCCACGACCGCGTGCACAGCGACGAATTCGATCTGACCCAGGAATTTCTGGCCGACATGCTGGGCGTACACCGGCCCCAGATCAGCCTGGTCGCGGGGGCGTTCCAGCAAGCCGGTTTTCTCAAGTATCACCGTGGCCACATGGCGATCGTGAACCGTGACGGCCTGGAGCAGTCGGCCTGCGAATGCTATGCGCTGGGGCGTCAGCAGATCGAGACCATGCTGGGCACAAAAGATTTGTCGGCAATGTAATACCCGTTACCGACAGCCCCGCGATGAATCGCTACAGTCGAGCATTCATCGGCTCGCGCGTTCCTTTTGGCGGGCAATCAACATGATGCGGAAACTTGCAACGGGAACGACGTGAACTTGACCGACGAGGGCGTACCACTTAGCTATGAACAACTCAGTGCCGGTATGGAAGTGCTGGCATGTATCGGTTCTTGCTGCCAACATTCCTTGCTCGCCATGGGCGGCATGACGGCCCTGGCGTATCGGCGCGGCCGCATTTCTTGCGACCAGTTGCTACGCCTGGCAAAACGCTTGTCCGCAATCCGCCGGGAGAACCGCTGCGCCCACCAGGACGGCTCCGCCCATGCCGTCTGCGCCACGTGCCAGCCGGCACGACTGAACTAAACTGAACTGAACTGAACTGCGGCGCCTGAGTATCAATCGCAGCCCGCCTGCACTACATCTCCCCATCGCCACCGGTCGCAGGCGCCGCACGGAACAGGGCTTCGCGCGTGTCCGACGGCGGATGCGAACTGAGGTAGCCCGCGTGATCCACCAGCCACGCCGGCCTCTGATCCTTGTCGACATTCCTGGGCATCAGGCTGTCGAACAGGTCGGCCAGCGGAATGGTGGAGAGCCCGATCGCGTGCATGCGCCGCACGGCGTAGACGTCGGCCTCGGTTTCCATGGTGCGCGAATAATCCAGTTGCAGCAGCAGGGTCGGCGCCAGCGCCACCACGGTGCTGAAGTCGCCGAACAGCGCGGCGGCGCCGATCGCGGTCAGCGACGAGCGCGCCAGCGCGCGCATGCCGTGGCGGCCCTGCACGTGGCCGATCTCGTGCGCCAGCACGCCGGCCAGCTGCGCACGCATGTATTCGTCCAGCTGATCCGATTTGCCCAGCACATGCAGTATCAGCGCGTCCGTCATCACCACCGTGCCGTTGGGCAGCGCCATGGCGTTGGGCGGCCGCCGGCGCATCTCCATCACCTTGAGCGTGATGGGAATACGGGGACGGGCCGGCATCACGCTGTGGAAAATCGCCTGCACCTCGGCAATGCGCTCGTCGCTCAGGCGGCTGCGGAACAGCACCTTGCCGCGCACGCCACGCTCCAGGCGGTCGCCGATGGTGATGTCGACCGACGCCGGCGTGATCGCCACGATGCGCTCGCCCGCGGCCGGAATGCCCCACTTGAGGGCCGCGCCCAGCGTTGCCACCAGCAGCACGAGCGACCCCAGCGCGACGGGCCAGCGCTGTTGCCAGCGTGCCACCCGGCCCGGCCGGTAGCCCAGCGCCCGTTCCAGCGCGGCGCGCGCGGCGGGCCCGGCTTCGAGCCGGGCGCCATCGTCGAAGTCGACGATGCAGGGTCCACTGGCGAACGCTTCGGCCAGGCGGGCCTGGCCCACGCCGTAGGACTTGTCCACGCCCGCGCCGGTCAGGGTCAGCGTGCCGCCGGACACATCCAGCTGCACCGGGTGCAGGCGCGCCGAGCGGCCGTCGAAATAGTTGACGGGAACGGTGTTCTCGGCGGCAGGCGAAGCGGCGGCTGCGATGAAGTCGCTGGCTGCAATGAAAGAGGTCGTCATGCGCTGCTCCTACCAGGATAAATCGACGCCGAGGAAGTCGGCGACACCGTCCGCATTGGCACTGCCGCTGGTCGCGGCGCGCGCGGCCAGCATGCTTTCCAGGTCGGCGTCGCCGCTGACGGTGATGTGGTCCAGCCGGTACCGATAGGTGCGCACGGCGGCGAACGGGCGGAACAGACCCAGGGTCAGCAGGGTCAGCAAGGTGTTCGCCACCTGCAGTTGCATGAAGGCGCGCGCCGACATGGTCGAGACCACCTGCACGCCGGGAAACGCCGTCTTGTTCCACACCAGGTTGCCCAGCCGGACTTGCAGATAGGGGCCGGTGAACAAGTAAATCAGGTAGACCGACAGCAGGCCGGCGATGATCGGCAGATAGGTTGCGTGCTTCAGGTCGCCCAGTTTGAACAGGCTGGCGGCCATGCCCAGCAGAACGCCGAACAGGACCAGCGCGGCGATGGCGGCCACGCCCATGCCCACCGCCTTGAGGTAAATCCTGTAAAAGGCGCCGCTGCTGAGCTCGAAGGTGGATGCCAGCGCGCCGTAGGCGAGGTGGCCGTGCTGATAGCGTTTCATGCGCGCATGCAGCAGCGGCCACAGCAAGTAAAACGGCACCAGCACCAGCCACATTGTGCCGGGCTTGACCTGCAGCGCCGCCAGCGTTGCCGGCAGCACCAGCAACAGCATCACGGGCAGGTAGGCGCCATACGCCGGGCCGGTGTCGCCCGTAAAGCCGAAGCGCAAGCCGCGGTAGCGGGTATTGTGCAGGCGAAAGCGCAGGGCGCCGCGCATCAGGTAGGGAATTGCCAGCAGCAGCCCGGCGATGACCACCAGTCCGAACAGCAGCGAAAAACCGAATGCGTAATGGTAGGCCGCCAGCAGGATCACGGCCAGCACGCGGCCGCGCAGAATCGCCCGGGCATCGCCGTCGAAGTCGAACACGGCCCCGGCCAGCGCGGTATTGCGGTGGAAATACTGAATCCGGCGCACCTTGGCCCAGGCCGAATACGCGCCGAGCGTGAGGATGGTCAGCGTCAGGTTGACGATCCAGATGCGAAAGTATTCGGCGCCGCTGCCGGTGAAGCTGAACTGGTATGTTTGCGGGCCTGCATCGGGCGCCACGTCGCTGTCGTTGGCCGCGTCGGCGCCGTGGATCGCACGGCGCGCTACTGGCAGGTTGCCAAACATCGATAACCTCTTGTCGTTAAGGGATTGATAATAGTGTAGCCCAGATAAGGTTTCCAAATGCAAATATTGTTGCTGCTGTGGTATTCGCGCCTACGGGCCCCGGCGGGTAGCCCGCCGTTGGCGCTTTTTGCCTTGTTTAGCGGCAGTAATGTCTCATTTAAGGTATAATTTCAATTTCCCGCACGTGCCGTTCGGCACTATCAGCAATGACCAAATTTGTCTTCGTCACCGGTGGTGTCGTCTCTTCCCTGGGTAAAGGGATTGCCGCCGCCTCGCTCGCCGCCATCCTCGAATCGCGCGGTCTTAAAGTCACCATGCTCAAGCTCGATCCGTACATCAACGTCGATCCGGGCACCATGAGTCCCATGCAGCACGGCGAGGTATTCGTCACCGACGACGGCGCCGAGACCGACCTGGATCTGGGCCACTACGAGCGCTTCATCAGCACCCGCATGCGCAAGGTGAATAACTTCACGACCGGCCAGATTTACGAATCGGTGATCCGCAAGGAACGCCGCGGCGAGTACCTGGGCAAGACCGTGCAGGTCATTCCGCACATCACCAACGAAATTCAGGATTACATCTACCGCGGCGCCGAAGGCGTGGACGTGGCGCTGGTGGAGATCGGCGGCACCGTGGGCGACATCGAATCGCTGCCGTTCCTGGAAGCGGCGCGCCAGCTGTCGCTGCGCGCCGGACGCAAGTCGGCCGCGTTCGTGCACCTGACCCTGGTGCCGTTTATTGCCTCGGCCGGCGAACTGAAGACCAAGCCGACCCAGCACAGCGTGCAAAAGCTGCGCGAAATCGGCATCTCGCCCAACGCGCTGCTGTGCCGCGCCGACCGCCCGATTCCGGACGACGAGCGCGCCAAGATCTCGCTGTTCTCCAACGTGGAAGAGGCGGCCGTCATCTCCGTATGGGATGCCGACACCATCTACAAAGTTCCGCAGATGCTGCACGACCAGGGCCTGGACGCGATCATCCTTGACGCACTCGGCATCGAAGCGCCGCCGGCCGATCTGTCCATGTGGACCAAGCTGATCTACGCGCTGGAAAACCCGAAAGAATCCGTCACCATCGGCATGGTCGGCAAGTATGTCGACCTGACCGAGTCGTACAAGTCGCTCACCGAAGCGCTGCGCCACGCCGGCATCCACACGGAAAGTCAGGTCAACATCGAATACATCGATTCGGAAGACATCGAAACGCGCGGCTGCGAGCACCTGGCCAAGTTCGACGCCATTCTGGTGCCTGGCGGCTTCGGCAAGCGCGGCGTGGAAGGCAAGATCATGGCGGCCCGTTACGCCCGCGAAAACCAGATCCCGTACCTGGGCATCTGCCTGGGCATGCAGGTGGCGCTGATCGAATACGCGCGTCATAAAGCCGGTCTGGCCAACGCCAATTCGACCGAGTTCGACATCGACACCGACCAGCCGGTCGTGGCCCTGATCAACGAGTGGCAGAACCACGACGGCAAGGTCGAAAAGCGCGACGAGACGTCCGACCTGGGCGGCACCATGCGCCTGGGCGCGCAGACCTGCGCCGTCAACCCGGGCACCCTGGCCGCCGAGATCTACGGCAGCGTCGTGACCGAGCGCCACCGTCACCGCTACGAAGCCAACAACCAGTACCTGGCCCGCGTCGAAGCGGCCGGCCTGGTGGTGTCGGCGCGCACCCCGACCGAAGATCTGTGCGAGATCATGGAACTGCCGCGCACCGGTGACAATGCGCACCCGTGGTACATGGGCGTGCAGTACCATCCGGAGTTCAAGTCGACTCCGCGCACCGGTCACCCGTTGTTCACCTCGTTCATCCGCGCGGCGCTGGCGCACAAGGCCGCGCACAGCCAGGCCAAGGCGGCCGCACTGGCGCCGGTGGAACTGGTCCTGCAAGGAGATGCAGCATGAAGCTTTGCGGTTTTGACGTCGGCCTCGATCAGCAGATCTTCCTGATCGCCGGCACCTGCGTGATCGAATCGCGCCAGATGGCCATGGACACGGCCGGCACGCTGAAGGAAATCACCTCGGCGCTGGGCATTCCGTTCATCTATAAATCGTCGTTCGACAAGGCCAACCGTTCCTCGGGCACCTCGTTCCGCGGCCCCGGCATGGACAAGGGCCTGGAAATTCTGGCCGACGTCAAGCGCGAAATCGGCGTGCCGGTGCTCACCGACATCCATTCGATCGAAGAAATCGCCGCGGTGTCGGCCGTCGTCGACGTGCTGCAAACGCCCGCCTTCCTGTGCCGCCAGACCGACTTCATCGTCGCCTGCGCCCAGTCCGGCCTGCCGGTCAATATCAAGAAGGGCCAGTTCCTCGCGCCCGGCGACATGAAGAACGTCATCGACAAGGCCCGCCTTGCCGCCAAAGACGCCGGTCTCAATCCGGACAACTTCATGGCCTGCGAGCGCGGCGTGTCTTTCGGCTACAACAACCTGGTTTCCGACATGCGCTCACTGGCGATCATGCGGGAATCGAACTGCCCGGTCGTGTTCGATGCGACCCATTCGGTACAGCTGCCGGGCGGACAGGGCACCTCCTCAGGTGGCCAGCGCGAACACATCCCGGTGCTCGCGCGCGCAGCCGTGGCAGCCGGTATCGCCGGGCTGTTCATGGAAACGCACCCTAACCCGGCGCAAGCGCTGTCCGACGGACCCAACGCGGTCCCGCTGGGACGCATGAAGGAACTGCTGTCGGTCCTCGTCGATCTCGATCGCGTGGTCAAGCAAGCCGGCTTCCTTGAGACCAGCTTTACGGCCTAGTGCGTTGTCGCCAGGCGCCTGACGGTCTGGTGCATCACTTCCCGGTGCGCTAATGCGCACGGCACCCTCTGCTGTCCCTGGTGCGACTTCCGGCCGGTTCCTGGCGAACCGGCCCGCCTGTCCTGCCTTGGTGTTCTTACCTTTGTTTTCTTACCTTTGTTTTCGTACCTAATTGGAGAAACGCAATGAGTGCTATCGTTGATATTATCGGCCGCGAAATTCTGGATTCGCGCGGCAACCCTACCGTCGAATGCGACGTTCTGCTGGAATCGGGCGTGATGGGCCGGGCCGCGGTGCCGTCCGGCGCCTCGACCGGCTCGCGCGAAGCCATCGAGCTGCGCGACGGCGACAAGAACCGTTACTTCGGCAAGGGCGTGCTGCAAGCCTGCGAGAACATCAACACCGAGATCTCCGAAGCCATCATGGGCCTGGACGCCAATGAACAGGCGTTCCTGGACCGCACCCTGATCGACCTGGACGGTACCGAAAACAAGAGCCGCCTGGGCGCCAACGCCATGCTGGCCGTGTCGATGGCCGTGGCCAAGGCCGCCGCCGAAGAAGCCGGCCTGCCGCTGTACCGCTACTTCGGCGGTTCGGGCGCCATGCAGCTGCCCGTGCCGATGATGAACGTCATCAACGGTGGCGCGCACGCCGACAACAACCTGGACATCCAGGAATTCATGATCATCCCAATCGGCGCGCCTAGTTTCAAGGAAGCGATCCGTTACGGCGCGGAGATCTTCCACACGCTGAAAAAGATTCTGCACGAAAACAAGCTGGCCACCTCGGTCGGCGACGAAGGCGGTTTCGCCCCGTCGGTGGCCAACCATGAAGAAGCCATCAAGCTGATCATGCAAGCCATCGAGCAGGCCGGCTACGAGCCGGGCACGCAGATCGCGCTGGGCCTGGATTGCGCCGCCAGCGAGTTCTACAAGGACGGCAAGTACCACCTGGAAGGCGAAGGCCTGCAGCTGACCGCAACCGAATTCACCGACATGCTGGAAACCTGGTGCGACAAGTATCCGATCATCTCGATCGAAGACGCCATGCACGAAGGCGACTGGGACGGCTGGAAAATCCTGACGGACCGTCTGGGCAAGAAAGTCCAGCTGGTGGGCGACGATCTGTACGTCACCAACACCAAGATCCTGAAAGAGGGCATCGAGAAAGGCATCGCCAACTCGATCCTGATCAAGATCAACCAGATCGGCACCCTGACCGAAACCTTCGCCGCCATCGAAATGGCCAAGCGCGCCGGTTACACGGCCGTGATCTCGCACCGTTCGGGCGAGACGGAAGATTCGACCATCGCCGACATCGCCGTCGGTACCAACGCCCTGCAGATCAAGACCGGCTCGATGTCGCGTTCGGACCGCATGGCCAAGTACAATCAGCTGCTGCGCATCGAAGAAGATCTGGGCGACATCGCCAGCTACCCAGGCCGCAGCGCGTTTTACAACCTGAAGTAATTTGTTGGAACCGGCCAGCCCTGCTGGCCGGTGAGAATTGCCATGCGCCTCATTACGCTCGCCCTCGCGGCACTGCTGATCATCATCCAGTTTCCATTATGGCTGGGGAAGGGTGGCTGGCTGCGTGTCGGCGAGCTGGAGACGCAGTTTGCCAACGGCAACAAGAAGACGCTGGAACTGAAAGCCCGCAACGACAAGCTCGAGTCCGAAGTGCGCGACCTCAAGGATGGCACCGGCGCCGTCGAGGAACGGGCCCGCTTCGAACTGAACATGATCAAGCAGAACGAAATCTTTGTGCAGGTGCTGGGCGTGAACGACACGCCCACGGAGTCGGCCACGCCGCTGCCGCCGCCGCCCAAGGACAAAGCTGGCGACAAAGACAAAGACAAAGACAAAGACAAAGACAGAGCCAAGGGCGCCGCCGCGCGCTGAGCGCCTGTGCCGCACCCGAAGTTCGCCTTCCCAAACACCATTCTCAGAACATGTGACGATACCGTTTGACATCGGTCCCGATTCGGCGTTTAATTTCTCTGTCTACAGAAATTAGCGAAACGAGAGAAATCATGAACCTGGCGCCGACCGCTGAGAAATTCATCCTGCACTGGGGCGAGATGGGCACCAAATGGGGCGTCAACCGCACCGTGGCGCAAATCCACGCCTTGCTGTTCCTGGCCCAGAACCCGCTGACGGCGGAAGATATCGCCGAATCGCTGGGCGTAGCCCGCTCCAACGTAAGCAACAGCCTGAAGGAACTGCAAAGCTGGAAGCTGATCCGCGTGACCCACCTGATGGGCGACCGGCGCGACCATTTCGTGGCCTTGCAGGATGTGTGGGAAATCTTCCGCGTCATCGTGGAAGAGCGCAAACGTCGCGAAATCGATCCGACCCTGGGCGTGCTGCGCGACTGCGCCATCGAAGGCCGCGAAGACCGGCAGCTGGAACCGGCCACGCTGGCGCGCATGAACGACACGCTGGCGTTCCTGGAAATGCTGGCCTCGACCTACGACGACTACAAGCACCTGCCGCCGGCCACTTTGCAGACCATGCTGAAGATGGGTGGCAAACTGGCCGGTCTGCTGGGGCGCGACGGCAAGGGGGCGTCATGAACGCCGAACTGACCCTGTATTACGACGGCAACTGCCCCCTGTGCGTCAGGCACGTCGGCTTTCTGCGCCGGGTCGACCGCGCCAGCCGGCTGGGGTTTGTCGACATCACCAGCCCCGGATTCGATCCTGCTGTGCTGGGCACGGACATGGCCGCGGTCAATGGCGAGTTGCATAGCCAGCGCGCCGACGGCACCGTGCTGACCGGGGTCGCCACCATCTGCGCCACTTTTGAAGCCGTGCACCTCGGTTGGATGACGCTGCCGCTGCGCACGCCGCTGCTGCGTACGCTGGCGCTGCCGGGATACCGCTGCTTTGCCCGCAACCGTCACCGCCTGTCGCGCTTGCTGGGGCTGCGTCTGCCAGACTGCGACAGCGGTGCCTGCAGGAGAGCGTTGTGGTAGCGGGCTCCAGAGCGCGCAGCGCAGCCGTCCTGTGGATCTACGGCGCCATTGCCGCTCATTTTTTTGTCGGCATGCTGCTGCCATGGTTCGCCGATGCTCCCATTTTGGCGCCATACCACGCGGGCATCGTCCAGCATTTCTGGCAGGGCAGTGCGCCCCCGGCCGCGCTG
>CALRYE020000211.1:0-10162 GCA_943372275.1 Janthinobacterium lividum
GTTATTCAGCAGGCTCTGGTAACCCAGCAGCGGCATCACCGACGACAGGCTCAGGTATTTGTCGAAATCGGTGCCGCCGATGTGCACGCCGCCGGTGGCCAGGATGTCGTCGCGCCGCTCGGCCCGCCTGGCGCGCTCGGGCGACAGGCGTACCAGCGAAAAGTCCGAGGTGCCGCCGCCGATGTCGGCAATGAGCACCAGTTCCTCACGGTCGATCTGCGACTCGTAGTCGAAGGCGGCGGCGATCGGCTCGTACTGGAAGGCGACATGCTTGAAGCCCACCGACAAGGCGATCTCGGACAGCGTGTCCTGGGCCAGCTGGTCGGCGGCGGCGCTGTCGTCGATAAAGAACACGGGACGGCCGAACACGGCCGAGGTGAGCGACTGGCCCGATTGCTGCTCGGCGCGGCGCTTGATTTCGCCGATGAACTGGGTGATGAGCATGCGGAACGGCAACGCGCGCCCGCCGACCTCGGTCTGGCCGTCGATCAGGGTGGTGCCCAGCAAGCTTTTGAGCGAGCGCATCAAGCGCCCGTCGTAGCCGGCCAGATAGCCTGCCAGCGCGGCGCGGCCGTAGCTGACCTCGTCATCGTCGGCGTTAAAAAACACCACCGATGGCAAGGTCGCCTTGCCGTCTTCCAGCGCGAGCAGGGTCGGGTGGCCGGGACGCACCAGACCGACCGTGGAATTGGAGGTGCCGAAATCGACGCCGCAAGCTTGTGCCATGGGACCCTTTACCGTGAGGGGCGGTATTTTACCAGATGTGCGCGCCTGAGTTGCCGCCGGGCCCGGTCCTGCGCAGCAAATTTGCAACAGCGCTGCCCTGCCCGGCCGGCCGGGCCGCTGGCGTCGCCTCGGAACGGGGCGGCCGCGGCGCGGTCATATCCAGATATCGATCACCCCGCGCCAGCGGGGTTCGCGAATGCTTGAAGGTCACCACTGATGGAAAGGAACGCAGCATGGAAACGCCGGATCTTTACCGTGGACGCCTGATCGACCACGTCGAACTGGTGGTGCGCGACCTGGGCGCCGCCCAGACGTTTTATACAGAAATTTTAAAGGCGCTGGGCATCCCCATGGGGGGCAGCGGGGTGGACTTTTTCTGGGCCGACGAGTTGTTCGTCACCACGCCCGCGCGCGCCGACCCGCAGCGGATTCTGTCCGGGCGCCATCGCCTGGGCCTGCAGGCGCACAGCCGCGCCATGGTGGACGCGTTTTACGCGCAGGGACTGGCCAACGGCGGCATCGCCAGCGGCGCGCCCGGCGAACATGCCCAGCACCCGGGCTGCTATGCCGCCAGCCTGCTCGACCCGGATGGCAACAGTATCGAAGCGGTCTACCATGCCGGCGGACAGCGCAGTGCCGGCTGGGTGCACATTCGCTTCGACTAGCGGCAATGTTGGCGGTGATTGCAGTTGCCATACGGCAATATTTTTGTTAGACTCGGCGTTGTTTTGTTGTTGCCTCGTTGTTGCCTCGTTGTTGCCTCGTTGTTGCCTTGTTGTTGCTTTGTTTGATACTGCCGATCCGCCCACGATGACCATCACCGCCCCGCCGTACTGTTTCGAGTCCACCGAATCGCCGCTGCGCTTGCGCGCCCCGGCACGCCGGGTGACCTCGTACGACGTGGCGCTGGCGGCCGGCGTGTCGCAGTCGGCCGTGTCGCGCTGCTTCAAGCCGGGCGCCAGTGTGTCGAAAGACACCTTTGCCCGCGTCATGCAGGCCGCCCGGCAGCTCGACTACACACCCAACGCGGCGGCGCGCAGCCTGATCACGCGCCGTTCCAACCTGGTCGCCTTGATCATCTCCAGTCAGTTCACCTTGCATTACCCCGAAGTGTTGTCGGAGCTGAGCCGGGAATTTGCCCTGCGCGGCATGCGCATCGTCTTGTTCAGCATGGCCAATGAAAGCCAGGTCGACCGCACCCTGGCCGAGGTGTGGCAACATACTGTGGACGGCGCCGTGGTCGTGGCCAATCTGTCGACGGAGCAAATGGCCGAATTCGAGCGGCGCCAGATTCCGTTCGTCATGTTCAACCGCAGTGACGACGACCACCTGGCCCCCGCCGTGCTGTGCGACCAGCAAGCCGCCGCGCGCCTGATCACCACCCGGCTCGCCGCGGCCGGCCACAAAACCTTCGCCCTGATCGACAGCCCCGCCACTTCATTGGTGGCCACCAGACGCAAGCAGGGCGTGATCGAGCGCCTGGCCGAGCTGGGCCTGGCCGCGCCATTGGTGGTGCCCGGCGGCTACGACTACGCCAGCGGCGCGCGCGGCCTGCGCGACATCGTCGAGCGCCTCGGGCGAGCGCCCGACGCCGTCATCTGCGGCACCGACATCGGCGCCATCGGCTGCCTGGACGCGGCCCGCCACGACCTGAAGCTGGACGTGCCCAATCGGATGTCCGTGGCCGGCCTGGACGGCATCGCCGCGTCGGACTGGCTCAGCTACAACCTGACCACCCTGCGCCAGCCCGTGCACAGCATGACCGCCGCCGCCAGCGACATGCTGACCACCCTGATACGCCACGGCACCCTGGTTGCCGAGCAGCGCCACTTCAGCGCCACCGTCGTCGAGGGTTCGACCGCACGGCTAGGGCCCGAGTTCTGAGCCGATCGGCGCGTCGCACCGCCGCTTGATATAACGCAAACGCCTCCGCCGGCGCTATCGTGCCGGCCCCGCCCCTCGCTATAGTCGGACCTGACTGACGGACCTTGACCGACCTTGACGGGCCGTCCAGGTTGTTCCATTCCGACCTCGCCGACCCGGTGTCGACGTCAATTTGCGGGAGTGTGGCATGACTGTTCACGGTGGCACCGACGCTATCATCGCGCCCCCCGATGTGCTCGGCGCGCACGCGCATCCGCATGGCTGGCGCCGCTGGCTGTACGCCACCAATCACAAGGACATCGGCACCCTGTACCTGTGGTTCGCCCTGATCATGTTCATGGGCGGCGGCGTGCTGGCGCTGCTGATCCGGCTCGAACTGTTCCAGCCCGGCCTGCAGTTTTTCTATCCCGAGCTGTACAACCAGTTCGTCACCATGCACGGCCTGATCATGGTGTTCGGCGCCATCATGCCGGCCTTCGTCGGCTTCGCCAACTGGATGGTGCCCCTGCAGATCGGCGCCTCCGACATGGCCTTTGCGCGCATGAACAATTTCTCGTTCTGGCTGCTGCCGCCGGCCGCGCTGATGCTGGGCGCGGCGTTTTTCACCAGCGGCGGCGCCACCGCGTCGGGCTGGACCCTGTACCCGCCGCTGTCGCTGCAGATGGGCGTGGGCATGGACCTGGCCATCTTCGCCGTGCACCTGATGGGCGCCTCGTCGATCATGGGCGCCATCAACATCATCACCACCATCCTGAACATGCGCGCGCCCGGCATGGGCCTGATGAAAATGCCCATGTTCTGCTGGACCTGGCTGATCACGGCCTATCTGCTCATCGCCGTCATGCCGGTGCTGGCCGGCGCGGTCACCATGCTGCTCACCGACCGCCATTTCGGCACCACCTTTTTCAATGCCTCCGGCGGCGGCGACCCGGTCATGTTCCAGCACCTGTTCTGGTTCTTCGGCCACCCCGAGGTCTACATCATGATCCTGCCGGGCTTCGGCATGATCTCGCACATCGTGCCCGCGTTCGCCCGCAAGCCGCTGTTCGGCTACGCTTCGATGGTGTACGCCGCCGCGGCCATCGCCATCGTCTCGTTCATCGTCTGGGCCCACCACATGTTCACCACCGGCATGCCGGTGACGGCGCAGCTGTTCTTCATGTACGCCACCATGCTGGTGGCCGTGCCCACGGGCGTAAAGGTGTTCAACTGGATCGCCACCATGTGGCGCGGCTCCATCACGTTCGAAGCGCCCATGCTGTTTGCCATCGGCTTCATCTGGGTGTTCACCATCGGCGGGCTGTCCGGCGTGCTGCTGTCGATCGTGCCGATCGATATCGCGGTGCACGACACTTATTATGTCGTGGCCCACTTCCACTATGTGCTGGTGGCCGGCTCTCTGTTCAGCCTGTTCGCCGGCTATTACTATTGGGTGCCCAAGTGGACCGGCTACCTGTACAACGAACGGCGCGCCAAGATCCACTTCTGGAATTCGCTGGTGTGGGTCAACGTGACGTTTTTCCCCATGCATTTCCTGGGGCTGGCGGGCATGCCACGGCGCTATGCCGACTACGCCGCGCAGTTCACCGATTTCCATTTCCTGACCTCGGCGGGCGCCTTCCTGTTCGGGCTGACCCAGGTGTACTGGCTGTTCTTCGTGGTGCTGCCGGCCATCCGTGGCGGGGAACCGGCGCCGGCCAAACCGTGGGAAGGCGCGGAAGGGCTGGAGTGGACGGTGCCCAGCCCGGCCCCGTTCCACACCTTCGACACGCCACCGACGGTGCGCTGAGGGCGCTGCGGGGCATGTCCCATGTGCGAATGGCACCTGCCCCGTAACTGTTCGCTTAGCCCGCGCGACTCGGCGCGGGTGTATGGCGCCCTGTGCGCGCTGATGCTGGCCGTCGGCGCCGCCTTCGCCTTGCACGGCATTTGGATGGTGTTGCTGTTTGCGCTGTTGACGATGGCCGCTCTGGTACTGGCGCTGCTGCATTACGCCCGCCACGCCACCGACTGCGAGCATATCTGCCTGTCCGACGGCTGCCTGCTGGTCGAGCGGATCGAATGCGGACGGCGCCAACAGATCCGGCTGGACCCGTACTGGACGCGCATCGCCCTGCCCTCGCGGCGGCGCGCACTCATCGTGCTCGAAGCGCGCGGCGTCAAGGTGGAGGTCGGCGGCTTCGTGTCGGAACCGGTCCGCGCGCAGGTGGCTACCGAGCTGCGGCGGGCGCTGCGCAGCGCGTCCGTGCTGATGTAATAGCGCGGCGGGCGCGGCGCACCGCTTCCGTGTTGATGCAATAGCGCGGCGGGCGCGGCGTACCGCTTCCGAGCGGATGAAATGGGGGCGCTGCGGTGATGATGCAATGGCGCGCCGGCCGCGCCGGTGCACCGCGGCTGCGCCGGCCTTACGGCTGCGCCCGGCCTTACGGCTGGCCCGAACGCACCAGGCCGCGCCGTACCACTTCGTCGGCCACACGCCGTCCCAACGCCATGCCTTCGCGCCGGTCGAAGTTCCAGTGCACTCCCAGATAAATGCGGCTCTGGCCGTTTTCCTCTTCCGCCTGCGACAGCGATGAAAAGCTGCGCAGCAGGAGCGCGCGCACCTGGCCCTCGTTGTCGCGCGTGACCCCGTTGAACTCGTCCGACACAAAAGTAAATGCCAGCTGGTCGCCGTACAGGCGCCGCATGGTCTGGAACATGGCGCTGCCCAGCCCGGCGTGGCCCGACGGGTAAGCCGGGAACGGCGGCGTGAAATCGGGGCCGGTCAGATTGCTGGCCTGGGCCCCCAACGGCGTCCAGCGCGGGTCGGCGTGGGTATCGGGGTTGCCGTCGCCGCTACCGCTGGGTCCCGTGCCCGGGCTCGCCTCGCGCATCCCGGTGACGGGCCGCCAGAATGCGTGATGATACTTGGAGTCCCACACGGCAATGGCCGCGTCGGCGATCGCCACGTTGACCAGTGCCAGCGTGCGCGCCAGTTCCAGGGCGTCGGCGCAGCGCGCCCGGGCCAGCTGCACGGCAATCTGGTTGTACAGCCGCGGCGGCGTGCCGATCCAGGCGACGCCGTCATACGCCCAGTAAATCCCGGCAACCGTCTGGGCGGGGCTGCGCCCGGTGGGCGTCGTCACGCCGTCGCCGCCGAGGTGGCGAACCTGGGCGAACGCCAGCGCGTACTCGGTGCTGCTCAGCGCCGGCGGCGGCGGGGTCCGAAACTGGCTGGCCGACCCCAGCACGAACGGCGTGAGGCGATACCAGTGCGCGCCCAGCGCAAGCGGCTCGGCGCTGACCGGGTCGGGCCGCCATTTGCCAGGCAACTGGTGCAGCGGGTAATCGTCCCCGACGACCGGCTCATGGTGGGTAGCGCCATCGCCGGCGCGCAGGGCCAGAATGGCGGCGGCGGCGCGCCGGCCGATATCGATGCCATTGAGCTTCGAGCGGCTGGGCGGCAGGCGCGCCAGGTCGGCGCGCAAATCCTCATGCAAGCGCTCGGCCTGGCGCGGATACAGCGCGGCCAGCGTGTCGTGGGCCGCCTGCGCGATCGCGGCCGCTGGCGAGCCATCGGAAAACGCCATCAGCCCGCCGCTGTAGGACGGATAGCGCCGCACCATCGCGTTAAGCGCGTCAAATATCGCGATGTGCACGATCGCCAGCGCGCGGCTGGTGCGGTGTGGCCCGAACTGCTCGGGCTGCGCGGCAATGCCGGCGGCCATGGGCGGCGTATGGTCGATGGCGTTGGAGCGCAGCGCCACATCGTTCCAGTAGGCCAGACTGGCCAGCGGATCGATGGCGTCCGTGAGCCGGTGCCGCAGGGGCAGCTCGGACGTGCCAGGCTGGGTCAGGTAGACCGCTTTTGCCGCGTTGCCATAGCTGGCGAGTGCCGGCTGGGCAAGCGCATGAGCGGCCGCAATCCAAAGCGCAAGCGTGCAGAACAGCCGCTGGAAACGCAGATTCATGGCAGTACTCCGGTGTGAGGATAGGGGCAGGCCTCGGGCCGCAGGGGTGCGGCAGGATCGCGCGCGGCGCGGCGCAAACACGCTGGGCCCGTCACTCCGAGCCTACGAACGGCGCCGATAAAACACAAGCGCAACCGGAAGCTGGCTTGATGAGCGACATGGAGGATGCCGCCCTGCACTTGCCGCTCGACGGAATGACGAGCGGCGCACCTGTGCACCTGCGCACCTGTGCGCCTGTGCATGCTATTGCTACAAACGGATCAGGACAAATCCACGACCATCAATGCCATGGGAGCTTAACTCTAGTCGAACTTGATGTGACGACTGATGTCCAACAGTGATCATGGAAAATACACTAAATGTCCGTAGCGCCGCCCAAATGCAGGGCATTACCGTCAAGACCCTGCAACGCTGGGAGCGTGAACGCAAGCTGATACCGGTTGGCCGCACTTGTCGCCGTTATACAGAGGCTCGATTTGCTCACTACGTAATGAGCCATGGGTGCGAACTGATGGTGCCCAATCAGCAGCGTGGAGCAAGACCATGCTGCTAGCACACCGCATCCGACTTGACCCCGACGCAGCCCAGCGGGACTATTTTGCGCGCGCTGCCGGCACCGCACGTCGGGTTTGGAACTGGGGCCTGGCCGAGTGGCTGCGCCAGCGCGACGCCGGCGGCAAGCCGAACGCGATGACCCTCAAAAAGCAGTTCAATGCGATTAAGTACGTCCACCCTGATTGGTGCGACGAGGATGGTAAACCGTGGCTTAAGGACATACACCGCGATAGCGGTAGCAGGGGTTTCGGGCGGTATAGCGCCCGCCTGCGGACGGACCTGCCCTTGCAAGGGCAGGTTCCTAAAGGCGATAGCCACGCCCAGCCCTTTGCGCACCTGGGGCGGGCCTGGAGCCGCTACTACGAGCAACTCAAGGCTAAGTTGCCGGCCCACCAGCCGCGTTTCAAGAAAAAGGGCCGTTGCCCCGACAGCTTCTATGTCGCCAACGACAAGTTCCGTTTGCAAGGGATGAGCATTGTGCTGCCGAAAATTGGCGGCGTCGCACTGCGCGAGACGCTGCGCCTGGACGGCAAGATCATAGGGGCGACCGTGCAGCGCGAAGCGAACAACTGGTACGTGTCGGTGCAGGTCGAGCTAGCCGCCGGTTCCGCCATACGCTTGCGCACGGGCGACGGCGTGACCGGCATTGACCTGGGCATCAGCGCTGCCGCCACGCTCAGCACCGGAGAGGCCATCGCGTCACCAAGGCCGCTCAAGGCGTCGCTGCGGCGCCTGCGCATCAGGTCGCGCCGCACGAGCCGCAAGTTTAAAGCCGCGAAGGCGGCTGCGGGCCTTCGCGGAGCAATCCCGAAAGGCACGCGGCTGCCCGTATCGAAGAACCGGACCAAGGCAGCACAGGCCATGTCCCGTCTGCACGCGCGAATTGCGGCCGTGCGCAACGACTTCACCCACAAGCTGACCACTCGCCTCTGTCGTGAAAACCAAACGGTGGTGATCGAGGACTTACATGTTAAAGGAATGCTGGCCAATGGCCGGCTTGCCCGATCGCTCAGCGACATTGGCTTCGGCCGGATCCGCATCCAGCTCGAATACAAGGCGCTACGCTACGGAACTCACATGATGGTGGCGGACCGCTGGTACGCAAGCAGCAAGTTGTGCTCCGGTTGTGGCGTCAAGTACGCCACGCTGGCTTTGAACGAGCGCACATGGACGTGTAGCCAATGCGGCGCACAACACGACCGCGACTACAACGCGGCCATTAACCTACAACGGCTCGCGGCCGGCACTGCAGAAACTTGCAGCGGAAACGCGCTACCCGTGGCGAGTCGGACGGTAACATCCGGCACTGCATCTGGCGCTGTGCCAGATGGAGGCGGGAAAGTGACGCCTGTCAGGAACGAATTCGGTCAGCAGGACGGTTCGGGGCAGGAAGAGGACGCTGCGCACGTTTGCGCACGTCTCTGATAGCAGTCGGCAAGCCAGAGGCAGGCCACGATGAAGCCGCCATGGCTGGCGGCCCATCAGACTAATCACAAGGACTCACTCAACGCCGGACTGATTCAACGCCAGACTTTTTCAGCTCCGAACTTATTCACCCCATCACTTAGCGGCCCGCAACGCTTCCACCTCGACGCGCAGTGTGCTGCGCTCGGCCAGCGCGGTATCCAGTCGCGCATGCAGCGCCTTGATCTCAGCGGAAAAATTGTCGCGCGCCGTGGCTGCGCCGATCAATTCCATCTCGGCCTTCAGGCGGGCATCGGATTCATTGGCCGATGCGGCAACATTGCGTTCGATCTGCGCGCGCAGGTCCGCCAGTTGGCCATCCTTGCCCTCGATCGCCAACTGGTCTTTCGCCTTGCCGACCAGGGCGTTGGTGGCCACCTGGCGGGCGTCGCGCAACTCCGCCGTCAAACGCGTGACGTCTCCGTTCAGGTCGGTGATCGTGTGCAGGGCCTGATCGCGCGCCGCCGTCACGCTGGCAAGCTGAGCGCGCAGATCGTCCCGTTCGGCTTCCAGTTCCTCGCCCGACTTGACCATCGCTTCCAGGTCGCTTTCGGACTGGGCCAGGGCATCGCGGTCGCCGGCGCCGGCCTCTTCGGCGAACTGGCGCGCCCAGCTGCTCAGCGCGGCGAGCAGCGGCTCGGGCAACTCGGCCTTGGGTGCTTCGGCGGGCGTGGCGTGGCCGGCGCGCCAGGCTTGCAGATGCTTTTGAATGGCAATCGGGGAACCGGCGCCCAGCGCCTCGCGCACCGCGTCGACGCTGACTTGCCCGCCATCGTCATGTAAGCGCTTCGCTGCCGCTGAAACGTTGTCAAACGTGACTTCCTGACCTGCCATATGCATCTCCGTAATTGAACGTTGCTCTGAGTGCATATCATACCGCGCAAGCACGCCGCTTCCGCTGGACGATGTTACATTTTGCTCCGCTGAGGCAACAATTCATGCTGGACGCCACACTCAGCTGTGCAATCGGCTGGCCGAAGGGCATTCGCCGAACAGGCTGCGGTAGTCGCTGGAAAACTGGCTGAAGCTGCCAAAGCCCCATTCCGCCGCTACCGCGCCGATCGGCAGGTGGCGCGCGGTCGGGTCCAGCAACTGGCGCCGCGCGCCGTTCAGGCGCACCCGGCGCAGGTACGCCGTGGGATGCATGCCCAGCACCTCCTCGAAGCAATATTGCAAAGTGCGCCGGCTGACATGCGCCAGCGCGCACAGCTCGGCCACGCTGACGGCCTGGTCGCGCCGCGCCAGGATCAGGTCGCGCACCTGCGCCACCACCCGCTGGCGGCGCTGGAAACTGCGGGCCGCGGCCGGCTCCACGCCGCTGCGGTCCAGCACGGCCAGCAGGGAGGACAGCAACACGTGCTGGCAGCGCGCCGGCGCCAACCTGCCCGCGCCGTCCGCCTGCACGCCCGTTTCGGCTGGACACAATGTCAACGCCGCCGCAATAGCTTGCATGCAACGCATGCGCTCCAGCGCATCGACCCGCAGCAATTCGGCGCCCGTCAGGCCATCCCAGTCCACATCGCAGCCGGCGCGCCGGGCCGCGGCCATCAGCGTGTCGCGCCCGACCACGATGCCATAGATGG
>CALRYE020000212.1:0-10038 GCA_943372275.1 Janthinobacterium lividum
GGTGCGGCTGGTCTTGACCTGGCCCTTGCCGGCGCAGGCCGGGCAGGGCTCGCACAGGATGTGCGCGAGCGACTCGCGGGTGCGCTTCCTCGTCATTTCCACCAGTCCCAGCGCCGAGAAGTTACTTACCGAGACCTTGGTGCGGTCGCGCGACAGGGTTTTCTTCAACTCCTGCAGCACCTGGTTGCGGTGCTCGTTGTTGTCCATGTCGATGAAGTCGAGAATGATGATGCCGCCCAGATTACGCAATCGCAGCTGGCGCGCAATCGCGTGCGCCGCTTCCAGGTTGGTCTTGAAGATGGTGTCCGCAAAATTGCGCCCACCCACAAAGCCGCCCGTGTTGACGTCGATGGTGGTCATCGCTTCGGTCTGGTCGACGATCAGGTAGCCGCCGGACTTCAGGTCCACGCGCCGGCCCAGCGCGCGCAGGATCTCTTCTTCCACGCCGTACAGGTCGAACAGGGGCCGCTCGCCCGTGTAGTGCTGCAGGCGTGGCAGCACGCTGGGGGTATAGGTCTTGGCGAATTCGACCAGCATGGCGTGGTTCTCGCGCGAGTCGACCTGGATGCTGGCCGTGTCGTCGTGGACGAAGTCGCGCAGCACGCGCTGGGCCAGATTCAGGTCCTGATACAGCAGGCTGGTGGCAGGCTTGGTGCGCGCGCCGTGCAGGATCGCGCCCCAGGTCTTGCGCAGGTAGTCCACGTCGGCGGCCAGGTCGGTGTCGGAGGCTTCCTCGGCCATGGTGCGCACGATGTAGCCGCCTTTTTCCTCGGCCGGCAGCAGCCCTTGCAGGCGCTGGCGCAGCAGTTCGCGTTCCGATTCCTTCTCGATCTTTTGCGAGATGCCGATGTGGCAGTCCTGCGGCAGGTAGACCAGCATGCGTCCGGCGATCGAGATCTGGGTGGACAGGCGCGCGCCCTTGGTGCCGATCGGGTCCTTGATGACTTGCACGGTCAGCACCTGGCCGTCGAACAGGATTTTTTCGATGGGGGTGGGGGCGACGTTAGGGCCGTCGTGGCTGCGCGCTTCCCAGATGTCGGCCACGTGCAAAAAGGCGGCGCGTTCCAGGCCGATGTCGATGAAGGCCGATTGCATCCCGGGCAGCACCCGCACCACTTTGCCTGAGTAGACGTTCCCGGCCAGGCCGCGCGTGAGCGTGCGCTCGATGTGCAGCTCTTGAACCGCCCCTTGCAGGATCAGCGCAACGCGCGTTTCCTGCGGGGTGATATTGATCAGGATGTCTTCGTTCATGGTCAGCCGTGGCGGAATGTGCAAGGCTGAATCATACACGGGGAGCGGGGGGAGATGGGCGTCATGACGAAGCGTTGACCGTCATCCTCGCGAAGGCGAGGACCCATAACCCATATCCGGAGTCGCACCTGCGAAGAAGGTGCAACTACGCTGATTGTCCATGGGTCCCCGCCTTCGCGGGGATGACGTTAGCCAGCGTTGTGGACATAGTAATGCGCGGCTTCGATCACGCCCGCTTCAACGCATCAGCCCCGCTTCAACGCCTCACGCCAGCGGCAGGCCCGCCTTGCGCAGCAGCCTGGCCGTCTCGAACACGGGCAAACCCATGATGCCCGAGTGGCTGCCGTCGATGTGCTCGACGAACAGCGCGGCCAGGCCCTGGATGCCGTAGGCGCCGGCTTTGTCGTACGGCTCGGTGGTGGCGCAGTAGGCGCGGATCGACGCGGCCGAGATGGTCCCGAAGCGCACGTTCGATACCTGCGTAATGTGCTCGGCCATGCCGGTGCAGTGCACCGCCACCGACGTCAAGACCTGGTGAGTGCGCCCGGACAGGCGTTCCAGCATCTGCGCCGCTTCCGCCGTGTTGGCGGGTTTGCCGAGGATTTCGCCGTCGATCGTCACCGTGGTGTCGGCCGCCAGTACGGGCCGTACCGGCAGGCGCCGGGTCTGCACGATGTTCCAGGCGAAGGCGGCTTTTTCATTCGCCACGCGCGCCACGTAGTCGGCCGGCGCTTCGTTGGCCAGCACCAGTTCCGTCACATCCGGCCCGCGCGCGGTGTCGTTGCGCAGCATGAGCAGTTCAAATTCAATGCCGATCTGGCGCAGCAGTTCGCGCCGACGCGGGCTCTTGGAAGCGAGGTAGATTTTCTTGTCGATCGGTTTCATCGAAGTTCCATGGGGTTTCAGACGCGATGATAAGGGTGATTCTGCGTGATCGACCACGCCCTATACAACTGCTCGGCAAGCATAACACGCACGATGCCGTGCGGGAGGGTCATGCTGGAAATTCGAATCAGTCCTTCGGCCCGGGCTTTGAGCTCGGGATCGAGGCCGTCGGCGCCGCCGATCAGGAACACCGTATCGCGGCCGTCCTGCTGCCAGGCCATCAGCTGTTGAGATAAGCCGACGCTGGTCAGATCCTTGCCGCGCTCATCGAGGGCGATGATGCGCGCGCCTTTCGGCAGCACCGCCTCGATGCGCTCGCGTTCGAGCGCCATCGCGGTGGCGGCGGTCTTGCTGCCGGACCGCTCGACCGGCTTGATTTCCTTCAGTACGATGCGCAGCTCGGGCGGCATGCGCTTGGTGTACTCGGAAAAGCCGGTCTCGATCCAGCCCGGCATCTTGTGGCCGACCGCAGCGATCATCAGCTGCATCGGCTTACTCTTCTACGGCAGCTTTTTTGACAGCGCGCTTGATGACTTTCTTCTCAGGCACGGCGTCCGCTGGCGCTTTCTTGGCGGCGGCGCGTTTCGGCGGCAGCGACTTGAGCGCCTTGACGGCCGCTTCTTCCGACTTGGTGGCAGCGACCTTGACGACCTTGCCGGCCGGGGTTGCAGCGGCCTTTTTGGCGGCAGCTGGCTTCTTGGCAGCGGCAGCCTTCTTGGCGGCGACCGGCTTGACGGCATCGGCCTTGGTCACGGCGGTCTTGCGCGCAGCAGGTTTGCGCTCGTTGACCGGCTTGACTTCCGGTGCGGCCTGGGTCGAGGCCAGGTGCTTGGACTTCGGCTTGACGGCTTCGGCGTCGTCGGACTCGGTGGTGCCCTTACGCTTGGCGGCGCCCAGCTTGACCGGCTTGTCGCCCCAGATCTCCTCCAGGCGGTAGTACTGGCGGATCGCCGGCTGCATGATGTGGACGATCATGTCGCCCAGGTCGACCAGCACCCATTCGCCCGTATCTTCGCCTTCGACGCCGACTACGTCGCCGCCGGCTTCCTTGACTTTATCGCGCACCGAGGCGGCCAGCGCCTTGGTCTGGCGGTTCGAGGTACCGGATGCGACGGCGATGCGGTCGAACAGACTGGTCAGGTGGACGGTGTCGAAGACGACGATGTCCTGGGCCTTGACGTCTTCGAGCGCGTCGACGACGAGCGATTGCAGTTTTTTGATATCCATTAGGTCTTGTATAAATTATGTTGTTGAATATAGTCTAGCACTACCGGGGAGATAAGCGAGTTTGCCTTCTCGCCCCGTTGTAATGCAGCACGAATCTGGGTCGCGGAGATATCCACGGCCAGCGATTGCGCCAGGTAAGCCAGGCCCGACGGGGTGTTACGTAGCTGCGTCAGGTCGCCCTGGCGCTGCTGGAGTTCTTGTGCCACGGCCGACGGCAGGGCCGCATCGGCCAGCGCATAGCCGGGGCGCGCGGCCACGCCGATGTGCGCCAGATCGAACAGGCTGCGCCACTCGCGCCACGTGTCGAGCTGCTGCAGCTGGTCGGCGCCCATCAGGAACACGATCGACACGTACGGCCCCAGTTCGGCGCGTACGCTGCGCAAGGTGTCGATGGTGTAGGTCGGCGTGTTGCGTTCGATTTCCTGTCGGTCGATCGTCACCGTCAGCGCCGCATCGGCGAACGCCAGTTCGAGCATGGCCACGCGGTCGGCGTCGCCAGCCCGCAAACCGTTCTTCTGCCACGGCGCGCCGGCCGGCACGATGCGCAGCTGGTCGGGCTGGAGCAGTTCGTAGAACAGGGCGGCTAGCGCAACATGGCCATTGTGGACCGGGTCGAAGCTGCCTCCCAGCAGTGCGACGCAGCGCGTCGCGGTCTGCTCAATCACGTCACGACCAATCACGTCACGAGCAATCACGCCGCGAGCCAGTCGCGATGCACCAGGAAGTCGCTGTAGAGCGCCGCTTCCTCGCTGCCGGGTTCGGGCTTCCAGTCGTAGCGCCACTTGACGATGGGCGGCATGGACATCAGGATCGCTTCGGTGCGCCCGCCCGACTGCAGGCCGAACAGGGTGCCGCGGTCCCACACCAGGTTGAACTCGACGTAGCGCCCGCGCCGGTAGGCCTGGAAGTCGCGTTCGCGCTCGCCATACGGCGTGTCTTTGCGCGCCAGCAGGATCGGCAGATAGGCGCCGACGAAGCTGTCGCCCACGCTTTGGGTCATGGCGTAGGCCATGTCGAAGCCGGTTTCGTTAAAGTCGTCGAAGAAGATCCCGCCCACGCCGCGCGGCTCGGCGCGGTGCTTGAGATAGAAGTAATCGTCGCACCACTTTTTAAAGCGCGGATGCAGGCCGGTGCCGAAGGGCGCCAGCGCGTCGTGGCAGCTCTGGTGGAAGTGGCGCGTGTCCTGTGCGTTGCCGTAATACGGCGTCAGGTCCATGCCGCCGCCGAACCACCAGACCGGGTCGAGCCCCGGCGCGGTCGCGGTAAAAAAGCGCACGTTCATGTGCACCGTGGGCGCGTACGGGTTGCGCGGATGGAGCACCAGCGACACGCCCATGGCTTCCCAGGCGCGGCCCGCCAGTTCAGGGCGCGCGGCCGCGGCCGACGGCGGCAGGCTGGCGCCGGTCACGTGCGAGAAGTTCACGCCGCCCCGCTCGAACACATTGCCTTCTTCGACCAGGCGCGAGATGCCGCCGCCGCCTTCCGGACGCTGCCAGGCATCGCGCAGGAACGGCTTGCCGTCGACTTCTTCGAGAGCGCCGACGATACGCGCTTGCAGATCGAGAAGCCAGGCCTTGACGGCCGCAGGGGAGGGGGATGACATTCGGGAGGGATCGGGGGAGTAAAAACGGAGGACGAATTGTACACTGCCCGGCTGTTTTATGATATACAGCGGGCCTGCGATATTGATGGACGTGGCGGCGAGCTCAAACCCGTCATGCTGCGCAGGCAGGAACCGATAGCTCTGTGACGCACAGGTGCTATGGGTTCCTGCCTGCGCAGGAACGATAATCTTGATTGCAGCGGCTGGAGGTTCAGTACGTAGCGCCCCGTGTGCGCCGCGGCGCATCGAACGATCAGTTTTTCAAACCACGCCAGCCGATATCGCGGCGGAACTGGGCGCCGTTGAAATGAATCTTGTCGACGTTGTCGTAAGCCTGCTTCTGCGCCATGCGCACGCTGTCGCCAAGGCCTACCACGCACAGCACGCGGCCACCGCTGGTGAGCAGCTTGCCGGCGGCGATCTGGGTGCCGGCATGGAAGGTCACGCACTCAGGCGTTTCGGCCGGAATGCCGTCGATGACGTCGCCCTTCCGCGGGCTGTCCGGGTAGCCGGCAGCGGCCAGCACCACGCCCACAGCGGTGCGGCGGTCCCAGTCCAGTTCCACCGTGTCGAGCGTGCCGTTGACGGCGTGTTCCATCACCGTCAGCAGGTCGCTCTTCAGGCGCGCCATGATCGGCTGGGTTTCCGGGTCGCCCATGCGGCAGTTAAATTCCAGCGTACGCGGGTTGCCCTGCGCGTCGATCATCAGGCCGGCGTACAGAAAGCCGGTGAAGACGATGCCGTCTTTCGCCATGCCGTTGATGGTCGGGTTGATAATCTCGCGCATCACGCGCGCATGCATGGCCGGGGTGACGATGGGCGCGGGTGAATAAGCGCCCATGCCGCCCGTGTTCGGGCCTTCGTCGTGGTCGCGCAGGCGCTTGTGATCCTGGCTGGTGGCCAGCGGTAGCACATTTTTGCCGTCGCACATGACGATGAAGCTGGCCTCTTCGCCGGCCAGGAATTCTTCGATGACGATGCGCGCGCCGGCGTCGCCGAAGCGGTTATCGGCCAGCATGTCGTCCACCGCCTGATGCGCTTCTTCCAGCGTCATGGCCACCACCACGCCTTTGCCGGCCGCCAGGCCATCGGCCTTGATGACGATCGGCGCGCCGTTGGCGTCGATGTACGCGTGGGCCGCAGCCACTTCCGAGAAGGTCTGGTACTTCGCCGTCGGAATGCCGTGGCGCTGCATGAAGGCCTTGGCGAAATCCTTGGAGCTTTCCAGCTGCGCCGCCGCCTTGGTGGGCCCGAAGATCTTCAGGCCGCGCGCGCGGAACAGGTCGACGATGCCGGCCGCCAGCGGGGTCTCGGGGCCGACCACGGTCAGGCCGATGTGTTCTTTTTCGACGAAGTCGGCCAGCAGGGCGGGATCGCTGATCTCGACGTTGACCAGGCGGATATCGCGCGCCGTGCCGCCATTGCCGGGTGCGACGTAGACCATCTGGATACGTTCGGACTGGGCCAGTTTCCAGGCCAGGGCGTGTTCACGGCCACCGGAGCCGACTACGAGGATTTTCATATGCGCTTATTCTTCGATCAGGGCGTTGGTATAGACTTCCTGGACATCGTCGAGGTTTTCGAGCGCGTCGAGGATCTTCTGCATCTTGATGCCGTCTTCGCCTGCGATGACGGTTTCGGCGTCCGGCTTCATGATGATCTCGGCCACTTCGGCCTTGAAGCCGGCAGCTTCCAGCGCTTCCTTCACGCCGGCGAACGCGAACGGGTCGCACAGCACCTCGAAGCCGCCTTCGTCGTCGGCCACCACGTCGTCGGCGCCGGCTTCCAGCGCCGCTTCCATCAGCCTGTCTTCGTTCACGCCGGGCGCGAACAGGAACTGGCCGCAGTGCTTGAACATGAAGGCCACCGAGCCTTCGGTACCCATATTGCCGCCATGCTTGTTGAACGCGTGGCGCACTTCGGCCACGGTGCGCACGCGGTTGTCGGTCATGCAGTCGACGATGATGGCCGCGCCGCCGATGCCGTAGCCTTCGTAGCGTACTTCTTCATAGTTGACGCCTTCCAGGCCGCCCGAGCCGCGCTGGATGGCGCGCGTGACGTTTTCCTTCGGCATATTGGCGTCGGCCGCCTTGTCCACCGCCAGGCGCAGGCGGGGATTGGTCGCAATGTCGGGGCCACCCATGCGCGCGCCCACCGTGATCTCTTTGATCAGGCGGGTCCAGACTTTACCGCGCTTGGCGTCGGTGGCGGCCTTCTTGTGCTTGATGTTGGCCCATTTGCTGTGTCCAGCCATGTCGGAGTTTCCTTAGACGGTATTGTGCAAGATTCGTGCAAGATTCATGCAGTATTCACGAGTGGCCGACATTTTAGCATAGCGCCAACTGGTAAATCCGCTGCCGCCGGCCGCCTGTGGCGTTTCGTTCTACAATCCTGGTATGAACAAAAATGCAAGCACGGCCGCGCCGCTGGCCATCCCGCGTCCCGTCTTTCTGGGCGGCCTGGCCATGGCCATCGCCGGCGCCATTCTGTTTTCCACCAAGGCCATCGTGGCCAAGCTGCTGTACCGCTATCAGCTCGACGCGGTGACCGTGCTGGCGTTTCGCATGCTGTTTTCGCTGCCTGTGTTCGCCGCCGTGGCCATCTGGAAGTCGCGCACGGAGCCGGCGCTGGCGCGCGTGGACCACTGGCGTTTGCTGGGGCTGGGGCTGGTGGGCTACTACCTGTCCAGCTTCCTGGACTTTCTCGGCTTGCAATTCATCTCGGTCGGGCTGGAGCGGCTGATCCTGTTTCTCACGCCCACCTTCGTGCTGCTGATGACGTCGGTGTGGCTCAAGCGCCACATCAGCCGCAACCAGTGGCTGTCCATGCTGGTGTCGTATTGCGGCATCGTGCTGGTGTTCGCTCACGATGTGCGCGCCGGCGCCGGCAGCGCCGTGGTGGGCGCCACCCTGGTGCTCGGGTCGGCCGTGTCGTACGCGGTGTATCTGCTCGGGTCCGGCGAAATGGTCAAGCGCATCGGTTCGCTGCGGCTGGTGGCCTACGCCATGTGCGTGTCCAGCGGCGCCTGCATCGGCCAGTTTTTCCTGCTGCGCCCGGCCGCCATGCTGGTCCAGCCGGCTCCGGTGTACTGGCTCTCGCTCGTGAACGCAATCTTCTGTACTATCTTGCCGGTATTTATGACCATGATCGCCGTGCAGCGCATCGGCGCGGCCACCGCCTCGCAGGCCGGCATGGTCGGCCCCGTGTCGACCCTGTTCCTGGGCGCGCTGATTCTGGGCGAGCCCATGACGGCCGTGCAGCTGGCCGGCACGGCGCTGGTGGTGGGCGGTATTTATATGTTATCGAAGAAGCAGTAGCAGCCATATTAACGACAACAAGCTAACCAAGAGTTCACCATGAAACCACGTATCGCCCTGATCGCCCACGACAAGAAAAAAGACGACATGATCACCCTGGCCGCCGAGTACATCGATTTCCTGCGCGGCTGCCAGCTGATGGCCACCGGCACCACCGGCGGGCGGCTGGCCAACGAACTGGGGCTGACGGTCGAGCGCAAACATTCAGGGCCGTTCGGCGGCGACTTGCAGATCGGCTCGGAACTGGTGGAGGGCAATATCGACGCGGTGATTTTCCTGCGCGACCCGATGACGCCGCAGCCGCACGAGCCGGACATCAACGCGCTGGTGCGCGCCTGCGACGTGCATAACGTGGCCTGCGCCACCAACCTGTCCAGCGCGCACCTGGTGCTGTCGCAGCTGAAGCTGGCTTCGCGTAAATAATCCAGCACGCTTTTCCAGCGCGCTGGTTGACGCAATCGATGCGGATCGGCGCGCATTCAATCTACCCACACGGAGTCATCATGGTCAAAGCAATCCGCATGCAGCGCACGGGCGGTCCCGAAGTGATGGAATACGTCGATGTCGACGTGGCGCCGCCCGGTCCGGGCGAAGCGCAGGTGCGCAATCACGCCATCGGCCTCAACTTCATCGATGTGTATTTCCGCACCGGCCTATACCCGCAGGAATTGCCTGGCGCACTGGGCATGGAAGGGGCGGGCGTGGTGGAAGCCATCGGCCCGGGCGTGACGGAGGTGGCGGTGGGTGACCGGGTGGCGTACGCCAGCCGGCCCAACGGCGCGTATGCCGAGCTGCGCAACATTCCGGCAGCGTTCCTGCTGCGCTTGCCGGAGGCGATTTCGTTCGAGACGGGCGCGGCCATGATGTTGCAGGGGCTGACGGTGCAATACTTGTTTGCCGGCACGGCGCAGCTGAAGGCAGGCGACACGATTCTTTTTCACGCCGCCGCCGGCGGGGTGGGGCTGATTGCCGCGCAGTGGGCGCGCGCGCTGGGCGTGACCATGATCGGCACGGTGGGGTCCGACGAGAAAGCGGCGCTGGCCAAGGCCCATGGTTGCGAGCACGTTATCAACTACAACAGCGAGAACTTTGTCGAGCGCGTGGCCGAGATCACCCATGGCAAGAAGGTGTCGGTGGTGTATGACTCGATCGGCAAGGACACGTTTATTGGGTCGCTGGATTGCTTGCAGCAACGCGGCTTGATGGTCAGTTTCGGCAACGCGTCGGGGCCGGTGCCGCCGTTCGCGCTGAGCGAACTGGCCGGTCGGGGCGGGCTGTATGTGACGCGGCCGGCGCTGGGTCATTACACGGGCACGCGCGCCGAGCTGGAGGAGCGGGCCGCGGATCTGTTCGCGCGTGTGGGCAGCGGTGCGGTCAAGATCGGCATCAACCAGCGCTATGCGCTGGCCGATGTGGCGCAGGCGCATCGCGATCTGGAGGCGCGCAAGACGACGGGGTCGACCATTTTGCTGCCGTGAGGTGTTGCTGTAGCGGCGGCCGAAGTCGGCAGCGCAAACTGACTTTTTGAAGTGTTAACATCGTCCCCACGAAGGCGGGGACCCATGCCACGCAAGAGCCGTGTTAACGCGTGCGTGCTATGGGTCCCCGCCTTCGAGGGTGTCGCGAAAGGTACCGTAACTCTAGGCCACCAACTTCAAAACCGTCATTCCCGCGCATGCGGGAACCCATGCTGAGCCGGCTTCCATAGTGCTGCATGCTCAGCATGGGTCCCCGCTTTCGCGGGGATGACGGAGC
>CALRYE020000213.1:0-10006 GCA_943372275.1 Janthinobacterium lividum
CCGATGTTGGCCGCATCCTTGCGTCCGGACGCCGACAGGTTGCGCTGCGTACTGCACTGGCCCAGCTTGAAGCCGGGCGGGTCGCCAATGCCGGGCACGGTGGCGGCATGGCGCATCAGCACCACGTAGCCGCCGTTTTTCAGCTGCCCCCACAACGCGGCGCCGCCCGCTTCCGTAGCGCCTTGTTGCGCAGCACCTTTGGCTTGCGCGGCAACCGCCTGCGCTCCACCCAGCAGGGCCAGCAACGCGAACATTGACCGACGTTTCATGAAGCAGCTCCCTCAGTAGACAAATTGCATTGTGCGCGAGCGCGGCCGAAGGCGGCGCGAGGCTGGCGCGCTTTGGACCCGGGAGCGGCGTGCGCACACGCGCACTGATTACATGCGGTCCCTGCCACCGCCCTATTCCACCATGCCCGGCAAGAGCAGCCCTTCGGCGCGCGCCAGCCGCTCCATGGCCGCCTCCAGCACGGTGCGGGCCAGCCCGGCCGCGTGTTCCAGCTCCTTGTGCAATTGCGCGTCGGCCTCGTTGCGGTTGGCGCACTGGGCGCTGTAACGCTCGAAACTGCCGGTCATCATCAACAATTCGGCCAGATGGCGCGGGCACTCGCATTGCAGCGTGTTGCTGGCGCTGGTGATGGCGGCGAGCACGTCGTCATTGAAACGGCGCGGCGCCACCGTCGTGCGCTGAGGCGCGGCAGGCAATAGCGGCTTGCCGGCCAGCGCCGTGCGGCACAACAGCATCAGCTCGCCCAGCTCGGCCGGCACGCGCGCCACCAGGCAACCTTGCGCGCGCAGGTCGCGGATGGTCGCGCTGGCGCAGAAGCGATACATGACCACCACCGCCGTCACCCCGAGCGCATCGCGCGCGGCCACGATGAGCGGCACGGCGGCGTCGTCGAGCTCGGACACTTCCACCAGCAAGGCGTCGGCATGAGTGCCCCTGAACGCGGCGGCGGCCTGCGCCAGGTCGGCGCAGCTGCGCAGCACTTCCAGGCCGCTGTCTTCGCGGCGGTCGGCGGCGATGCGGCGCACCAGATTCTGGCCCACCACCGCCACCCGCATGCGGCTCGCGGCGACCACCGGGCTGGCGCTGCCCGCGCCCGTCAACTCTTCCAGCTGCTCCACCGGCAAGCCGGCCAGCAAGCCGATGGGATGGCCCTGGTCGACCAGCTGCTTGAGCAGGCCCAGCCGGCGGACCTGCGCGGCCGAATACAGCCGCTGGCCGCGCACCGAGCGCGGCGTGTCGGACAACCCATAGCGGCGTTCCCACACCCGCAAGGTCTCCACGGGAAGGCCGGCCAGGCGCGCGGCCACGCCGCTGCGGTAGGCCGGCGCCTGCTTGTCGTCGGATTGGGCTGCAGCCGTGGCCGAACCGCTTGAGATAGTGGAATTGTTCATCATTGACCCGTTATTGAACCGCTTATGTGATGATTTTATAGGTTCATCAACAGAACATCCAGCAGTTTTAGCGCATACTCTGTTCACACACCGGTTCAACAACTGTTCAACCGGTCCAGTGTGAACTGGTTCATTTCCCACCTACAGGAGCTCGCAATGAAAAAAGTTTTGACGGCACTCTCTCTCTCGCTGGCATTCGGTGCAGTGCAAGCAGCCGATATTGTGGACACCGCCAAGTCGGCCGGTACCTTCAACACGCTGGTCACCGCAGTCGAGGCCGCCGGCCTGGTAGACACTCTCAAGGGCCCAGGTCCGTTCACCGTCTTCGCCCCGACGGACGAAGCGTTTGCCAAGATTCCAAAAGCCAAGCTCGACGCGCTGCTGAAAGACAAAGCCGCCCTGACCAAAGTGCTGACCTACCACGTGGTACCAGGCAAGGTCATGGCCGCTGATGTCAAAGCCGGCAAGGTCAAGTCGGTACAAGGCAGCAACCTGACCGTCACCACCAGTGGCGGCAAGGTCATGCTGGACAAGGCCAACGTCGTGAAAACCGACATCGCCGCGGACAATGGCGTTATCCACGTCATCGATACGGTCGTGATGCCGAAGTAATCGCTTCGGTAGGCGCTACTCTGAAACGCAAAACGCCAACCTTCGGGTTGGCGTTTTGCGTTGGCGTTGGCGGTCGGGTTCGGGTTTGCAGCAACAGGCGGCGTGCTTACACCACCCGCAGCTGGGGCGGCGCGGCTTTCACCGCGCTGCGCAGCATGGCTTCGAATTCCGCCGCCGGCACCGGCTTGCTGCGCAGATAGCCTTGATACTGGTCGCAGCCCAGTTCGCGCAAGTAATCCAGCTGCTCCTTCGTTTCCACCCCTTCGGCGATGACTTCCAGGCGCAGGCTGTGCGCCAGGGCGATCACGGAACGCACGATGGCCGCGTCGTCGGCATCGGAACTGATGTCGCGCACAAACGAACGGTCGATCTTGAGCGTGTCGAGCCGGAACTGTTTCAGGTAACCCAGGCTGGAGTAGCCGGTGCCAAAGTCGTCGACCGAGATATGGATGCCCTGCGCATGCAGCCGCTCCAGGATGCGCGCGGCGTCGGCGGGATTGTGCATGACCACGCTTTCCGTCACTTCCAGCTCCAGGCAGGCGCCGTCCATGCCTGTTTCCACCAGCACGCGCGCGACGAATTCGGGCAGATCGGCCTGACGGAATTGATACGCCGACAGGTTCACCGCCACCCGCAGGCGCGCCAGCCCGGCCAGCTGCCAGGCGCGGTTCTGACGGCACGCCTCGCGCAGCACCCACGCGCCCAGCGGCACGATCAGGCCGATTTCCTCCGTCACGGGAATAAAGTCATTGGGCGGCACCAGGCCCCGCTCCGGGCTGCGCCAGCGCACCAGCGCTTCCATCGCCACCACTTCCCCGCTGGCCACGTTCACCTTCGGCTGGTAATGCAGCTCGAACTCATTGTTCTCCAGCGCGCGGCGCAGATCCTGTTCCAGCTTCAGGCGCGCGCCCGCGGCCGCGTTCATCGCCGGGGCGAAAAACTGGTGGTTGGCGCGGCCCATCTTTTTGGCGTGATACATGGCGCTGTCGGCGTTGCTCATCAGCTCGCGCAAGGTGATGCCATCGTCCGGAAAGATGCTGATGCCGATGCTGACCGACACGCTCTGCTGCTGGCCTTCGATCTCGATTGGCAAGGCCAGCGTGTCGAGCAGCTTCTGGGCGATGCTGGCCACCACCGTCGGGCCGGGCACCTCGCCCAGCAGCACGACGAACTCATCGCCGCCCAGCCGCGCCACGGTATCTTCCGTGCGCAGGCACTCGGTCAGGCGCAGCGCCACGCCCTGCAGCAGCTTGTCGCCGTACTGGTGCCCGAGTGAATCGTTGATGGTCTTGAAGCGGTCCAGGTCGAGAAACATCAGCGCGAAACGGCTGCCGGCGCGCCCGTTCGAATTGATGGCCCGCTCGATGCGGTCTTCCAGCAAACTGCGGTTGGGCAGGCGGGTCAGGCCATCGTGCAGGGCCAGGTGGTGCAACTGACGGTTGGCGTGCTTGAGCGAACGTACCAGCTTGGCGGTGCGCGCGGCCAGGCGCGAGTCGACCACCGACAGCAGCAAGGCAATGGTCAGCAGCGACAAGGCGGCCATGCCGACCAGCACGGCGAGCCAGTTGCTGTCGACCCCGCTGCTGGCCATGCACACGCTGCCCGCGCCGAAACGGGCCGCTTCCATGCCGGTGTAATGCATCGAGACAATCGCCAGCCCCATGATGACCGCCGCTCCGGCCTTTTTGATCTGGACTGTCAGGCTGTGGCCGGTGCGCAGCGTGAAGGCCAGCCACAGCGCGGCAACCGAGGCGACGATGGCGATGAGCACCGAGACGGCCACGCCGGCCCAGTCGTAATCGATGCCCGGATTCATCCGCAGCGCGTGCATGCCGGTGTAGTGCATGGCGCTGATGCCCAGGCCCATCAGCAGCCCGCCGATCAGAAAATGCGTGCGGCTGACGGTGGGCCGCGCCACGATGCGCAGCGCGAAGGCCGACACGGCGATGGCCACCAGCAGCGACGCCACCGTGATGGTCAGGTCGTAGCTCATGCGGATCGGCAAGCTATAAGCCAGCATGCCGATGAAATGCATCGACCAGATGCCGCCGCCCATGGCCACGGCGCCGCCGACCAGCCATAGCAGACTGGCGCGGCCCTTGGTTTGGGTAACCCGGCAGCTCAGGTTCAATGCGGTGTAGGACGCCAGCATGGCGACCAGTATGGAGAGCACAACCAGGCCCGTGTGATAGCTTCCAGCGAGGTAAGACAATGGCAATCCCGTGTAAATAAACCGATCCAGTATCGGTTAACGGCCGCGATTGTTTTTTCTGAAGGAAATTCTTAGCGTGGCGGGACTCCGGCCGCTTTCGCTACACCAGCCGCATATTGACCGGATCCCATTTGACGATTTTTTCCTCGAACAGGCTCTTGTTGGATGCAAGGGCGGCGGCGGCGGCGCGAAAGCCGAACTCCGCATTTTCCTGGACTTTGCCGTTGGTGCGTATGGCGTGATAGAAGTTCGCGTGGTGATCGAAATGGTCGCTGTATCCGGCAGGCGCCTTCCAGTCCATGCGGCTGGTTTCACTCTTGCCGGTCTTGCCGGCGTAGTGTTTTGCATACCACGCGGCGTAATCTTCCTGATTCTGCTTGTCGAAAGTATTGTAGGTATCCCAGCCGCCAAAGCCCGGCGCCTGCGCCATCTTATTGCGGATCACCTCGACGGAGCTGCCGCGCACGATCATTTTCCCTTCCGTGCCGACCAGGGCGATCTGCTCGCCACCGCCGCCGCCATCGACGAAATTCACCCGTACCTGCAGATTGAATGCGGCAGCTTTGGCAGTGGCGGGATAGTCGTACACGCCGGTCATCATGTCCGGCACGTCGCGGCCATCTTTCCAGTAGCGCAAGCCGCCCGACGCATAAATACGGGTCGGTCCCAGCGAACTGACTATCAGGTGCAGGCCGGAGAACAGGTGAACGAAAATGTCGCCCGCGATACCGGTGCCGTAATCCTGATAATTCCGCCAATGGAAAAACCGTTCGGCGTCGAAGTCACGCTGCTTTGCATAGCCCAAAAACCGCTTCCAGTCGATGGTGGCGGGCGAGGCGTCGCGCGGGATCGAATACTGCCAAGCGCCGTTGGCGGACTGGCGATCCCAATACGCCTCGGCCAGCACCAGCTGGCCGATCGCACCGGATTCGTACAGCTCCTTGGCTTTCAGATAGGTCGCCGAGCTGACGCGCTGGCTGCCCACCTGGCAGATTTTACCGGTGCTGTTTTGCGCCGCGATCATGGGCAAGCCCTGATCAAGGCGATGCACCATGGGCTTTTCGCAGTAGACGGCCTTACCTTTTTTCATCGCCGCGATGGCGATCGTATCGTGCCAGTGATCGGTGGTGGAAATAATGACGGCGTCGATCGATTTATTGTCGAGAATGTCTTCGAAGCGTGCGGTGGTGTACAGGTCCGCACCGTAGGTTTCCTTGGCGCGCTTGAGGTGGCCGGTGTAAAGATCGCACGCAGCCACCAATTTGACGCCCGGCACCCGCACGGTGGTGGCGCAGTTGTTGAAACCCATGATGCCCATGCCGATGGCGGCCACCTGGATGTGGTCGTTGGCGGAAACAGCCGGTTTGTCTTGCCCGCCGGCCAGCGCCGCATGGGGCAGCGCCGTGGCCAATAATGCGGCGCCGGATAATTTTTCGAGAAACAGCCTGCGGGTATTCTTCTTGCCGTCGTCCGTCATGTCGTTGTCCTTTTGCGGTACTCAGGGAATGGCACGGTGCGGGGTGCATGGTCTCCTCCCGCCTGTTGGCGCCACTTGTGCCTGTTGCAGGCGTCGGGGAATTCTAGCGCCGGCGCTGATGCCTAAGTAGGATGAAATCGGAATAGTTTGTAACGAAATCGGTACTTTTTGGGCCTATTCGAGCAGCGGGGGCAGTTGGCTGGGCCCGTTGATCGGGAGCGCGCTGTCATGCCGTGGCCAGCGCACAGCGCCGATGCTGACTACCAGGGCTGGCGTTTATTGGAAAGCAAGGCTATAATCGCTGCCCTTGGCCTGGTAGCTCAGTCGGTAGAGCAGAGGATTGAAAATCCTTGTGTCGGTGGTTCGATTCCGCCCCGGGCCACCAAGAACATCGTTTACGCAACGCCAACCATCACAGGTTGGCGTTTTTGTTTGCGGCACTGGAAAGGCCTCGTGTCTGGCCTATTTCCGGCTTCCGTCGACACGATGAGTGCATCAGTTACGTCGACTTACGTTCCACCCACCCTGAGGGCGAAGTGGACGATGTAATTATCAGCTAGCGATCAGAACGCCCCCACCCAGCCATGGCGCGAGTCGCGTTGGCCAACGATGAACGTAAACAGCCGCTACGTGTTCTATGCGCAACTCTTTGTGTCGCTCATGGCTGGTCACCTGCGATGGCTCTGTCGTGCCGATGGTCGTGATGCAAAGTGGGGACGTTCTGGTACCTGAAACTGAGGAAGGCATAACAAATCATGGCCGCGGTCAGGCCAATCAGGATGTAATCGGTCCTGGGCAATAGCAGGGCGAACCCGGTCAACACGAAGACGATCAAGGTGTTGACGACCAGATGGGGCCGCAGTTCGGGACGCTCCATGAAATAAGCGTATTGCTTGCCGATGAAAAAACAGACCGCGCCGATCACAGATAGCACCCGGAAATCGGACAGCGCGATGTCGCCCAGGATCGCGTGCCGGATCAGGCTGGCCAGAATCGACAGGCCGATGAAGACGAACAAGTGCGAGTACAGGATCGAATGGCCGGTCGTGAGCTTCTGTTCCGACAGCAGGTGAAAACTGTCGAAGTAGACCCACCAGATGCTCGATATCATCACAAAGCCCGTGGCGGCGGTCAGCAGCCGCTCCACAGTCCAGCTGATGTCGGCCAGGCCAACCGACAGGCTGCTGATGGACTCTCCCAGTATGATGATCGTGAGCAGGCCCATACGCTCGATCAGGTGTTCGGTATGTACCGGGATGACCCGGAGCGGACGCCGCAAAAAAACGATGAACGCTACCAGGTCGAACACTATTCCAAAGTAAAACACGCCGTAGCGCTGTGGCGCCGGGAACAGGATCGCCGCAAGATTAATCGTCGCGCCAGCGAGGATTACCCAGCCCGCTGCCGTCGTCAGTGCGACGCTTTCCCTGTGCCGCTGTTTCGACACGAAATACATCACGGCGATGATGCATTTCGCACCGGCGTAGCAGACGACGATGACCTCGAAGCTGGCCAGGAATCGTTCGCCAATCAAGCCCGAGATGATAATTAGCAGAAACATGATGAACAAGGTTGCCAGCCGATGCTTCCGGTCATCCGCATCGAACCGGTTGGCATACATTGTGTGGCTGGCCCAAATCCACCACAAAGGTATGAAAATCAAGACGAATTTCCAGAACTGAAGGGGGTCAAGATGACCCTCGTGTGTGTGGCTCAGGACATGCGTTACGTCACCGATCGTCACCACAAAAATCAGGTCGAAGAACAATTCGAGCCAGGTGGCGTGCCGGTTGCGATCGAAGTATTTTGTATTGTGCATATCGTTTGATTGACGTAGTCCGTGACGACCTTTCTCGTGAAAAAGGTCGGATGTAGCCAGCGCGCCGCTCAAATCGGCGGATCAGCTGAACTTTCTCGCCATGTACGAATGGCTGCGTTCCAGGGTTACTTGTTCGGGCGGCCGGTGACGGCGCAGCAGTGCTGAAAGGACGCCTTTTCGGCCCCAATCCACCTCGTGGTGCGGACGTCGACGCTGCTAAGCGCTGGATAAAATGGCGGCCGCCGCGCAAGCCCAGGTGTATCGGCGTGGCGCCGCGTCGGGATCTCGCTCAAATCGACATAGAAAGATTGCACAAAGGGCTTGAAAACGCCGGGGGCCGCAACTCCCACCGCGGCGCCCCACTGCGCCGCGACCTCGACCTGGCGCTCGAGTCCGCGTGGGTAAGTGATCAAAAACATGCGCTGAAAGCCTTTGGTATCGCCGGGTTTGGCCGTCCGGTTCAGTGTCGACATATCCGCCATGGTTAAACCCCGCGCGCTAGTTCATTTCAGGATATTCTCATTCCGCCGCCGGTGCAAACGTTCTGATACTCAACCCATCCATGCTACTACGAGTTGTCATCTGATACACTGATGCGCACCCGCCGCCCTGTGCTTTCATCTGTGTTGAGATGAGCAAGCCTATAGCGCGCATACGCCGCCCTCATCCCTGCCGGCGTTGCGGGAGATGTACTTTTCGCAATGCCGTCCCATTACAATTTTTCCGGCAAGAATGCCACCGACGCCGCCTGTCCGCACTCGTGCGCGTCGGTGGTGCGTGCCGGCGCCGGTCGAAACGCAGCCGCGATTACTTCACCACCTACTCACCGCGCCGCAGGGTCGCACACATGGACAATATGAAGTTTCGCGAAATCGTCGGGTCAATGCAGATCGGGTTTTGCCTGATCCAGCTGGTGTTCGACCAGCACGGCACACCTGTCGATTACCGCTTCCTGGAAGCCAATGCGGCGTTTGAACTGCAAAGCGGCTTGAGCGATGTGGTTGGCAAAACCATCTTGCAACTGGTGCCAGATTTTGAAACCGAATGGTTCGCGGTTTACCGGCGAGTGCTGGAAAGCGGCGCGCCGATACGCTTCGAGAGCGAATTCAAATCCTTGCAGAGCTGGTTCGAAGTCGATGTGGCGCGGCTGGCCGATACCGACCAGCTGGTCATCTTCTTCAAGGACATCACCCAGTCCAAAACCATCGCTTCGGAGCTGAACGCGTCGACCTTGCGGCTGACCGAAAGCGAAGAGAATTTTCGCTCGATGTTCGAATCGATCGACGAGGGATTTTGCGTCGTGGAGGTTGCTTTCGACAGCCTGGGCGCGCCGGTCGATTACACCTTTTTACAGGTAAATCCCGCGTTTGAACGACTGACCGGTTTGCTGGCGCCGGCCGGCAGGTCGGTGCATGAACTGGTGCCGGATATCGAAGGCGCGTGGATCGCCAAGATCGGCGGCGCCGTCGTCAGCGGGCGCCCGGCGCGCTTTATCAATCCGGTGGCGGCATTGGAGAAGACCTTCAACGTCTACGCCTGCCGCGTGGGCGGCGCCGAAAGCAAGCGCGCGGCCATTGTATTCACGGATATCACGGCGGCCAAACTGGCCAATGACGACCTGCGCCGCACCGCCGCCGAATTGTCGGAATCGGACCGCAAGAAAAATGAGTTTCTCGCGACGCTGGCCCATGAACTGCGCAACCCGCTGGCGCCATTGACCAACGGCTTGCACCTGCTGCGGCATTTGAAGCAGGACCCGGCGGCGACCGCGCGCATTCTCGAACTGATGGACCGGCAGGTCAAACAGATGGTCCACCTGGTCAACGATTTGCTGGATATCTCGCGCATCAGCACCGGCAAGATCGATCTGAGAAGCCAGACGGTCGACCTGCAAACCGTGCTGGCCATGGCGCTCGAAACGGGCGAGCATTTGTTTGTGCAGCGCCAGCAGCGCTTCACCAGCCAGATCGTGCCGGGTCCGATCCTGCTGCAGTGCGACTCGACGCGCATTTCCCAGGTGATCGGCAACCTGCTCAACAACGCTTCCAAGTACACCCAGCGCGGCGGCGCCGTGGCGCTGACCGTCAAGGTGGTCGATGGCTATGCCGAGATCGCCGTCAGCGACGACGGCGCCGGGCTCACGCCCGTTGCCTGCAGCGCCATTTTCGACATGTTCACCCAGATCGACGCCACCTCGCACATGGGCCAGGGCGGCCTGGCCATCGGCCTGTCGCTGGTGCGCACCCTGGTCGACCTGCATGGCGGCACCGTGGTGGCCACCAGCGCGGGGCTTGGCAAAGGCAGTTGCTTCACGGTGCGCTTGCCGATCGGCGTGGCGACGGCGTTGAAGGCGGCCGACGCCGTGCCTGGCAGCCTGTCGGACTTAGGATCGTCAGCTGCAAAAATACCTGGGACGGTCCATATTTCGCCGCTTTCTCGGTCAATAGCTCGCTATTGACACTGCGAAATCGTCAAAATCTGGCCTC
>CALRYE020000214.1:0-9694 GCA_943372275.1 Janthinobacterium lividum
GCCGGGGCCGAGGCCGAATCACCCATGGTCGCCCACCCCGCGCTGCGCCGCCACGGCGCGCCAGGTGGCCACCAGCGGCAAGCCGATCATCCACAGCACCAGCACGCTGAGCACACTGGTGAACATGCTCATGCGGGTAGCCAGAATGGCGATGGCCAGCGCCAGCGCGCCCGCCACCAGCGGCACAGCCGCGACCCCGGGCAGGCGCGGGATCGAACGGCGCGTGGCGTAGCTGGCGCCCGCGGCGGCAATCAGGATAGAGCACAGCAAGACAATCAACATGCGACCTTTCCACGCACGGAGTGCGTATAAAGATGGCATCCTACCATTGAATGCGAATGATTCTCAATAAGATTTAGCTTGCCAACCTTGCGTATTTTGTAACAGTCCAAAACAAGCGTTTCAGCTCGTCAGGGACCTGTGTATCGTTGGGTAATCGGCAGGCCAGCTCTGCCAATGATATTGCACAGACCTTACTGCAACCTCTGCCACCGACCAAAAGGAGCGATCGTGACACCGATCCGTACTGTATGCGCTGCATGTGCTGCATCCGCCGCCATGCTATTTGCCGCCGGCGCCGCGCACGGCCAATTGTTGCCCAGCGCCCCCGCTCCCGCGCTGAAAGCGAGCAAACCCTCGCCCATCGCCGGACTGGCGCCAGCCACCAGTTTTTACGGCCGCAGCGAGGGACTGCCGCCAGCCGACCCGCAGGCGCCCGACATCTACCGCGCCGACCCCAAGCTGGTCGTCGGCGTGCAGGTCAATCCGGTACTCGGCATCGACGCGACCATGACGAACCCGGACTATAAAGAGGGCTTGCATTACAGGGGCGCAGGCCCGCGGGACGCGGCAGCGGTCCCCCTGGGCAAACGGGGCTATGACCTCAGCACGGTGGCGCGGGCGAGCGTGCCGGTCAACGACCGGCTCAGCACCTTCGGCACGCTGGGCGTGACCGCCAGCGTGCGCAAGCACCCTGACGGCACCACCATCGACACCGGGCCGGCAGCCAGCGTGGGCGCCAACTACCGGGTCAACAGCAAGCAGACCGCCACGGCGGAGGTGCCGCTCGGCGCCATGGAACGCCAGCGCATGAGCGGCGCCAAAGACGGTGTGGGCGCGCGGCTGAAGCTGGGTTTCTGAGCTGCCGCGCGCGCCTGCCGGCACGGGGCGCGCAGGCGCCTGGCCGGTGAAGCGCGCGACCCGTCAGGCCAGCTTGACGGCGTGTTCGCGCGTGGCGTGGAACGTCAGCTTGGGCCAGCGCTCCTCCGTCAGGCGCAGGTTGACGTTGGAGGTGGCCAGATAGGCCAGGTTGCCGGCCGCGTCATAGGCCACGTTGTGGCCCAGCGCCGTTTCGAAGTCAGCCAGCACGCGCTTGTCGTCGCCGCTGACCCAGCGCGCGCTGCTGATGCTGGTGCCTTCGAACACGGCGTCGACGCCGTACTCATTGAGCAGGCGGCTGGCCACCACTTCGAACTGCAGCACCCCGACCGCGCCCAGCACCAGTTCGCTGCCTTGCACCGGCTTGAACACCTGCACCGCGCCCTCCTCGCCCAGCTGCTGCAAGCCCTTGTGCAGCTGCTTGATCTTGAGCGGATTGCGGATGCGCACCGAGCGGAAGAAATCCGGCGCGAAGTACGGGATGCCGGTAAATTGCAGCATCTCGCCTTCCGAGAAGCTGTCGCCGATCTGCATGTTGCCGTGGTTGGGCAAGCCGATGATGTCGCCCGCGTAGGCTTCTTCGACCTGCTCGCGCGAGGACGCCATGAAGGTGACCACCGACGACACCTTGATCTCGCGCCCCAGACGCAGGTGCTTGACCTTCATGCCGCGCTCGAAGCGCCCCGAGCACACGCGCAAGAACGCGATGCGGTCGCGGTGGGCCGGGTCCATGTTGGCCTGGATCTTGAAGACGAAACCGGAAAACGGCTGCTCGCCCGGCGCCACCACGCGCACGGTGGCATCGCGCTCGCGCGGCGCCGGCGCCCAGTCGACCAGCGCCGACAGGATCTCGCGCACGCCGAAGTTGTTAATGGCCGAACCGAAGAACACCGGGGTCTGGATACCGGCCAGGAAACGCTCCAGGTCGAACGGATGGGAGGCGCCGTGCACCAGCTCCACTTCCATCTTGAGCTGCTCGATCTCGAGCGGGAACATCTCCGACAGTTTCGGGTTGTCGATGCCCTTGATGATTTCGAAGGCGCCGTCGGCTTTCTCTTCGCCGGCCTTGAACAGCATGATCTCGTCGCGCAGCAGGTGGTACACGCCACGGAAGTTCTTGCCCATGCCGATAGGCCAGGTCACCGGAGCGCATTCGATCTTGAGCACCGATTCGAGTTCGTCGAGCAGTTCGAGCGGATCGCGGGTTTCGCGATCGAGCTTGTTCATGAAGGTGACGATCGGGGTATTGCGCATGCGGCACACGGCCAGCAGCTTGATGGTCTGCGCTTCCACACCCTTGGCCGCGTCGATTACCATCAGGGCCGAGTCGACCGCCGTGAGCACGCGGTAGGTGTCTTCCGAGAAGTCCTGGTGGCCCGGGGTGTCGAGCAGATTGATGACGTGGTCGCGGTGCTCGAACTGCATCACCGAGCTGGCCACCGAAATGCCGCGCTGCTTTTCGATCTCCATCCAGTCGGAGGTGGCGTGGCGTCCGCTTTTGCGGGCCTTGACGGTGCCGGCCATCTGGATCGCGCCCGAGAACAGCAGCAGCTTTTCGGTCAGCGTGGTTTTACCGGCATCGGGGTGGGAAATGATGCCGAAGGTGCGGCGGCGCGCCACTTCGCGCGCGATCAGGGCGGCCGGGCGGCTGGCGCTGACGGCAGCGTCGTCGTCGGCGCTGCCTGCCGCGTCGGTAGTGACGGCCTCGATAGGGGCGTGCGCGCCGGTCAGGGCTGCGTCGTCGGCGCCGTGCGCGCCAGGGGATAAGTTGTCGGGAAGGTCGCTCATGAGGATCGGGTATCGTTGGCTAAATATCGCGGCCAACGTGTTGGCCCATGCGAAAAACCCTCAATTTTACCGATTTGTGCGCCCCCCGGGGGAACTATCGCCTTACCAGCAGTTCGCCGTCGCCGCGCCCTGCGCGCCGGTGCTGGCCAGGGTCAGCGTGCCACAGTTGTCGGAGCTCTGGGCACCCACCGGCACGGCCTGCAGCTGGTAGGTGGTGGCGTCGGGTTCGACCGCCCAGCTGATGTTGTAGCGCACGTTGGTGCCCGTGGCGCCGCGCGGCGACACGGTCGAAATCCGCTGCGCCCCGACATAGGTATTGTTGGTCGTGAAATAACGCTCCATGAACTGGGCGCTCTCGCCCAGCAAGGCCTTGGCGGTGCTGCGGTGGGTGCTGGCCACGTGCCGGTTGTAGGAAGGAATCGCCAGCGCGCTGATCACCCCCAGAATGGCCAGCGTGACGAGCAGCTCGACCAGGGTGAAGCCGGCGGCGCGCACGGCTGGCGAAGGCACAGTCAGTTGATTCATATCGGGTTCCTTGTTTCGTGGTGGCTTGTCTTGGATTACTTCTGCAGTTCGCGCCAGTTGATGCGTCCCAGGCTGGCCGCGTCACGGTCGGCGCCCCTCGCATCGACGCCGCCGGTGGAGTTATCCGCCGAACCGCCGGTGGCGATGCCTTCCGAGGCGCCGGTGGGCGGCACCACCACCACGACCGTGCGCACGATGTAGCCGCCGTCGGCCAGCGCCGTATGGGTGATGGTGGTGGTGGTGATGCTGCCGTCGCTGTTCCTGACCACGGTCGGCGCCGGCGGATCGGGGATGACGGTGCCGGTCTGGCCGGAACCGGCGGTGAAGACACCGCGCGGGTCGGCTTCGCCCGGCGCCCAGACGCCGCTGACGGCGTCGGAGTCGCCCGCATCCTGCGGCGGCGACCTGGTCCAGCCGGAGTCGCCCATGCACAGGTTGTTCGGGTGGTGCCAGTAAATCAGGTATTCGGCCACCAGCTTGGTCGCCAGGCTGCTGCCGCGCAGGCGATAGCCAAGATCGGGGCGGCCCGCCACGTTCATCTGGATGTCGGCATCGGTGATGGTGGAATCGACGATCTGCACCGTCAGTGCGCCGTTGCGCCATTCGCCCAACGGACCGGCGGTGGGGATGGCGGTGGCCACACCGGCGCACTGAGGCCGGATCGGATGCAGGCCCGAGCGGCTCACGCCGGTACCCCAGTTCTTGATATTGAAAGCGTCCAGCGGCATCGAGAAGATCATCTGGTTCTCGGGCGTGTTCATCTTGTAGGTCGGCAGACTGGCCGCGGTCAGGCCGCTGGCCGTCAGATAGCGGAACACCGACTCGGTGAACGTGGCGCCGGTCTTGAGGGGCACGTCGGTGCTGCCCGTGATCTGGAACTTCACCGCCGGCGAATAGGCCTGGTTGGCCATCAGCACCTTGTAGCTGGTGTTGGGGATGGTGTCCACGGTGGTGAGCACCGTCTCCCACTCGCGCGTGGTGCGGCGCGAGTCGTAAGGATAATACCGGTCGGCGTTGCGGGGACGGATATTCACCGCTTCCGTGGTCACCAAGGTGGTGGTGTACCTGACGCGCGAGGTCACCACCGTGCTGGTGGACGAGGTGGCGGTGCTGGGCGCGCCATCGGCGACCTGCGCGCCGAATGTATAGACGTTGGTCGTGGCGGGCACGTTCTTGGCCAGCCGGTTGGTGGTGGTGACGGTCGAGACCACCGTCACGCCGCTGGACGGAAACTGCTGGTTGGCCTGCAAGGTCGGCGTGTTGGGCACATAGGTGGTGGTGCGCGTCATACGCGCCAGCGGCAAGCGCTGCATGTCCTGGCTGGGGTGGAACATGTTGATGCCGACCCGGTCATAGATGTCGTCGTACTCGTGCACGTGCACATACTTGAGGGCGTCGGTCTCGCCGCCGCTCTCGCTGCCGATCGAGTAGATGCCATTCACCGAATTGACGGTGCGGTACTGCGAGGTCGAGGCGCCGCAATTGCGGTAGCAGAAAAAGTCGGTATCGAAGTGGCCGCCCGAGACGCCGCGCTGGCCTTCCACGGTGCGCGTGGTGACGGTCGTGGTGCCGGTGACGGGGGCGCCGTTGCGGTCGAAGTTGGACTGGAACACGTCGATGCCGTCGGCCGACAGGGCAATCAGCTGCGAGCGCACGCCGCCGCCCATGTAGCGCCCAACCGGATCGACGCCGTTGACCTGGTCGTCCGAGGTGAATTCCTTGTCGCCGTTCAGGTCGAACACGGTGGTGCTGTTGGCGCCGCCGCTCAGTGCATTGATCTGCATCCACCAGTTTTCACCGGGCGGTATGGCTGACGGCAGCACGGTCGGATTGGTGCTGAAGAACTGGAACACGTCGCCCGTCACGAAGGCGCCGTCACCGACCACCCGCTCGCCGCCGGTGGGCAGGCGGGTGCGCCAGCCTTTATGGTTGTTGCGCCCGCTGGTCCAGTTGGGGCTGTTGTTGGTGGCGGTGCGCACGCGCGTGGTCACGCCGTCGGCCACGTAGTTGGCTTCCGTCAGAGTCTGTTCCAGCAGCGCTTCGTTCAGCGCCGGTGCGCCGTCCCAGATACCGTAGGCGTAGTGGGCCGCCGTGTCGGTGGCGTCGGCCGTGACCAGCATGCGCCCGGTGACGAATTCCACCATCACGCCGCCCAGTGGGTGGGCAAACAGGCCGGGCGCCATGGTGATGGCAAAGCTGGTGCCGCTGGTGTTGGTGAACAGTCTGACGATCTGCGCGGTATAGGGCGCGGTCAGGTTGAACTTCCACACGTTGCCGTCGATGTCGCCGGCGTACGCGGTGTCCTTCTTGCCGTCGTTGTCGCTGTCCCACAGCGAGGGCGACGACAGGCCGTTGGGCGAACTGGGCGAGCCGGACCCGGTATCGAAGGCCTTGATCAAGGCCCCGGTCTGCGCATTGATCAGGTAAAGCACGGCCTTGCCGGTGCTGCTGTTGTAGCCGTTGCCAGCGACCACGGCGTTGACGCCGTTGGGCAGCGTGGTCAGAGTGGGCGCGCCGTAGGTGTAGCCCAGGTCGGCGTACCCGCTACTGGCGTTGGTCACTTCCCACAGCACCTTGGCCGCCGCGTCGGATTCGGAGGTGGCCGCCGCATTGGTGACGTCCAGCGCGAACAGGGCCTTGCCGCCCGCGCCCAGGGCGCCGGTCAGGATGGTCTGGGTGCCGAATTTGCGCACGTCCATGCGGCCGTCGACAAAATAGCTGTGCGCGTAGGTCTGGCTGGTCAGCGCCGACAGGCGTGGCAGCAGCACCGCCGGCACGTAGGCGAAGCGCTCGGTGCCGTCAAGCGCGTTGATCGCGTGCAGCATGCCGTCGTTGGCTCCCACGAACACGGTCTTGCGGATGCCGTCGTTCCAGTACACGGGGGTGGAGTGGATGATGTCGCCCAGACCGGCGTTGCGGCGCCGGTACTGGGTCGTGCCGGTGCCTTCGTTGGCGGCGCTGCCGCGCAGGTAGTCCAGCACGGGCGAACTGGTCGCGCTGCTGCCGTAGGCGAGCGCATCGAGCGCCTGGCGCTGGCCGCCGGCGCCGTTCGACAGGCTGGCCCAGCGGAACGGCACCCCGACCCCGCCGTTGCTGGTGACGATCAGGCGCGTGTCGGCCACGCTCTGGGCCTTGATCTTGGCGGCGGCGCCGCCGCTGCCCCAGTCGTCCACCGAACCGATGGTGCCGGCGCTGCTGACCGGATAGGCATGCAGGTTGCCGGTCCAGTCGCTGGCCTTGTAATCGATGGTGTACATCTTGGCGTCGCCGTTGGACACGTTCACGCTCGACAGGGTCGGCTGCCCGACGTAACCGACCGGCTGGTTGTCCGGCACGAAGGCCGGGGCGGCGATGCTGTGCAAGGCCGCCGACAGGGCCAGTGCGGCGGCGCCGGCCTGGGTCAGGATATGTTGGGTCGATTTCATGGTCATTCTCCGGCGCCGAAGCGCAGCAAATTACGGGCAGTGCTAAAAAACTGGTGACGGTGACATCGCTGAGGCCAGCCGCGGGACATCGGCCGAGAGACATCAGCCGCAGGACGCTAGCCACATATATTGGTGAACACCCGGAACCGCACCGTCGACTGGATCAAGGCAATGGCGCCGCCATTGCCCTGTCCCCGCGCGGTGATGCGCGCCAGGCCGTTTTCGCACTGGCCGGAACTGCTGGTCTTGGTGGGCGGCGCGACGATTTCGACGACGTAGCGCGGCTGCGCCGTCAGCCCGGTGATCTGCGAAGCGGCATTGTTGAAGGTGCGCGTGAGCGCGGCGGCGTTCCAGTCGATGTTTTGCCAGGTGTTGGCGGCCGTGGGCCGGTAGCACAGGCCGTTGGCGCAACTGGGCAGGAACTGGGCCGCATCGAACGGGTCGAACGGCGCTTGCGTGAACAGGATCGCCTCGGCGTCGCGCAGCACCGCTTCGGCCGCTTCCAGCGCCACTTTCTGATCGCGCGCGTTGCGCGCCATGCGCTCTTCGAGCGAGCCGCCGCGCACCATGGCCAGCACGAACATGGTCAGCACCATCAGGAAAATCAGGCTGGTGATCAGGATGGCGCCGTGCTGGCGCGCCGGCGCGGCCGCGCACGCGCGCCGGGCCAAGGAGTGATGGCGCATCATTTCCACCTCGTCTGGTTACGGATCGTGAAGGTCGAGGTGTAGGCCTGGCGCAGGAAGCCGTCCGTGCGCGTGATGCTGGCGCCGTTGTACTCCAGGGTCTGGCGCCCGTTCACGGCCAGGCGCGGGGTCGGGCCGCGCACCAGGAAACTGACGCGCACCGCCGCCACGTGGGTGTATTCGATCGCCGTCGGGCTGCTGGTGTAGCGCAGGATGACTTCCTTGCCGTCGCCGATGCCGTAACTGATCTGCATGTCCTCGATATTGTCGGCCACCACCGCGCCGCCCGTGACCGGGTCGTTGGGATCGTTGTGGCAGACCAGCGCGCCGTCGACCACGCTGAAGCGGTACTGCACCATGTTCGGATTCATCGGGGGCACGCCGGTGATCGCGTCGGGCATGTTGTTGGACACCACGGCCAGGCCTTCGCAATCGTTCTCCTGGCCCAGCAGGGGATTCAGGCCGGCCGGGTCGGCCGTCCACACCGGGTCGTGGCGCACCACCACCGTGTCGGGCAGCTCGGCGCCGGCCGGTCCGGGGGCCACGCCGCCGTCGGTGCCGCCCAGCGGATCGTCGAACAGGGTCTTGTCGACGTTGAGTTTGTAGCCGGCCTGGCGCAATGCCTTGCCGATCACGTCCATGCCATTGCGGGCGCTTTCCTGCATGCGCACCACGTCGGTCTGGGTGCTGTTCATCTGCTTGCTGCCGACGAACAGGAAACCGACGCCGCCCAGCAGCACCAGTCCGATCGCCATGGCGATCATCACTTCCACCAGACCGACCCCGCGCTGGCGCGCCGGCCGGGACACGCTGGCGAGCGCGCTGCGGGCGCTCATAAGCGTGTCACCACGATGAACTGCTGCTGGCTGAGGCCAACGGTGCGGCCGTCGCCCTGCGCGCGGCTGTCGTTCCACTGCACCGTGACGGTGACGTTGCGGGTGGCCGCATTGAAGCTGACCGCGCCCAGACCGGAGGGCACCGCGGCGGCCACCGCCGCGCGCCACTCGCTCAAATCGGCGCCCGGCACGCCCGCCAGCACGTCGGGCGTGCCGGTCAGCGCCAGTTCATAGGGCGACGGCGACAGTTCGGCCGTGCCGCGGTTGGCGCGCATGCGGTCGACGATATCGTTGACCAGAATGCTGGCCTGGCTGCGCGCATACGAGCTCTGGTTGTTCTTCATGTTGGTGACGATGATGCCGGCGATGCCCAGCAGCCCGACGCTGACGATGAGCATGGTGACCAGCACTTCGATCAGGGAGAAGCCCCGTTGACGCGGTTTCATGGCGGAGGTGTTCATCATGCTGCCTTATCCTTAAGCGGTGCAGACGGGATTGGGATCGACCGTGACCACGCCGACCCAGCCGGTGCCTGGCGTGAGGCTGATCTGGCGCCGTTTGCCGCGCCCGTTGATGGTGCACGAACTGATGGTGCCGGTTTGGGCCACGCCATCGGCCAGGCGGCTCTGGCCATTGCTGGTGTAGGAAACATAGGTGGTGACGTTGCCGGTGCCCAGCAGCTGGCCCTTGCCGGGCAAGCGGCCCTGCACCCGCAGGATCAGGTCGGTGCCTTCGCGCACGGCGGCCGTGTCGCCATCGACGAACACGATCCAGCCGCCGCGCCACTCGGCGCCGGACGAGGCATCGGCGCAGCTGGTTCCCTCCACGCTGCGGCACATGGTCACGCGGGTGTTGCGCTTGACCGCTTCGCTGCGCGTGTAGTTCAGGCTTTGCAGCATCATGTCGGCCTGGGTCGAGACGCCGGCGTCGTCGACGAACTGGCTCATCATGGGCAGCCCGACCGCCGACGCGATGCCGATCACCGCCACCGTGGTGAGCAGTTCGGCCAGGGTGAACCCGGCGCTACGGCGTGGAAACGGGACTGCGGACGGACGAAACATGGTGGGCTTTCAAGGCTGGCGCGACTGTTCTTGTGGAATGTCCTCGCCCGATGTTGCCCAGCATAAACTTTCTTCCTGTCATTTCCCTGAGGAATTGCTGACAAATAGCTGACACGCGCCCGCCGGGCGGCTTTATTTGACCTGCATCGGTGGAAGGCGGATTTTTTTGTGCGCGCCGGGACGCCTCAGGGCGCCGGCGCCACGGGCAAGAATGT
>CALRYE020000215.1:0-9536 GCA_943372275.1 Janthinobacterium lividum
CGTCAGCGCGGTGCGGCCGGTCAGCTCGATCCCCTTGGTGGTGGCGCCCTCCCCGTTGATGGGCTGGGTCACATCCCACAGCACGCCGTCGTTAAACAAATTCACGCCGCGCACGACCTGCGAGGACAGAATAAAGCTGCGGATGTCCTTGCGGAAGTATGCAAGACTCAGCTGGCTATCCTTGCCCGGATAGTATTCGAAGCTGACATCCTTGTTGGTGGCGCGGTACGGCTTGAGGGCCGGATTGCCCGCCGAGCAATCATCCACGCCGTCGCCGCCGAACTGGGTCAGGCCGCTGTCGCGGGTGCAGATGGCGTTGGGGATCAGGTCGGAAATCTTGGGTCGCGCCATCACCTTGCCCCAGCCCACGCGCGCTACCAGCGTGTCGGGCAGGATCCAGGTCGCCGCATTAAAGCTCGGCAAAAAGTCGTGGTAGCTGTTGGACAGCGCCGTGGCGGCGTTGCTGATGATCTTGTCGTCGTAGCTTGCGCTGCCCGGGGAGTTTTCCACCCGCACACGCGAACGCAGCGAGCCGATCGAGATGTCGTCGGTGTGCGAGTAGCGCCCGCCGATGTTGCCGTCGATGGTGCGGCCGAACAGTTCGGTTTCCCAGTCCAGGCGCAGGTAGGTGCTCTTGATGCGCTCGCGGTTGCCGAAAGCGGGGATCTGCGGATAGACCTTGCCGTCGCTGCCCAGCGAGGAGTACAGATTGTTGTGGTTGAAGTTGGAGGTGTCGAAGTACTGGGTGGCGTTGGCGTACACCGGCGCCAGCCACGACGTGGGCAGGTTGGCCACGCCCTTTGCGCCATCGAAAAAGGTACCGGGCGAACGGCCGCGGATCGCTTCCACCATGGCCACCATGGCAGCCGCGTTGACGTACGTGTTCGAGGTGTTGGATGCCGTGGTGCCCTGCGTATCGGGCGCGCGCTGGGCTGTGCCTTTGTAGAGCGGATCGTAGAAGATGTTGGAGGTGACGTTGGCGCTGGTGACGTTGATGTCGTCCGCCGTCGAACCGAGGTCCGCGCCGTTGCTGGCCAGGTAGCCGCCGCCGTTATAGCCCAGCGATGTGCTCTTGCGGCCCTGCACGCCGTACCAGATTTTGGTGAAGAACGGCGTGCTCAGGCGGTATTTGAAATCGAGCTTGACCTGGTCTTCCGTGTTCTTGGTTTCGCCCGGGCGGTACTGCAGGCCGACCTGCACGTACGAGCTGGGGTTGTCGGGCGAGTAGCTGTACGGGAACGTAAAGTGTGGCACGCCGTTGGCGTCGAGCGAGACCTTCAGCCCCGGTGCGTTCTGCGTCAGCGTGATGTTGTTGCCTTCGTCGGTGTTGAAGGAGTCCGACCGGGCGACGAGGCCTTCCACGTCCAGACGGCCGGCGCGATAGTTGAAGCCCGCCGAGGTGTACGAGGAATCGATCTTCGCCAGGAAGTCGCGTGCCGAGGTGGAGAACGCCGCCTGGCCGCCCTGCCCGGCCACGTTCAGGCAGTCGCCGACGACGTACTCGGTCACGTGGTGGTTGGCCGTGACGATGCCGGTTGGCGTCGATGCGGTCGGTGCCGCCACGCAGGTGCCGTTGCGCGTGGTGGTGGCGGTGGCGTTGTTGTACGCGGGCGCGCTGCCGTTGTTGGCGAGGCGGTTGACGTTGGCAAACGCGGTGCCGTAGTTGCGGTCGTTGAGGCGCTGGTCCTGGCGGTTGGTCTGGTAGCTGGCGAACACGTTCAGGGCATCGCTGACCTTGTATTGCGCGGTGAATTCGCCGGAGGCGCGCTTGTGGTCGCGCGTCCAGATGCCGTAGCGGGCGATGGCAGGCGAATAGTCGTACCACTGGCTCTGGCACGCGGTGCGCTGGGCGGCGTTCAGACCGGGCGCGGCGCAGCCTGCCGCGGTGTCGATGCCGGCCAGGGCCGGGTCCTGGCTGACGACGGTTTTTTCGGGCGAATAATCCCAGTCGCGCAGGAAGCGCCACGAGGTGTTGCGCACGTAGTCGTTGCGCGTGAGGACGTTGTCGTAGACCAGATTGGCCATGACGCCCAGGCGCCCGCCCAGGTAACGATCGGCCACGAGCAGGCTGGCGCGCGGCTGCACGCCGCCGCGCGTGCTGAGGCTTTCGCCCGACAGCGTGGCCGCGACGGTGAACGCCTTGAAGTCGAGCGGTTTGCGCGTGGTGATGCGCACGGTGCCGCCCACGCCGCCTTCGGTGATATCGGCGGTGGTGCCCTTGTAGACATCGATCGACTTGATCAGTTCCGAGGCCAGCTCGCGCAGCTCGGCGCCGCGCCCGGCGGTGCCGTTGGTGCCGAGCACGGACAGGCCGTTGATTTCGATGCGGTTCAGGTCCGGCTCCACGCCGCGGATGGACACTTGCGAGCCTTCGCCGAATTCGCGCGTGAGCTGCACGCCCGTGACACGCGACAGGGCTTCGCCGACGTTCTTATCGGGGAACTGGCCGATGTCTTCGGCCACGATGGAATCAGTAATGGTGCCGGCGCCTTTTTTGCGGTCGATGGCCGAGGCGACGGAGGCGCGCGTGCCGCTGACTACCACTACGGCGGGTTCGGTTTGGTCGGTGGTTTGCGGTTGCTGGGGTTGCTGCGCTTGCGCGGCATTGGCGGCCAGCAGGGTGACGACTGCGGCCACGGCGCTGGCGCAGCGGGTGCGCGCGAGCCGCGCGTTGCGTTGGGTTGCTTCTGTCATTTTGGCTTCTCTAGTATTTGCGCCAACCAGCGCTTTGTTAGGGTTTTGGTAAGGTCGGCGGGTATTCTAGATAGGCATTTGGGAGGATTGGGAAACGCGCAGCAAACAATCAGGTAGTTGATTGCAACGTCAGAAAATGTGTTGATTGCGCAGCAAATTGCGATTGATGCGTGCTGCGCAATCAACAGTTGACGTGATATTGATCAGCTTCCCCAAAACCGACATTGCACCGACAGCGTCTCGAACAGGGTTGGAGCTGAGTCTATGCCAGCACGATTACGCTCACGGCGTAGCTTCCGGCACGATCTGGAGGCAGCATCGCATGCTCAACGAACCGTGAGGGGCGGAGGTTCGAACCTGATGCTGAGTGGATAGGTCATCGGGCAAGGATTGCCCTTGCACAGGCCCGGCTTGTACAGCTGTTCCATCACGATGAGTCCGACAAGTTGACCGATCTTCGGATCGGACGAGCGGTAGATTTTGACTTGGCGCCCTTGCCGGCGCTGTCGACCAGCACCACTAAATCAATCGATCCCACAAGCCGCATCCTGCCACTGGAAGATTGCAATTTGCGGAACATGGGACCGGCCCCGTGCAGCGGATACGGCGGCTCATCAAGCGGGTCCATCACGACGTGTCCCGCTCTGACCCGCGCTTTTTCCTGATCATTAAGCGTCGTAGCTCTTGTCGAAAGGCACACCGTCATCCGTCGCCATTTTCCGCCGGATATTGCTCCCAGTCGGCGCATCCCGAGTCGCAAGATAGTGCGTTGCCGGCTCCCCGAGCGATGCGGGCGTCCTTCCCCGCCCGACGCCATCGACAAATTTGCCCTCGTAACGCCGTCCGCCGGTGTAGACCACCACGCCGCGACCATGAAAGCGCCCGGCTTTCCACTCGCCCTCATAACTGCCACCGAGGCCATACGCTGACTTGCCCCGGCCATCCTCCAGGCCATCTTTCCAAGCGGCGTCCGCCTTTTACGAACGGACGATGCGGACACTCACAATCGGTTAGGCCTGAAGCTGGCGGCGACGACGTGCCGCGCCCATGCCGACCAGTGCCAGTGCCATCAGCGCCAAAGAAGCAGGCTCGGGCACTTCGCCGGGCTCGGCCGCGATGATGGTATTGTCGATCGACCAGCTGACCAGGCTCCCACGGTCACCCCTCGCCAAGTCCTCCACTTGCAAGAACCACACCCCCCTCTGATCCTCGCCGGTGAAGGCACCCAGCAACTCATGCGACAGGTGAGCGGTGCCGATACAAGCAGCGTCGAAGCCGACTGTTTGACTGGTGGTGCAACCCGCACCCATGGTTTCTGCGGCTGGCCGGCCGGCCGCGTCGCTGAAACTGAGAGCGAACGATGACGAGAGGTTCGCGCCAGCACCGTCCGTGCTCGCTGGAATACCGGGCCGGTCCATCAGAACAACCCTGGTGGCGGTCTGGTTACGAAGCAGCGTAATTCTCAGGTCGCCAAGCCAGCTGTGATCGATGGCGACGTTGATCGTCAGTGTGCCAATTGCGCCATTCGTTCGGACGACGATGCCGCTTAGAGCACTGCTGGATTCGTCCGGAATGCTCGTTAACCTGTCCGAGCTGCCAATGATGGTGGCAGATGCCGTACCGGACAGCACGACGGTCAGTGCGCAAAGGGCGCGTACGATTATTGTTGTGATTTTCACGAGATGCCCTATTGAGATTGAAATAGCAATGAAGCAATTTCTGAGCCCTTGATAATTATTTGATATTTATCAATCAGTTATCAATATTGCCAGGCAACGTCGGCATGTACATGTAAAGAAGTCCGACAAAGTTGAACGGCCCTGCTGCGATCGGAAGGCCCCATTCCGCCTTGGGTGAGCTCCACTAAGTGAGGTGGGGACGCCATGCACCTGCGTCGCATCAGGCTGACCAATGATCTGGGATTGCGGCCATGGGACTCGTGCCGGTCAGCTTCGTTGCCGCAGCAGCGCCGCTATCTTGTCCACCTCGATCAGTGTCAATAAGGCGCCATCGCGCCCGCCATGCGAGGTTACTACCGACGCTAGCAGCGAGTTGTTGCCCATGAACATGCTGCTGACTGGCACGATGTGGGGCCGGTACCGTGGGGATGTCGCCCAGTTGGTCGACCACGATGCCGAACTGGCGGCCGTCCGCGCCGCGCAACACGACCGTCACCATGGCGTCTTGCTGGCTGCCGGCGGCAACACCGAGGGCCTTGTGCAGGTCGTACAGCAGCATGGTTTCGCCCTGGTAGATAGTGGCGCCGCGCAGGGAGTCGGCGGCGTTGGGAAGGCGTACGATTCCTTCGAAACGCACCGCCTCCACCACGCCGACGGCGGGCACGCCCAGCCAATAGCGGCCGACGTAGAAGCTGGCGATGTCCATGATGGGGCCGGTGGTCGCGTTGGCGGGCACGGATGGCCCGGCGACGGCGCGCGCGGCGTCGACGCGATCGGGCTGCGCGCTGTGCGTGCCGTCGTCAGCGCACAGCGGCACGCACACCAGTGCCATCAAGCGCTGCCCGGCACGGCCCTCGCTGCCTTCGTATTCGCGGTAGCCGGACGAGCCGCGCGCGCCCAGCGCCAGCACCTGGCCGCCCAACGCGATCAATTGGGCGGTGCCTCCATCGAGCGCCGCAGCGCGCAACGCGGCCGGCAAGCCGGCCGGCGTGCCGGGCTGGCGCGCATCGGTGGATGCGACCAGCATGTCGTCGGCATCGACCAGCATGGCGAATGCGCCGTTCGAGCGCGGCAGACCCGCCGACAGCACCGCCGCCAGTTGCGGCGCGCTGTCGAACACCGCGGCGATGCCGCCGATGACTTGGTCGGCGCTGCCCCGCAGCGGGGCACTGTAGATATAAGTGGGACGGTTGCCGTACAGCGGATCGGCGGCGAACGGCGAGGTCTGGTAGGCGCCGGGTGGCGCCGACAGCGCAGCCCGGGACCAGGGCGCGGTCAGCGTGCTGCCGACCAGGTGGTCCTGAGCCGACGTCGATACGGCGATCACCACGCCGTTGGCATCGAACAGCAGCAGGCTGTCGTAGACCGCATACAGTTCGTTGATGGCGGCCAGCCGCGCCGCGCGTTCGGCCGCGTTCGGATCGGCCAGCAAGGCGCGCAACAAGGGATCGAGCGCCCACCAGCGGCAATCGTTGGCGCGCTCGTACAAATTCCGGTCGAGGATGTCGATCGCCAGCGCGGCCAGAAACTGGCAGTCGTCCAGCTGCGCCCTGACGGTCATGGCTTGCAGCTCGTTGATCGACCTGGTGAACACATCCTTCATGCGGGTACCGGTGCGCACGATCTCACCGAGCAGCGCTTTTGAGAACGCCGGGTTGCCGGCGCCGCCGCGCGGGCCCCGGGGCGGCCGCACCTGCGCCATCCGCACCGCCGCCGACTGCCTGGCGGATATTCGCATTCCACACGGAGCGGTTCAATTCACGCTGGATGGTGTCTGCCTGCCCGGGGATGGCCTGCAGCGCCGGTGAAAAGGTGGCGCCGTGATGCAGGATGGCGCGCATCAGCGCAGGGTCCGGCGCGGCGGAGACCGCGCCAATCTCATCGTCGCCCTGTTCAAACGCCACATCGAGCGGCACCAGCACCAGAGCGCTCCATCCGGGCGGCCCCTGGTAACCCTGAAAGCCCTGTGCGGCGTGGCGCGCACCGAGATAGCTGGCGCCGGCGAAACGGAAAAGATGACCGTCACCGAACGGCGCGGCCACTGGCGCATCCAGCGCGATCTGCCAGGGATCGCTGCTGGCGATAACGCAGCTCTCCTTATCGAGCAGGGTAATGACGGCCCAGTCGCCCGCGCGCCCCAAGCCCTCGAAAATACGCGCGGTCTCATTGTCGAAATCGAAGCACAGGAACAGCGCCCCCAGCACCGCGCCGTCGTCGGCCAGCACGCGTGCGCCATACAGCAGGTTACGCGACTCGCCCGGGAACATATCGCTGCGCACCATTGCCTGCGTATAGGGCGCACTGCTGGCGAGCACTTCCGTCAGCATGGCGTCGCCGATGTGCTCGACGTGCTCTTTGGACTGTAACTGCGGCGCGCCCGGCAATCGCGCCAGCACTTGTCCCGACGGCGACACCAGGATCACATCGCGGTAGACCGAATACAGCCGCACGTAATCCTGCAATCGCTGCGCCATTGCCAGACGGTCCGGTGCTTCACCGCGCAGCGCCGCGGCGGCGAAGTCGCGCAGGTCGTCATCCATCGCCAGAAAGCCGATGTCGGCCGTCCGCTCGTACAAATTGCGCACCAGGGTATCGATCGCCACCTGCGACTGCGCAGCCATCTCCTGCACCCGTTTGTGGGACGTCGTCAGCGCCAGATTGTGCAGCTGACTATCGGTAAGGCTGGCGAACGCCGCCTTGGTGTCAGCCATCTCGGTGGTGGTGCCGGACAGCTGGCCCAGCAAGTTCAATACGTCCCACACCGATTCCAGCGCTTTCAGGGTTTCGCGGCTTGCGGTCACATGCAGCATGTGAGGGAGCATCCGGCGCACGGAATGGCTGAGATCGCGGGACACATCAGCGCTATGCATGGGCATAATTAAATTAACAGCAAAGTGATTCAAAATGCAAGTTTTATACCAGTTATATTTTAAGTCTGCCACACGAATACGAGCCAGCGTGGTGCCTTGTGCTGCACCGCGTCTTCATTTGGTGCGCCAGGATTCGGAGCCGACCGATTGCCGCGCCGCGCAGTCGTATCCATGTCGCCGGGGGACTGCTCCAGTTTCGCTTCGACTTGGGCGAATGCGTGCGTGGAGCGTCAGGACTGCATGGGGCGGAGTTCGACAGAATCGAGGACCGGGCGGCTCATGGTCTCGGGATGATGCGCCAGCGTGCTGATCAGCGGGGATGCCCCAGCAGCCATTGGCTTTTGAAACATCTGTGTGGCAGGAAACTCCGGCTTATGGCAGCGCGAGTTCACGCCACCACTAGCGTTCGGTCGTCTAACTGGACAGGCGCAATGTACTGCGCAGCATGCAACAATATCGGCGAGATAATGATGAGTTTGCGATCCTGCCGTTTCGGTCCGCAGGGCTGCATGCGGAAGTGTCCGCGGCGCCAGTGCGCGCTGACCGGGCCGCCGCGTTGAGCTCTCTCCCGATTGTCATTCGCTGGCGCAGCCTGGCCTATTTGCGCAACCCCAGTCCGGCCAGCTGCCGCTGCGCAGCGGCATAGGCCGCGTTCACGGTGAAGTGACATTTGGCAGTCCGCACGAAGCAGCACTTCCATCAGGAACTAGATAAAGTCGGCGGCCAAAAATGGCACATCCGCTTAAGTTCGGTAGATTGCGACGACATAGGGCATCGAGGTCAATCAGTACATCGACAGTCACGGTCAGGTCTAGCAGCAAATGTTACCAAAAGTAATTAATTGTAAGCTATTATTCGTACTTCAACCTATTGCGAGATCACATGAAAAACAGAATTCTTGCCTTACATTCCGAAGCAATGAGGTTACCAAGTGGCGCGGAGCAACGAACTGCATTGATCGCACTATTTCGGATAATGCTGCAACATGTATCGTTAGTTCTTGCTGAACTTATTTCTGACAGACGAAAACGAACTGCGGTAAGAAGAGACCAGTCAACATTACCAATCGCTAGTCTCCGTGCGCCCGCAGACGGAACTATGGTGGCTGCGATTTTGGATATGCTTGTGATCGCAGAAAACGACAACCTATCTGGATACAATAAAGCAATCTGGAACGAGTCAGGCGTTGCTCGGCCTTGTTGGCGACTTTTGCGCGCCGGCGAGCGCAAGAACGCTGAGCGCCTCCTACAGGCACTGGTTTCGATACGAAACGATGGCGCGGAGGGGCATGGTATAGCCGGCGAGAACGACATTGAAGCCGAAGCCGATGCTCTCCTATTCTTGTTCAATTCGTTCGATGGATTACTTCCAACAATAGCAATTGGCGGAAATTCCTTTGAAATAGCTCTTCCGACCGGCGAGCTTTACCAAATTCGAATTTTAAAACCGGATAATGGTAACCTAATTTGTTATCGAAGCATTGGCAAAGCCAATGCAGGACGGTGCCTTATAAAGGCGCAGGTCGAAAGAGGTTGGTTTCGAAAAGACGAGATTTCATATGAAGTTATTGATATTTTTGAATCAGGTGTAAATAACGACTTGAGTCGTTACGAAATTCTACATTCAGATACGAAGGATTGGTGCCCTCTTACCCTTTTGCCGGAGCGACTTACTCACGAGTTCACCGGCCGTGAGCGCGAAATGGAAGAGTTGTCAGAATGGCTTGATGACACAGAGTCGCGTGCTTGTATGCTGTATGGGGATGGCGGGATCGGCAAAACAACGCTTGCGGTTGAGTTTGTTCGGCGATTACTAGAAGGCAAAATTATATCAAACTACAAACCGGAATTAATCACATTTTATACGGCAAAAAAGAATAGATGGGGTATCAATGGCCTAGAAACAATACGGGTCAACGAAGTCGGAATTGCCGACGTTGCAACCTTTATTCCGCGGGCACTGGAGGGAGCTTCGCTTGACAAAAGCTGGTATTCGAAATCCCCGGAAGAACTGATATCAAAATTGGGAAATTATCTGAGCGACACGTGGGGCTCAAGCCGCAACTCGCACCTCTTAATTCTCGACAATACGGAGACGATGGCTTCGAACGCCGAAGAAGTGCGAATACTTGCACGGCATATCAAAGAGCTTTCACGAAGAGTGGGCAGAGTCTTACTTACATCAAGGAGGCGCGAAGCGATACAAGCCGAACAAATTGAAATTAAGCCACTGACTGAGGACGAGTCGCTTCTATTTTTGCGCGCACGAGGTCAGACGTTGAGAAGGACCGCCA
>CALRYE020000216.1:0-9191 GCA_943372275.1 Janthinobacterium lividum
AAGAACGCCGACACCAAGAACGCCGACACCAAGAACGCCGACACCAAGAACGCGGGCAACCTGGTGCTGGTCACGCATGACGTCAACATCCGCGCGCTCGTGGGCGAATACGCCAGCCAGGGCGAGATGATCGTCGCCGTGGTGCAGCCCGGCGGCAAGCTCAAGGTCGTCGGGAGATTGCCTGACGCCACAGGCAATGCGCGTGGCGGATAGTCGCTCGACCGGCGTAGCCACCATTACAAGGAACACCATGCAGACCGACGATACAGGCGCCACCCATACAACCCCGCCGGCCCGGGCGCACGCGCAACCCCATCCGCTGCGAGTGTCCAAGCTGCTGCGCAGCAAGTGGAGCGCAGCCGTTCCGGTCAACAAGGAAAAACACTTCATCGTCACCGCGCTGATCGCCCCCGAAGCGCCGGGCACCCAGGTCGATAGCGTCATGATGGAGGCGGTGCTAACGGGGCGCAGCTTTACGATGCGCTGGCGCGAACTGAACGATGCCGCCCAATGGGTGCGCGGCTGGCGCTGAACCGGCGGCAGTGCTGGCACCGCTGGCAGCGCTATCAGGGCAGGCTTACCATGGTAATTCCGCGCCGTTATAGGATCTGAACGAGCCGCTGTCGGCGGGCGTGAGCGCATCGAGCACGCCCAGCATGTCGGTGGCGGCATCGTGTGCTGGGCGGCCGATGGTTTCGCCGCGGAACGGCTGCGACAGGCGCGAGTTGACCGTGCCCGGATGCAGCGCCACCAGCACGCTGTGCTTCTGGCTGCGCGCCACTTCGATGGCCGCCGTCTTGACCAGCATATTCAGCGCCGCCTTCGAGGCGTGATAACTGAACCAGCCCCCCAGCCGGTTGTCGCCGATGCTGCCCACCTTCGCCGACAGCATCGCCATCACGGCCCGTTCGCGCTCGAGCAGGGGCACGAAGTGGCGCAGCAACAGCGCCGGGCCGAAGGTATTGGCCTGGAACGTGGCCTGCAGCTGCGCGGTGCTGAGGTCGGCAAGGCGCTTTTCCGGCATGAACTGGTCGGTATGCAGCACGCCGGCGGCGTTGATGATCAGGTGAAAGCGCGGACCATCCGCAAGCTGTAGCGCGGCGTCGGCAACGCTGGCCTCGTCGGCGAAGTCGAGCCGCGGCAGCGAGTGGCGATGCAGGCCGCTCACCGATGCGCAGCGCGGCGATGCGGCCAGCAGATCGACAAACGCGGCGCCGATCGTGCCGGAGGCGCCGATCACCAAAGCGTGAAACTGGTCGGGAAGGCTGGGCATCATGCGTGCTGCTCCTGGTGGGTGTCTGACGATCGGATGGCTTCCCAGCGCGCCACGCGCGCCTGTTTGCCCGGCAATAGCTTCGCACGTTTTCGCCCGCGCCGTGCGTTCAGCTTAAAGGCCAATCACGCCCTCACGCAGCCTCGGCGACCCGCTTGTCATCGCGCCGTCATGCCGAGTGCCTATATTCGTGATCTTTAACTTTTCTGGAAACTTCCATGCCTACATCCGCCCAACCCTTGTTAATGGGTTTCGCCATCACCGTGTCGCTGGGCCTGGCCGGCTGCGGCGGCTCGGACACGCCGGTCGTGACGGAGCGCTCGGTCGCCTCCGTCAAGCTGATTGGGCAGCAGATTTTGCCCCGGCGCATGGAGTTCCAAAGCACCGTGGTCGGTGGCCTGTCCGGCGTCGACTTCGATGCCGCCAACAACCGCTATGTCTTCATGTCGGACGACCGCACCACCACCGATTCGACCAATGCCCCGCGCTTCTACACCGCCAGCCTGGCTTTCAACGAAACCAGCTTCAGTGGCGTGCAATTCCTTTCCACCGTCAGCATGAAGCAGCCCGACGGCAGCGTGTATCCCAAAGTGCCGGACATCAAAGTGGCGGACCCGGAAAGCGTGCGCATCGACCCCGTCAACGGCAATCTGGTCTGGACCAGCGAGGGCGACCGTACCATCGCCGCGACGGGGTCGCGCATCATCGATCCGTTCATCCGCGAAATGCGCACCGATGGCACCCACGTGCGGGAATACGCCTTGCCGTCGATGTTCCGCATGGCCGGCACCGAGACCGGTCCGCGCGGCAATCTGGCCTTCGAAGGGCTCACGTTCACGCCCGATAAAAACCGTGCCGTGGTGATTGCGGAAGGCCCGCTGTTCAGCGACGGCCCCACGCCGACCACTGCCGCCGGGGCCGTGTCGCGCATCACCGTGTTCGACCGCGGCACGGGCGCGGCGCTGGCACAGTATGCCTATGCCGTGGACAAGGTGCAGGCCGTGCCGGTTCCCGCCAGCGCGTTTTCCGTCAGCGGCGCGACCGAAATCCTGGCCGTCACCAATACCCGCTTTCTAGTGCTCGAGCGCAGCTTCTCGGTGGGCGTGGTGGGCAACCAGGTGCGGCTGTACGAGATCGACCTGGCCAACGCGACCAACGTCCTGAACACGGCAGCGCTGGCCGCGGGCGCCTATACGCCGGTCAGCAAGCGTCTGGTGCTGGACTTCGAGACCTTGAAAGCGCAGCTGGGCGGCATCGCCAATCTGGAAGGCATGACGTTCGGCCCGAAACTGGCCAACGGCAAGGACACGCTGATCGTCGTGGCCGATGACAATTTCCCGACCGCCGATTCAACCACCGACCGCAACCAGATTCTGGTGTTCGAAGTGCAGCCTTAAGCGGCGGGCGGGCATGCTGGCGGCGCGACGGCCGTCAGCATGGACGACGAAAGTCGCACCGGCGCTGGCGCAACAGGGGATAATGGCGCTCGACCAAAAATGCCGCCGTCCGCGCGGGCCATTGCCATGCAGTTTGATTCCCACGACATCCGCTCCAATTTCGACAGCGGCACCTACGAGCGCGGCATTGCTTACGCGCGGCGCGGCAAAGTTATCGATTGCATCGCCGAAGGCGCGCACATCGAAGGCGAGGTGAGCGGCAGCGGCGATGAGATTTACTTTCAAACGATCAAGGTGTCGGTCAAGGCTGGCGCGACGCGCTTCAAAGGCGAGTGCGACTGTCCGGTGGGGCGCAACTGCAAGCACGTCGTCGCGCTCCTGCAGCACTGCCTGGATCATGACTTGCTGGCGGAGTCGATGCACGAAGCTCCATTGCCGTTGGGCGTGGCGGACTGGATATCCAAAGTGCAATCGGCACTCGACGACACCGCCAGGCAGGACGCGAGCACGGCGCGCGCGTCGCTGCGGCCCATGTACGTGCTGATTCCCGACCGGAAGTACGGTGGGGTCCAGGTGGTGCTGAGCAAGGTACGTCTTGCCGCCGACGGCGGCGTTGTCAACGCCACCGCTTTCACCGACCTGCACACCGTACTGAACTACCCACCCGCGTTCATGAACGAGGATGACAGATCGGTCGTACGCCTGCTCTTGGCCATGTCGGAGCATGTCAGCGCATATTCCCAGCGCATCGAAGCGGGCGGCGCCGCCGGCGCCGAATTGTTGCGCAGGGCTTGCCAGAGCGGTTCGCTGGGCTGGACCGACTCGCGCGCCAGCCTGAAAATCGGCCAGGTGTGGCGGCTGGTCGCGGGCCCGCCCCGCGCCGCCGCTCTGGCCTGGCGCGAGGGCGACGGGCAGCCCGGCATGCTGCGCCTGGACTGGCAGTGCAGCGACGGCACGCTGCTCGACTTCGTGGTGCCCACCGATCCGCCGATGTATGTGAGCGGTGCCGTCATCGGCGCACTGGCGCTGATCCAGGGCGCGCCCGCCATTCCGCTGAGGCAATTGCAGAAGCTGGTCGCCCTTGCGCCGGAAGTGCCGGTGCAGGCGGCGGCCGCGCTGACCCGCATGCTGGGCGCGCCTGCGCTGGCGGCGCTGCTGCCGGTGCCGCCGCTCGTGCAGCAGGTCACGCGCACCGATGTGCGGCCCCGTCCGCGCCTGCTGCTGAGTGGGCGCGCGAACGTGCACGGTGGTACTGGCCGGCCCGATTGGGAGGACTACGCCGTGCTCGGCTTCGAGTATGACGGCGTCGCCGTGGCGCTGGGGGCGGCGCCGGACATCGTGCGCGTCACCGCGTCGGGCATGGAAGTCATTGTGCGTGACGCCGCGCTGGAACGCGCGGCCTGTGCCACTCTCGTTGAACTGGGTTTCCGCGCGTCGCCGCGTGGGGCCACGCTGCACCTTGCGCATGCCAGGGACTGGCTGCTGTTCACCCGCACGCACTTGCCGCGGCTGCGCCTGGATGGCTGGTTGATCGAACTGGACCGCAGCTTCCGCTACGACCTGGCCGACGTCGACGACTGGTACGCCGAGGTGGCCAGCGCTGCGGGCGGCGCCGGTGCCGGTTCGGATGCCGACTCGCGTGGGAACGCGGGTAGCAACGAGGGTAGCAGCGCGGGTACCGACGCAGGCGGCGACTCCGGCGCGGACTCCAGCGCGGGCGCCACCGACTGGTTCGAGCTGGAACTGGGCATCGTGGTCAACGGGGCGCGCGTTGCGCTGTTGCCGCTGCTGCTGCAACTGATCCGCAGCGCGCCGCACGAATTCGCCGCCGACGCGCTCGAAGCCCGTCTGGACGACGACCTGCTGATCGCCGAGCTGCCCGGCGACGTCAAGGTCGGCCTGCCATGGGGCCGCGTCAAACCGATGCTCAGCACGCTGGGCGAGCTGTACTTTACCGAGCGCATCACCGATACCCTGCGCCTGCCGGTGCGCGAAGCGGCCCGGCTGGCCGAACTGGAAGCGCGCACGCAGCTGCGCTGGCAGGGCGGCGAGCAGCTGCGCGCGGTCGGCCAGCGCCTGCGCGATCTGGTGCAGGGCGGCGGCGGTGTGGCGGCCGTGGCCGCGCCGCGCGGCTTGCAAGCCAGCCTGCGCCCCTACCAGCTGGACGGACTGGCATGGATGCAGTTCCTGCGCGAATATCAACTGGGGGGCATCCTGGCCGATGACATGGGCTTGGGCAAAACCGTCCAGACGCTGGCCCACATCCTGGTCGAAAAGGAAGCGGGACGGCTCACCGCGCCGGCGCTGGTGGTGGCCCCGACCAGCCTGATGGGCAACTGGCAGGCCGAAGCGGCCCGCTTCGCGCCCGGCCTGCGCGTGCTGCTGCTGCACGGCGCCGACCGCGCCGGGCGCTTCGACCAGATCGGCCAGCACGACCTCATATTGACCACCTACGCGCTGTTGCCGCGCGATCAAGAAGCCCTGCGCGCGCACCACTTCCACCTGCTGATTCTGGACGAATCGCAGTACATCAAGAACAGCCGCAGCAAGGCGGCGCAGGCGGCGGCGCAGTTGCCGGCCCGGCACCGGCTGTGCCTGACCGGCACGCCCCTGCAGAATCACCTGGGCGAGCTGTGGGCCCAGTTCCACTTCCTGATGCCCGGCTTGCTGGGGGACGAAAAGTTCTTCAACGCGGCATTTCGCAAGCCCATTGAAAAACAGGGCGACACGCTGCGCAATGCGTTTCTGGTCCGGCGCGTGCGCCCGTTCATGCTGCGCCGTACCAAAGACGCGGTGGCTACCGAGCTGCCGCCCAAGACCGAGATGGTGCGCGAAGTCGAACTGTCCGGCGTGCAGCGCGACCTGTACGAAACCATGCGCCTGGCCATGGACAAGAAAGTGCGCGATGCGATTGCCAGCAAAGGGGTGGCGCGCAGCCAGATCATCATCCTGGACGCGCTGCTCAAGCTGCGCCAGGTGTGCTGCGATCCGCGCCTGGTCAAGCTGGCCGGCCATGCCGCCCGCAACGCGCCGTCGGCCAAGCTGGACATGCTGATGGAAATGATCGTCGAGTTGCTGGGCGAAGGACGCAAGATCCTGGTGTTCTCGCAGTTCACCAGCATGCTGGCGCTGATTGAGGCGCAGTTGCAGGAACGCGCGATTGCCTACGCGCTGCTCACCGGCGACACCATCGACCGCACCGGGCAGGTCGCGGCGTTCCAGCGCGGCGACGTCAGCGTATTTTTGATCAGCCTGAAAGCGGGCGGCGTCGGGCTGAACTTGACGGCGGCCGACACGGTTATCCACTACGACCCGTGGTGGAATCCGGCCGCGGAAAACCAGGCCACCGACCGCGCCTGGCGCATCGGCCAGGACAAGCCGGTGTTCGTCTACAAGCTGATCGCGGCCGGCACGCTGGAGCAGAAGATCCAGGAGATGCAGCGGAGCAAATCGGCGCTGGCCGATGCCGTGCTGGCCGGGGGCGCCACGCCCGAGTCGCTGTTCACCGAACAAGACTTGCAGGCGATACTGGCGCCGCTGTAAGCCGCGCTTGCGCCCGTGACCCAGCCCCGCCTGTCAATACCGCACCCGACAGCGCCGGCCGCGCGCGGTGATTGTGCGCGTTGCACTTACAATTAGTACAACGCAGTCAGCGCATCACCGCCAACCATCGTCAGGGAGTAAGTCCGCATGCGCTTTATCACCACCGCCGTTTCGTTCGTTACCGCACTGGGGTGCGCGGCAGGCGCGCAGGCCGAACTGGTTGTCAAAATCGGCAGCGCCGCGCCAGTGTCCGGTCCCGGCGCGCACCAGGGCAAGGATACGGAGAATGGGGCGCGGTTGGCGATCGACGACCTGAACGCCAAAGGCGCCAAGATCGGCGGCCAGAAGGTCAAGTGGGTGTTGCAGGCGGAGGATGACGCCAGCGATCCCAAGCAGGGCGCGGCGGTGGCGCAAAAGCTGGTCGATGCCGGCGTAGTGGCGGTGGTGGGTCACTTGAACTCCGGCACCACCGTGCCCGCGTCGAAAATTTACCATGGCGCCGGCATTCCCCAGATCTCGCCCGCCGCCACCACGCCGCTGTACACCCATCAGGGCTTCAAATCGGCGTTCCGGGTGGTGGCCAGCGACGAGCTGGTCGGGCGCTCGCTGGCGCGCTACGCCATCACCACGCTCAAGGCGACCCGCATTGCCGTCATCGACGACCGCACCGCGTTCGGCCAGGGCCTGGCCGACCAGTTCGTTAAAGGCGTTAAGGCGGTGGGTGGCGCGCAGATCCTCAGCCGCCAGTTCACCACCGACAAGGCCACCGATTTCAGCGCCATCCTGACCCAGATCCGCGCGCACAAGCCGGATGTGGTGTTTTATGGCGGCATGGACGCGGTGGCTGGGCCCATGCTCAAGCAAATGCAGGCGCTGGGCATGCCGGCCAGAATGGTGTCGGGCGACGGCATCTGTTCGGAAAAGCTGGTGCTGCTGGCCGGCGCCGCGCTGGGCGACGACAAGGTCACCTGCGTGGTGGCCGGCGGCGTCAGCGCGGCGCAGGAGCCGGGCCTGGCTGCGTTTACCGCGCGCTACCGCCAGCGCTTCAAGCTGGAGCTGCAGACCTACGCCCCGTACGCTTACGATGCCGTGATGACTTTCGCCACGGCCATGCAGGCGGCCGGCTCGTCCGATCCGGCCCGCTATCTGCCGGCACTGAAAAAGGTGTCCTATCAGGGCGTGACCGGCGCCATCGCTTTCGATGTGAACGGCGACCTGCGCGACGCCGCGCTGACCCTGTACACCTACCGCGGTGGTAAAAAGGTCAAAGTGGCGGTGATGCGCTAGCATCGGGCAAACCGCGCACACCGTGCTGCACGGCATTGTTGGTATGATCGCGTCGATGCCGCTGCACTTGACGCAGGGCCGAATATCGAAAGCGCAATAAAATTATGGTGATAGTGACTCACAGCGGCAAGTTCCATGCGGATGATGCCTGGGCCGTCGCCGTCCTGAACGTGCTGTTCCCGGACTCCGACATCCAGCGCACGCGCGATACCGCCGCGGTCGACGCGGCCGACTTCGCCGTCGATGTGGGCGGCATCTGGGACCCGGCCACGGGCCGCTTCGACCATCACCAGAAAGGGTTCAGCGGTGCACGACCAAGCACTGTTCCCTATGCCAGCGCAGGCCTGGTGTGGCGCGAGTATGGCGCCCGCTGCGTCTCGGCGCTGGCCGCCACGCATGCCGGGGTGGAGTTGGCCGAAGAGAAAGCGCGCGACATTGCCCACGGCATCGATGGCGACATCGTGCAATATCTGGACCTGTCGGACGTCGGCGCGGCCAAGAACGCGCCGGGTGGCTATGGCCTGTCGGCGATCATCTCGGGCTTCAATCCCAACTGGCTCGACGAGCAGCGCCTGGGTAGCGCGGCCGCCGCCGACGCCTACCGGCTGCAACAGTTCAAGCGCGCCATGGCGTTCCTGACCGACATCATGGTCAACGCGGTCAACTATCGCGTCGGCGCCATGCTCGCCGTGCAGGAAGTGCGCCAGGCGGAAGTGCTGGAAGACGGCGCCGTGCTGTGCTTGAAAAACAGCGCGCTGCCCTGGTCCCAGGTGGTGCGCAAGGAAATGCCGGAAGTGCTGTTCGTGATTAGCCACAGCATCGCCGAGCAACGCTACATGCTGCACACCGTCTCGGTCAGCGCCGACAGTTTCGAGGCGCGCGCCGACCTGCCCGAGCCGTGGGCCGGATTGCGCGATGCGGAACTGGCCGCTGTCACCGGCGTGGCGGACGCCATCTTTTGTCATAACGGCAGGTTCATCGCCGCCGCCAAGTCATACGACAGCATTCGTACCATGGCGTCGCAGGCGCTGCAGGCAGTGCGCGCCGAGGCGGCGCGGCCTGGCGCTTAAGCAGACGTTGTAATCCAAATCAGTGCGGGAGGGCGCCGCCCGTCGTGGGCTGACGACGCGCGGCCGCAACACCGGCGCAAATATATATAAGCGCTTATATAAAAGGTGCTACTATCGCCACATGAAACAAGGACTCGGAACTCAATTGCGCCATTTAATCGAACTGCTCGACGGGGCGGTCCAGCAAGCCTACGTGGACGCGGGCCTGCTGTATCGGCCCCGCTACACGCCGGTGATGCGGGCCTTGGCGCAACAGCGCAGCGCCACCGTCGGCGAGCTGGCCGAGCTTGCCGGCATCACGCAGCCGGCAGCGACCCAGACGGTGGCATTGATGAAGAAGGAAGGCTTGCTGGTGGTCGCGGCCAGCGACGACGATGCCCGCCAGCGCGTGGTGCGCCTGAGCGCCCAGGGCGAGGCCATGCTACCGCGCCTGCAGGCGTGCTGGCAGGCGACCAAGCGCGCCGCCGACGGGCTCGACGCCGACATGGCCTTCCCCTTGTCGGCGTGCCTGGCGCAAGCCATCGCGCTCCTTGAGCAGCGCCCCTTCGGCGAGCGCATCCGCGATTCCAACAATTCCAACAATTCCAACAAGCAGACCTCTTGAGAAAGTCAATATGGAAC
>CALRYE020000217.1:0-9151 GCA_943372275.1 Janthinobacterium lividum
CTTCAAAACCGTCATTCCCGCGCATGCGGGAACCCATGCTGAGCCGGCTTCCATAGTGCTGCATGCTCAGCATGGGTCCCCGCTTTCGCGGGGATGACGGAGCAAATGGCAGTGGTCTTGAAATAAATGCGTGTTCTGCGACACCCTCGTGCGCGAGGATGACGGTCTTGCGGGTAGCTAAGTACGGCACGTAACTCTTACGGTAAGTACGGCACGTAACTCTTACGGACCTTCCTGCACCCCCAGTAATTCATCGAGCTGCCCGCAAATCGCCTGATCCTTCACCACGCTGCGCAGCCACACGTGCAGCGGTTGTTCTCCCCACGTCGCTGCCTTATCGGCCAGATACGCCACCGGACTATGCGGCTCCGTGCGCCGGAAGAATTCGGCCACCGCCCGCAGCTGCGCCAGTGCCTGCGCGCGTGACTGCGCCTCGCCCGTTACGGCCAAGGGAGCCGCGAAACTGCCGGCGCCAACTTGATCGAGCATCTCCAGCGCCGATGCACTACCACCACCCTCCCCCTCCACCGCACCGCGTTCCTTCGCCACCGGCATCACGAAATCCAGCACATTCTGCACCCCGGTTTTCGCGCCGCTGAAACTCGGACCGTCCGCGCCCAGACGCACATCGACCACCTTCTCCAGCGCATCGATGGCGGCCAGGCAGCTGTCCATGTCCTCCAGCAGCGTCTTGTAGAACGCCTTCGACGTAGCGCGCCGGGCCGCCTCCACATCCGGCCCGGTGTCCTCGGCCGCGCGGGTGCGGGCGGCGTCGAAGTCCAGCATGGTGAACTGCTTGCCCACGCCGTCGGTGATCGCAATCTCCTTGGCCAGCTGCGCGATGCGCGCGGCGATCCAGCACAGATTGCCGATGCGCTGCTCGAACCCGTCTTCATCGGGCATCGGATAAACCTCATCCCAATAGCGCTCGCACAATGCCGCCATCAGCTGCAGACCGTCCGCCAGTCCGCCAAAGCCGCGCGTCTTGGCCAGCGCTTCGGCCAACCACACGCCCAGGCGCAGATCCTTGCTGCGCGTCTCGATCAGCTTTTCACAGCGCGTGGACACGAACTTCCAGTCCGCTTCCTTGAGCGTGGTCACCCACGCGCCCTGCTCGATGGACGGATCGTCGGCCTGGCGCGCCTTGGCAATCGCATCCATCTCGGGCGAGAACGCCAAGTCTTCGCCGCACGGGTGGCCCGGGTTCACCGGTGTGAGTAATTTATCGATCGGATACATGGCGTCTCCCTGTTACGCAGTCGCTGAGGCTGTTGCAGGAGCCGACGCCGACGGTTCGACCGCGTACTTGAACTTGCCCGCCTTGGTGGCGCTGACCTTGATGCGGTTGATCGCGCCGCCCTCGGCCATGCGCGCCAGCACCGTATCGGCGATCTCCGGCAGCAGGCTGCCGTTGAGGATCGTATCCACATTGCGCGCCCCCGAGTCGACTTCGGTGCAGCGCGACAGCACCGCATTGACCAGCGATTCGTCGTAGGTGAACGCCGCCTTGTGATTCTCGTCGATGCGGCGCTTGATCTTCTCCAGCTTCAGCTTGATGATGCGCGCCAAAACATCGTCACCGATCGGGTAGAACGGCACCACCGTCAGGCGCCCCAGGAACGCCGGCTTGAAGTGCTTCATCAGCTGCGGGCGGATGATCTCGGTCAGCTGCTCGGGGGTGGGCAGCTCGGCCGCGCTCTTGTTCAGGCACGCCTGCATCATCTGCGACGAGGCCGCGTTCGACGTCAGGATGATGATCGTGTTGCGGAAATCGATCTGGCGCCCTGCCGAGTCGTCCATCACGCCCTTGTCGAAGACCTGGAAGAACAGCTCGGCCACGTCGCCATGGGCTTTCTCGATCTCGTCGAGCAGCACCACGCTGTACGGATTGCGGCGCACCGCCTCGGTCAGCACGCCGCCTTCGCCGTAGCCCACATAGCCCGGCGGCGAGCCTTTCAGGCCCGACACGCTGTGCGCTTCCTGATACTCGCTCATATTGATCGTAATCAGTTTGCGTTCGCCGCCGTACAGCAAGTCGGCCAGCGCCAGCGCCGTTTCGGTCTTGCCCACGCCCGAGGTGCCGACGAACAGGAACACGCCCTTCGGCTTGTTGGGGTCGTCCAGGTTGGCGCGCGCCGTGCGTACCCGCTGCGCCACCGTGGCGCCGGCATGCGACTGGCCGAGGATGCGCTCTTCCAGCAAGCCCTGGAGATTGAGCACGGTCTTGATTTCATCCTTGACCATGCGCCCCAGCGGAATGCCGGTCCATCCGGCCACGATCTCGGCCACCACGTAGCCGTCCACCTGCACCGGCACCAGCGGCGTTTCGCCCTGCACGCCGCGCAGTTCCGCAATCAGCGCGCCGATCGCCGGGTCGTCGCTGTGCGCGCGCCCCGTTTCGAGGTTGCCGCGCACGCGCATGATCTCGGCGCTGATGGCTTGCTCCTTTTCCCAGCGCTGCTGCTGGCGGCGGTGCTCCTCGGTCGCGGCCACGCGCTGGGCGCGCAGCTGCGCCAGCTTGTGGCCGTGATCGGCGCCGGCGCTTTCTTCGCGCGCCAGGGCGGCGGCCTGGGCGTCGATGCGTTCGAGCAGGCGCGCGCCCGCCTCCACCAGCGCCGGCGTGGCGTTCTGGCCCAGCGCGACCCTGGCGCAGGCGGTGTCCAATACGCTGATGGCCTTGTCCGGCAGCTGGCGCCCGGTGATGTAGCGGTGCGACAGGCGCACCGCTTCCGTGATGGCGTCGTCGTAGACGCGCACGCCGAAGTGCTTTTCCATCAGCGGCGCCATGGCGCGCAGCATGGCGCAGGCAGTTTCCTCGTCCGGCTCTTCGACCTTGATGACCTGGAAGCGGCGCGCCAGCGCGGCGTCCTTTTCGAAATACTTCTTGTACTCGCTCCAGGTGGTGGCCGCGATGGTGCGCAGTTCGCCCCGCGCCAGCGCCGGCTTGAGCAGGTTGGCCGCGTCGTTCTGGCCGGCCGCGCCGCCGGCACCGATCATGGTGTGCGCTTCGTCGATGAACAGGATGATGGCGCGCGGGCTCTTTTTGACTTCGTCGATGACGTTCTTCAGGCGATTTTCAAACTCGCCCTTGACGCTGGCGCCGGCCTGCAAGAGGCCCATGTCCAGCGTATGGATTTCCACGTCGCGCAGCACTTCTGGCACGTCGCCCTGGGCGATGCGCAGCGCGAGGCCTTCGACCACGGCGGTCTTGCCCACGCCCGCTTCGCCGGTCAGGATCGGATTGTTCTGGCGGCGCCGCATCAGGATGTCGATGGCCTGGCGGATTTCGGGGTCGCGCCCGATCACGGGATCGACCTTGCCATCGCGCGCGCGCTGGGTCAGGCAGGTGGTGAACTGGTCCAGCGCGGGGCTCTTGTGCGCGGCGGCCGTTTCCAGTTCGCCGACCGGATCGGCGCCGCTGCCCATGCTTGTGCCCGCGCCCGTGCCCGCGCCCGCGCCGGTCGGCACGCTCGCTTCGCCCGAGGCGCGCGTGAGCTTGTCGAAATCGTGCTTGAGGCGGTCCAGCGGGAATTCGGCGAACAGGCGTGAGCTGCGATGGGCCAGCTGCGCCAGCTCCGGTTCGGTCAGCAGCGCCAGCAACATGTGGCCGCTGCGGATCTGGTTGGGCGCGCCATTGCCCAGCGAGGCGATCAGCCAGGCATGCTCGAACAGGGTCGGCAGATGTCTGGAAAATACGGGCGTGCGCGCGCTGCCGGCGGTGAAGCGCGCGATCTCGTTGCGCAAGTCGCGTTCCAGCCCCGTCAGGCTGATGCCGCACTGATTGGCGATGCGCACGAAGTCGCTGTCGTCCTGCTCCAGCAGCGCCAGGAACAAGTGCTCGATGTCGACCTCGTACTGGCCGAGGCCCACGCAGATGCTGGCCGCGCGGGTGGCGGCGCTGCGGGTGGTGTCATTGAGCTTGCCGATCAGCGTCTTCAGATTGATGTCCATCGCGGGGCGTTCCTTTGGAAGTTAATGGGGGACTCGATTGCTGCAGCTTGCGGGCGGCGCCGCTCAGGCGATGGCGCTGCCGCACACGACGACGACCAGCACCAGCAGCGTGAGGCGCTGCTTGGTGCGCAGACGCTGGATGGCATGACGAGAAAATTTATGCATAGCTCCTCCACAAATAAAAAGCGTGCCCGCGCGTCGAGGCGCGGGCACGCAGTGTGCACAACAATTACACGACCTTGTTGGTCGCCAGGTCCCAGCCGCCCGACGTATTGCCGCCGGCGCCGCCACTGACTTTCTGTTGCGTATAGGTCCACTTGATACGGGAGAACTTCAGGCCGATGCATTCCTTCATGATGTCGCCCTCGCTCACGTGCGGGCTGACGCTGCCCACCAACACGTTTGTCAGTTCGATCTCAAAATACTTGATGCGTTCACCCTGGCCGTCGGCGCGCATGAATTCGATCTTGGCCCTGGGGATGGTTTTGCCGGACGAGCACACCTGCGCCAGGATGGGCGACGACAGGTCGGCCAGCTTGGCCAGGGTGATGTCTTCGTGCTCGCAGCGTTCGGCCGTGTGGCCGCCGCCGGTGGACGCGGTGGCCGACTTGGGCTGCGTCACGCCCCACTGCACCGATTGCACTTCGATCCAGTCACGGTGTTTGTCGTCCGTCGATTCTCCTTTGATGCCATCGATCTGCAGATATACGTCAATTGCCATTGCCAGCTCCTCTAACTAGATTGGACTACGGGGAATTACTGCTACAACTCGGTTCTGGAAACACTCAGTTCTTCGACGACTGCGGCAACTCGGCCACCAGCCGCAGCGACACGGACAGCTCGTCGAGCTGGAAGTGCGGACGCAGGAACGACACGGCGCGGTACACGCCGGGGCGGCCCGGCACTTCCATCACCTGCACGCTGGCCTCGCGCAGCGGGAACTGCGCTTTCTTTTCCTGGCTGGCGTTGTCGTCGAGCAGCACGTACTGCATCAGCCAGCGGTTCAGGTAGTCTTCGACGCTGGAGGCGGACGCAAAACTGCCGATCTTGTCGCGCATCATGGCTTTCATGTAGTGAGCGATACGCGAGACGGCGAAGATGTATTGCAGCTGCGACGACAGGGCCGCGTTGGCATTGGCGGCGTCGCTGGCGTACTTCCTGGCTTTCTGGGTGGACTGGGCGCCGAAAAACGCGGCGTAGTCGGTGTTCTTGCAATGCACCAGCGAGATGAAGCCGAGGTCGCTCAACTCTTTCTCGCGCCGGTCCGTGATGGCCAGTTCCGTCGGGCACTTCAGCGCCACTTCCCCTTCGTCGGTGCGGAAGGTGTGGGTCGGCAGATTTTCCACCAGGCCGCCGCCCTCCACGCCGCGGATCGCCGCGCACCAGCCGAAGTCTTCGAACGCGGCCGTCAGCTTGCTGGCGAAGGCATACGCGGCGTTGCACCACAGGTATTTCTGGTGGTCCGTGCCGTCCACGTCCTCGACGAAATTGAAGCCTTCGGTGGTCATGCCGTCGACGGGGTTGAACGGCTGGCGGCCCAGGAAACGCGGCAACGTCAAGCCCACGTAGCGCGAATCCTCCGACTCGCGGAAGGCCTTCCACTTGGCGTATTCGACCGTGTCGAAGACCTTGGTCAGGTCGCGCGGCTTGGCCAGGTCGCTGTAGGTTTCCAGGCCAAACATGTCGGGCCCGGCCGAGGTGATGAAGGGCGCGTGGGCGGCGGCGGCCACGTGCGACATCTGTTCGAGGAAATACATGTCTTCGGGCTGGCGCGAAATCTCGAAGTCGCCGATCAGGCTGCCGTACGGCGCGCCGCCGAAGGTGCCGAACTCTTCTTCGTAGATCTTCTTGAACATGCTGCTCTGGTCAAATTCCAGCGCCGACTGGAAATCCTTGACCAGTTCCTTCTTGGTCGCGTTGAGCATGCGGATCTGCTGGCCGGCATTGGTGGTCGAGTTCTTGACCAGGTAGTTCAGGCCGGTCCAGCTGCGTTCCAGCTTCTGGAACTCGGGCGCATGCATGATGGCCGAGAGCTGCTGGGAAATGAGGCGGTCCAGCTCGGCCACGCGGGCGTCGATGGTGGCCGACAGATTATTGGACATCACCACCGTGCCGTCCATGACTTGCGTGACCAGCTCGGAAATGATGTCGCGGGCACGGTCGTGCTCGCTGGTGGATTTGGCCACCCGGCTCTGTTCGACGATCTGGTCGAGCAGGCTGGTTTCGAGTTCAATGGGAACAGCGGCGGCGGGCGCGGCGGCCTTGACGGCGTCGAGAACGGCGGCCATTAGTTCACCTCGCTTGTGACGTTCTTGCGCAGGCCGCTCAGCTTGTCGGTGTTGCTGAGCACGTCGCTGAGGATGTCGTCCAGCTTGTCGTTGCCGGCCAGCTTGTTGCGCAGGTCGGCCAGCTTGGTGCGCGCTTCCAGCAAGCCCTTCAGGGGCGCGACCTGCTGCACCACCGATTCCGGGCGGAAGTCTTCCATTTGCTTGAACTGGAGTTCCACGCCGATCTGGCCGCCTTCGGCGCTCAGGTGGTTCTCGACGCGGAACGACGCCACCGGTGCCACGCCAGCCAGCACCTCGTCGAAATTGCCGGCATCGATGTTGACGAAGTTGCGGTCTTTCAGGCGCTTCTTTTCCACGCTGGAATCGGCGCCGAAGTCGCCCACCACGCCGACCACGAACGGCAACTCCTTGTTTTCGACCGCGTCGCCCACTTCGACGTCGTAGGTCATCTGCACGCGCGGGGGGCGCACTTTTTGCAGACGTTTTTGCGTACTTTCGCTCTTTGCCATCATCGCTCCAGGGTGGGTTACTTGTTCAGGCCGGCGAACGGATCGTCGGATGCCTTGCTCGGCGCCGCCGGGGCGGGGCTGCTGACGGCGCCACTGCCGGCCGGGCGCACTTGCGGGCGGACGGCCACGCTCTTTTTCACCGGAATGAGCTCGTCGCCAAGACGGGAGCGCAGCAGCTTGGCCAGGTCTTGCGCCTCGCTGCGCACCGTGCCGCTCAGATTGTTCTTCTGGGTCAGGTCGGCCAGCGCCTTGGTGGCCACGCGCAACCCGCCCACGGCCAGGATGCTGTGGGCCTGCATGTCTTCCGGATCGCGTTCCAGCGCCTGCAGGGCGTCGACGATGGCGTCGCCGTAGCTGTGCTGGTCGAAGCGCAGCTGGGCCATGCGCACCCAGGCTTGCTTGTCGGTGGGGAAAGCGACAGTGGCGGACTTGAGGATCGCCACGCCTTTGTCGCTCTGGCCGGCGCTGATGGCAGCGTCCGCCGCAGCCAGCGCGGCCGTGACGGAAGCCGGCTTGACGCTGGCCGTGGCACGGGGCTCGGTGCTGGCGCAGCCTGCGAACAGGGCGAGGCAGACAGCGCCGGGAAGGATGTGTTTCAGAAGCATGCTAAGTCTCCGGTCGGTTTGTACAGAGCTCATTATTCGAGCAAGCCGCCCGCTGCGAATTGCGTGCAATCAACTTTCACCACAATAACTTTCTACGCAGAAATTTGATGACCGCTTGCGCTGACGCAGGTATTGGTGGCAATGAACTGCGTCTAATCGGAGTTTCTCTTTCGCATGCTTTTGGAGCCGCCATGTCCTCTGCCCTGCCCCGTTCCCTGCCCCATGCCCTGCCCACTACCCTGGGTATTACCCGGCCCTCTTCCCGTGTCGTGCCGCTGGCCATGACGGCGGCGCTCGCGGTGGCGCTGGCCTCGTCGCTCTCCGCGTGCGGCGGCGCCGGCCGCCTGATGGCCGACGTGCCCGATGCCCAGAAGGCGCCGCGCACGGTCGCCATCAAGCTGGTGGCGGCCAACAAGCTCAACCTCGACGCGCGCGGGCAGTCGCTGGCCCTGGTGACGCGGGTCTACAAGCTGCGCCAGCGCGCCGCGTTCGACCAGGCCCCGTTCGATACCTTCCTGACGGCGCAGAAAGAGCAGCAGGTACTGGGCGCCGATTTGCTGGAGGTAAAGGAGATCATGCTGATCCCCGGGCAGCGCGTGGAACTGGCCGAGAAAGTCAGCCGCGAAGCCGGGTTCGTGGGCGTGGTCGCGCTGTACCACACGGCGTCGCCGCAGCGCTGGCGCGTGTCGATGCCGGCGGCCGAGGCCGAAAAGGCCGACCTCACCGTGGCGGCCAACGCGTGCGCGCTCAGCGTGGCCGGCGACATCGAGCTTGCAAAGGCGCGGCCTGCTGCGCGCTGTCAATAAGCCGGCGAAATATTTCCTTCAAGCTATAACGTCGCCATCATTTCAGGGGGTCCTGTGAACCATGTCATTTCGCTAGCTAACTGCCCGGTGTCGGCGCAGGGATGGAGCAAGTCGTTGTGTGCGCCATCGTCCGGGGTATGGCTGTGAGCGCCGCCGTGGAGCGGCGCGCCCCGCGCGCGCCGGCCCGGCCCAGTGGGCCCCAGAGCCTGGTCGATGTGATGTACGAAGGGTTTTACGCTCTGTTCCTGTTGAAGAACGGCAGCGGTCCCCACGAACAAACCGCCTTTGTCACCCATATCACCCAGTTTCTGGCCGACGTGGACCGCAACGCCCGCCAACTGGGCGTCTCGCCCGACGACGTGACGCAGGCCAAGTACGCCTACTGCGCGGCGGTGGACGAAATCATCCTGCGCTCGCCCTACGCGCTGCGCGACGCGTGGGAAACCCGGCCCTTGCAGCTGCGCATGTTCGGCGACCAACTGGCGGGCGAGCACTTTTTCCAGCGGCTGGAAGAGCTGCGCGCGCGTGGCAGCGTGCACCTGCAGTCGCTGGAAGTGTTTCATATGTGCCTGTTGCTGGGATTCCAGGGCCGCTATGCGCTGGAAAGCGAAGACAAGCTGAACTATCTGTGCGCGCGCCTGGGCGAGGAGATCGCCCGCATGCGTGGCAAGAGCCGCGGCTTCGCCCCCAACGTGGAGCGTCCCGACCAGGTCGCCAACAAGCTGCGCAGCGATTTGTCGCTGTGGGTGCTCACCTCGGTGTTCGCGCTGGCCGGCTTGCTGGCCTACGGGGGCATACGCGCCAGCCTCAGCCATACGACCGACACCACCCTGGCCGCTTACAACGATCTGGTCAAGCTGCCCCCGCGGGCGGCCCACTTCACGGTGACGTTGCCGTAGCCGGGCGCCGGCGCCAGCGTCCCCGAGGATGGCCGTGCGATACGCCAATCTGCGACCCGGCACGGGCTTTCGGCCGCTCCGTAGCCTGCTTTA
>CALRYE020000218.1:0-9123 GCA_943372275.1 Janthinobacterium lividum
CCGGCCGGCGCCGCCGCCGGCGTGGACGGCGCCGTCACGTTGCCGCACGGCAGCGTCACGCTGAACACGCTGCCCAGGCCCGGCCCCGAACTGGCCGCGCTGACGCTGCCGCCATGCAACTGCACCAGGCTGCGCACCAGCGCCAGGCCCAGCCCCAGCCCACCCTGAGCGCGGTCGGGCGTGCGCTCACCCTGCGAAAACAGGTCGAAGATGCGCGGCAGCAGATCGGGCGCGATGCCTTCGCCGTTGTCGTGCACCGTCACCACCAGCGCGTCGCCCTCGCGCCGGGCCGCCAGTTCGATGCGGCCGTAGGGCGGCGTGTACTTGGCGGCATTGCCCAGCAGGTTGGCGAAGATCTGGATCAGCCGGGTCTTGTCGCCACGCAGGTACAGGCTTTCCTGCGGCAGGCTGACGGTCAGCTGATGGTGTTTGACCTCGATCTGGCTGTGGGTTTGTTCAACGGCGCGCTCGATCAGCGCCTTCAGATCCAGTTCCTCCAGGCTCAGCGACACCAGCCCGCGCGTCACGCGGGCCACGTCGAGCATGTCGCCCAGCAAGCTGTTCATGTGGTCGACCTGGCGCGATATCACGTCGCTGGCGTAGCGCACCCGGTTCGGATCGTTGGCCTGCAGGCGCAGCAACTGCGCTGCCGTGCTGATGGGCGCGAGGGGATTGCGCAGTTCATGCCCCAGCATGGCCAGGAACTGGTCCTTGGCATCGTTCTGCTGCTCGGCGGCGCGGCGCGCCCGCTGTTCGGCGTCCAGCAGCGCTTCGCGCTCGGCCTCCGAATGCTTGCGGTAGGCTTGCGCCAGCACCAGCTGCTCGCCGGCGGCATGCAGCGCGTTGTGCAATTCGCTCACTTCGTGCACGCGCGAGTGCACCTTGGGGGGCGGCACGCCCTTGCCCAGTTCGATGGCGGCCTGCACCGCGCGGCCGATCGAGCGCACGTGCAGCCGCCCGAAAAACGCCGCCATGGCCACCGCGCACAGCATCGCCGCAGCCAGCCCCATGGCCGCGACCATCGAGGCGCGCCGCGCCGAGCGCTCGACGTTCTCGACCGGCGCGGCCACGGCAATCGTCCAGCCCGACAGCGAGGAATGGGTGAACATATCGTAACTGTCCACGCCCTCCAGCGTCTTGTGGCGCACGCTGCCGGTCAGCATGCTGCGCGCCGCCGCCACCAGCGGGGGCGGCGCCGCCTGGCCCACCAGCTTGTCCGGGTTCAGGCTGCGCGCGACGAATCGCCCCTGCTTGTCGAAGATCGCAATCAGATAACTGGACGGCGCCTTGGCGCTGGTGATGAGTTGATTGAAATGGTCGGTGGAAAACGCTTCCACCAGCACGTAACGGGCGCCGCCGTACAGGGGAACCGGCACGTTGACGGTGGTGACCAGGCGCTTGACGACCGGCCCGGGGATCAGGTCGGACACCAGGGTCTTCTTGCCGGCGATAACGGCCTGCACGCGGGCCTTGGCCGCCGCCGCCGGCAGCGTGCTGCCGTAAGGCACCACCGTGTTGATGACTTGCTTGCCCTCACCATCGACCAGCAATGTCCAGCCGGTGCGGCCGCGGTTGGCGGTCTTGGCTTCTTCATAGAACGCGGCCATATCCCCCTTGGCCAGCGACGGCGACGCGGCCAGCACGTGCAAGGCCGCTTCCGCGCTATACAGTTCGCGGTCGACCAGCAAGGCGATCCCGTTGGAGATCTCGGCCAGGCCGCGCATAGCGGATTCGCGCTCGGCATCTTCCAGCATGCGCAGGGCCAGTCCGGAGAACAGGACCACGGGAACCAGGACGCCCGCGGCCATCATGAACAGGTATGCGCGTATTTTCATGGACTTCACGGAAGGGGATTGCGCAAGGTAAGGGGCCGCAGGAATCTTACCAAGTCTCGTGTACTAAGGACAACTTATTTGTTAATCAAAAAAAATCCATACGAAATGGAAATGCAAAAACAACAGCGTGTGGTAGCGAACAGATAAGCATTGTGTTATTCGTGACAATAGCTCTATCGAACTTAAGGAGCACGACCATGAACCGCACCGCACTGTCCCAGCCGCTGGCCCGCCTGATTGCCCGCACGATCCTGATCTCCGGCATCGCTTGTGCGCCGCTGGCGTTTGCGGGGGGCGACATCGTCAAGTGCGTGGGCAGTGACGGCAGCGTGACCTTGACCGACGAATCGTGCGCCGCCGGGGAGCGCAGCCTGACCGTGGTGGCCGCCGCCCAGCCCGCGGCAGCGCTACCGGCCGCCGTGCAGGCTGCCGAGCAAACCCCTGCTTACTCTCCCGCCGCTGCGCCCAGCATCACCCGCACCGTCCAGATGACACGCAAGAAGTTGCCAAGCCAAGGCGTACTGCGTCATAGCCTGGCACGCTTCGATCCGCCCAGCCGCGCCCTGGCGCGCGACGTGAGCACCCTGAAAGCTGCCCGTCAGGCGATGATTTTGCTCGACAGCGCTGCCCAGTCGATCCGCTCCCAGCGTCTGGCCGGTCTGCAATAATCGGCGTGAGCGATGCGCGCCGGGGCTGCGCACGATAGTTGAGTGCAGAAAATTGATTGGCATATAATCTTGCTCGATATCCACCTGACTCGAGCTGGCATGAACCTGATTCCGATCTCATCGATGGCGCTGGCCGCCCTCTGCGCAACCTTCAGCGCCGCCGCCTGCGCCGACAGTGCCGACACCTGGCACACTTCGGCCGAGCTGGGCGCCATCTCCGCCTCCGGCAACACCGCCGGCACGTCCGTGACGGGCAAGATCGATTCGCGCCAGGAGTCCGAGCGCTGGAGCAACCAATACATCGCCAGTGGCTTCTTCAAGGAAGACGTGCGCCGCAGCGGCGGCACCGAAACCACGGTCCGCACCGCCAAGCGGGTTGCGCTGTCGGGCAAGCTGGCGTTCCGCCTCGACGCCGAGAATGAAAAAGTGTTCATGCTGGCCACCCACGTGGAAGACAAGTTCGGCGCTTTCACCGAATATTCGACCCTGGGCGTGGGCCACAGCTCGCGCTGGATACAGACCAGCGACAAGAGCGTCGACGTGGAACTGGGCCCGGGCTACTTCAATGGCGAACGCGCCAATGGCGACGCCGAAAGCGGCCTGACCTTGCGTGGCGCCGCGGCGCTGAAGTGGAAGCTGAGCCCGGGCGCGCAGTTTTCGCAGACCGTGATGGTCGAGCGCGGCACGTCCAACGTGCATTCGAGCGCCGAGGCGGCCCTGTCGACCAAAATCAACGACACCATGCAGATGAAAGCGGCGTTTGTCGCCCGCAACGACAGCAACGTGCCGGACTTCAAGAAAAACACCGATACCCAAACCTCGGTGACGCTGGTCTATTCGTTCTAGTCGGATCGATTGTTGCGCCCCGCCCCTCGTTGGGCAGGCGCGCCAGGCCGATTAATTCAGGGCCGTGACCGCATAGCGGTTGCGGCCCTTTTCCTTGGCCCGGTACAGCGCGTCGTCGGCGAGCTTCAGCAGCGCATCGACGCTGGTCGCCGGCCCCAGCGCACTGGCCACGCCAACACTGGTGGTGACGATGCGCGCCACGCCATCGATATCGAACGGCTTCTCCATCGCGCCGATGATCTTGCCCGCCACCAGCTGACACTCCGCTTCGTTCTGTAATCCTTCCAGCAAAATGACGAATTCGTCGCCGGCCAGCCGCCCCACCGTGTCGCTCTGGCGCACGCACGCTTTCAGGCGCCGCCCGAATTCGCACAGCACCGCGTCGCCGCCGCTGTGGCCGAAGCTGTCGTTGATCGTCTTGAACTTGTCCAGGTCCAGATACAGCACGGCGAGGCGCGCGCCGTTGCGACCGCTGCGCACGATGGCGCGGCTGATCCGTTCGACCAGCTGCATGCGGTTGGGCAAACCGGTCAGCGCGTCGAAGCGGGCCAGCTCGCTCAACTGGCGCTCGATGCGCTTGGCATCGGTCACATCGTTGACCAGACAGGTGATGCCGAGCGCGCCGTCCAGCCCTTGCTGGGAGATATAGGTGCACTCGTAATGGCGCAACTCGCCGCCCAGTTGGCGCGCGAACGACCAGCGCGCCGTCGAGCCCTGCAAGGCCTTGTCGAAAAAGTGCTGATGCGCCGCCGCTTCTTCCGGCGTAAGCAGTTCTGTAGCGAGCGCGCCGACGATGTCGTCCAGCCCGCGCCCGGTCCAGTGCTCGTGGTGGCGGTTGGCGAACAAGATGCGCCCGTCGGCGTCCATGTAATTGACCAGCGCCGGCAGATTGTCGGCCACGCTGCGCAGCAGGTTTTTCTGGGTGCGCAGCGCCACCTCGGTATCCTTGTGGGCGGTGATGTTCTGCACCATCGCATAGAAGCCGACGACCTTGCCATCCGGACCGATATCGGGAATGTAGTCGTATTGCAGGATAAAGCGCCCCAGCGGCGTGGGCGGGCTGTGCTCGAACGATACCCGCTCGCCGCGCAGCGCCGCGGCCATGTTAGTGGCGAGCGAGTCATGCGTTTCGACGCCGAACACCTCGGCCACCGTGCGGCCCAGTATCTCCGTCAACGGCAGGCCGGTGTGCAGCGAGTAGCCGCTGTTGCAGAAGCGGTAGCGCAGGTCCGTGTCGATATAGCCGATCAGCACGGGCATGTTGTCGGTGATGGTGCGGATGCGCTTTTCGCTGGCGGCCAGCACGATTTGGGTGGCTTTCAGTTCGCTGATATCGTCGACCAGCGCGATGTAGCCGCGTACCGTGCCTTCCGCATCGATATCCGGATTGTAGGCCACCCGGTCCCAGTGCAGTGCACCGTCGCGCATGGTCGAGCGCTCGAAGCGCGCCGCTTCGCCGCGCAAGGCCGCTTCCATATGCAGTTCGCTGACCGCATAAACGTCCGCGCCGACGACCTCGCGCACCGACTTGCCGGCGATATCCTGGGCGTTGCTGCCGAAAATCGCCTGGTAGCGCTCGTTACCGAAAACGAAGTTGCGATTGCTGTCGACATACGCCACCAGCGCCGGCACGTTGTCGGCCACCAGGCGCAGGGTGCGCTCGCTGTCGGCAATGGCGCGGCCGGCGCGCTGGCGCTCGGCCATCACCTGGTCGAAAGCGCGCGCCAGCTCGCCCAGCTCGTCGCCGCTGTAGGCGGCGGCCGGCGACCAACGCGGATTGCGCATGCGCGCGGCCAGTTGTTGCAGCGGGCGCAGGTGGCGCCGGATCAGCAGCCAGGCCACGGGGGCGATCACCAGCACCATCAACCCGGCCAGCAGGCTGGCGTACCACGCCACTGTGCCGGTCGACGCGTAGGCCTCTGCGGTCGGATACACCGCGGCGATGCGCCAGCCACTGAGCGGCACCGTGGCGACCGTCACCAGCGCTTCGCTGCCGTCCCCGAGTCTGACCAGGGCGGGCGCCTGCGCGCCTTCCAGCGCGCGCTGCAACTCCGGCAAGGCGGCGGCACTGCTACGCGCCTGGTGCAGCAATAGTTTGCCGTCGGGGTGGGCCATGATCGCGCCTTGGGCGCTGAGCATGAACACGTACCCGGTCCGGCCGGGGTGGCTGCTGGCCATGTTGCGCATGAAGCCGGCGCGCTCCAGGTCGATCAAGCCCACCAGCACGTAGGCGATACGCCCGGTAGCATCGCGCACGGGGGCGGTGAGCATGACCAGCGCCTGGTTCGACACCAGGCTGATCATGGGCTCGGACAGCACCGGGCCATTGCGGCGCAGCGTATCGATAAAGTAGCTGCGCGTGCTGAAGTTACCTTTGGACCGCATGGACGGCGTGACCATGTCGGCCACCACATCGCCGCCACGGTTCAGCATGAAGACATTGCTGAACAGACCGTTCAGCGCGTGGAAATGATCCATGCGCGACTGGAAGTCGCCCGACAGGCCCGTATTGCGGCGTTCGAAGTCGCCGGCCAGCCGGGCCAGCGCGTTCTGGCGCAACAGCACATGCTGATTGACCTCGCCGGCAATCTGGCCGGTTCTGACGACCTGTCCGTCGCGCACCACTTGTTCCGTCCCGCGCTGCACGATGAGCACGGCGGCAGTGGTCATCACGGCGGCGATGAACAGCGTCAGCAACGCCGCGGCAATCGAGAAGCGCGTCTTGAGGGACAGCGTGGGGGGCAGCAGGCGGCGAATATCCATGATGATGCGACTGATAAAAGAATGTCGGATCGGCAGGGTATGGCCGAAGAAATCATCTGTACTGCGCGTGAGCATCCACTGGCAGGCTGGGCGGGTGTCGGGCGCAGCAAAACAGATCGGCGTTGCAACCATTAATCACTATGAAATGGTGACAGCGCTAATAGATTCCAGTGTACAACTTTTATTGAAACAGAGATAGTGGATAGAGCGCCAAAAAATCAACCCTTCTTAAATTGCAACTCCCTGGCAAGGAACCGGACGATCGCCGCATCGATGGCGCCGCCCTCCTCGGCTTCCAGGCAGACCAGCTCGGCGTTGGGCAGCAGGCCCATCAATTCCTGCGCGCTGGCCAGCGGATGCTCGGGGTCGCCCTGCCATGCCACGATCAATGTCGGTATTCGCGCCACCGATTCCAGCGCGGCGCGCGGCGGCAGGTTGGCGCGGGCCGCGCCCAGGTAAAGGGGCACGAGCCGGGCGGCGCCGGCGCTATGCCGGGCGCGCCGCGCCATCAGCGCCGCGGCGCGGGTCAGCGTGGCCGCATGGCCGGCGCGCGCGTCCCACAGCAGTGGGGGACCGACCAGTATCAGCGCCCTCACCCGCTGCGGCGCCTGCAAGGCTGCGCACAGCGCCGTCATTGCGCCCATCGATGTGCCGGCGGCGATCAGGCTGGCGAGGCCGGCGCCATCGGCCACGGCCAGCATGTCGCGCGCCAGCTCGGGCCAGTCGAACAGGCCGGGGTCGGCCTCGGCAGCACCGGCCGGGTCGACCGCGCCGTGCCCGCGCGCGTCGTAGCGGACCACATCGAGGGCGACGTGCTGCCGGATCGCGTGCCAGCCGGGCCAGCCGCGCTGGTCTTCCTGCGCCATGCTCGACATCAGGCAATGGCTCCATACCAGCGCGGGACCGGCGCCGTCGCGGCGCACCGGCAGGCGCGCGCCGCGGCTGTCGACCGCCATGTCCACCCATGTAGCGGCAGGCCGCTCGCCTGTGTGCTCGGTCATCGCACGCCCTTGGAAAAAGCAGAACTCTAGCATGCTGCCGCGCACGCTTGAAGCGTCGCGGAATATCTGAAACGGGTAGACTTTGGCAACACTCCTTTTGGACTCACCCAGGACACTCTACAGAAGGCAAGGCATGAAACGAGATGAAGCTCCCGCGGCCGCCACGCCGCCTGACGACGACAGTGTCGCCGCGGCCCGCTCGGCGGGTCTGCGCTATGTGACCGACAGCATGGCCGGTATCCGGCGCGAACGCAGCGGCGACGCCGTGCGCTATCTGGCCGCCGACGGCAGCGAGGTCGACGACGAGACCACGCTGGCCCGCATCCGTGCGCTGGTGATACCGCCGGCGTGGACCGATGTGTGGATCTGCAAGCAGGCCAACGGCCACCTGCAGGCCACCGGCCGCGACGCCAAGGGCCGCAAACAATACCGTTACCACGCGCGCTGGCGCGACCTGCGCGACGAAGTCAAGTACGAGCGCATGATCAGTTTCGGGCGCGCCCTGCCGGCGGTGCGGCGCCAGGTCGACGCGGACCTGAAGCGCGCAGGTCTGCCGCGCGAGAAGGTACTGGCCACCATCGTGTATCTGCTCGAAGCGACCATGATGCGCATCGGGAACGAGGAATATGCCCGCACCAACAAGTCGTTCGGTCTGACCACGCTGCGCAGCCGCCACGTGCGCATCGATGGCAGCGCCGTGCAGTTCAAGTTTCGCGGCAAGAGCGGCGTGCACCATGCCGTCACCGTCGACGACAAGCGCCTGGCGCGCATTATCGCGCGCATCCGCGACCTGCCCGGCCAGGAGCTGTTTCATTACATCGACGACGACGGCGAACCGCACAATGTCGACTCGGCCGACGTGAACGAGTACCTGCGCCAGGTCACGGGCGAAGATTACACGGCCAAGGATTTCCGCACCTGGTCGGGCACCGTGCTGGCCGCGCTGGCCTTGCAGGAGTTCGAAAAATTCGACTCCGAGGCGCAGGCCAAGAAGAACATCGTGCGCGCCATTGAAATGGTGGCTGAAAAGCTGGGCAACACGCCGTCGATCTGCCGCAAGTGCTATGTGCACCCGGCGGTGCTGGACGCGTATCTGGATGGGACGGTGCTGGAGGCCATGCGCGAAAGCACGCGCCGTGAACTGGTCGAGGATCTGCACGAACTGCAGCCGGAAGAAGCGGCTGTGGTGGCGCTGCTGCAAAACCGGTTGCAGAACACCGCGCCGTCCAAGCCTAAGGCCAAGGCAAAGCGGAAGCCGGAAGCGACCACCGAAACCGACGCCAAGCCGGACCCGGCCAAAAAATCGAAGCGCGCCAAGCCGGCCAGTCCCGCAAAAGGCGCCGCGCGCGCTGCGGGCTGACGGCTAGTCGCGGCTTGACCGCTTAAGGCTTGGCTGGCGTGCCGAACGTGGCTTGCAGTTTGCCCGCGTCGACATACTTCTGCATGCCGGCCATGTTAGCCATCACGCGCGGATCGGTGAACAGCTCGCGACCGGCCACCTGTCCCAGCGCCTCGAAGCCCTTCTGGAACGCTACCGGACCTTCGGCCGCCACCGCCACCATGGCCTGGGTCTTGCACGACTCGGTCAGCAAACGCATGAACATGGCGCCCAGCCCCTTGTTGGCTTCATCGATCTGCGCCGGCGTGACCTTGGCGATGGCTTGCACTTCCGGGTGCGCCGAGGCCGACGCGAACATCCATTTGACCAGGAAATTGCGGTCGGCCGTGTTGGTCGAGCTGACCAGGCACTGGCCCAGATCGTCCGTCGCGGGGGATGCGAGGGCCGGTGCGGCGCTAGCCATCGATAACACGCAAGCGGCAGCGGCAATCCGGGTGAGGCGATTCATGGACGATCCTTGTGATTTAGTTGAAAAATAGAATCATACCGAGAATTACGCGCTTAAAACACGCGAATTGTCACATCTGCCGCGCGGTATTGACGCCATCCGCGCGCCTGATAATCAGCTTGGTGATTTTCTGGGGCCGTGCGGACATGGGCGGTTGACGCCG
>CALRYE020000219.1:0-9068 GCA_943372275.1 Janthinobacterium lividum
ACCGATCGTCACGGCAGTGACCGCGGCGCCGGAATCGTCGCCCATTGCCAGCGCTGCGGAACCCGTCCCCGAGGTCGCCAAGCCACGCCCCGCCGTCCCGGCCACGGCCACCTACAAGCTGGCACTCAAACCGTGGGGCACGGTGTATGTAGACGGCAAACAGCGCGGCGTCAGCCCGCCGCTCAAAAAACTGCAGCTGGCCGAAGGCAAACATACCGTCAAGGTGGTGAACCCCAGCTTCCCCGATCACGTGATCGAACTGGACGTCAAGGCCGGACAGGCGGGCGCCATCGAACACGACTTCGCAGCGCCACCGCGCTAACTGCTAACTCTTACGGCTTCCGCCCGATCATCATGAATCCATATCGCTCATCCCTGCGTTCCGCCGCCTCGCCACTGTGCTGCCTGATCCTTGCCACCCTGCTCGGCGCGTGCGCCAGCACCTCACCGGAGGCGACTGCCCCCGCTCCCGCGCCTGCCCCCGCGCCGGTCGCGGTCAAGCCAAGCGCCGACCAGCTTGCGCTGGCCGACGGCATCGCACTCTATAACAAGGGGCAGTTCAACGACGCCATCAAGCGCCTGGCGTCGCCCGAGATCGGCGTCGGCAGCAAGACCAGCCAGACCATGGCACTCAAATACAGCGCCTTCAGTTACTGCGTGACGAGCCGCACCACGCTATGCCGGCAGCAGTTCGAAAAGGCGTTCAAGCTGGACCCGGCGTTCGATCTGGCCCAGGGCGAACACGGTCATCCGCTGTGGGGGCCGGCATTCGCGCGGGCAAAAAAAGCCAAGTGACGCCGGCAGGCAGGCGGGACAACGCCAACTTGTCGATCCCGCAATCTTACCGTTTAGTGTAGTAAATTTGCACTCTGTCGTATAAGTGCGCATATCCCCTGCCGATCAGGCTAGGATGCATTTCCTTGCTAAAACACTACAGGAAATGCCCATGCTCAGACTGTCCGCTCTCTCCCTTGCCATCCTGTTGCTATTGCAACTGCCCGTTGCGGCAGCGCAATCCGCTCCCGCAGTCGGCGCCGCCGAGCAAACGCTGGCCGGGCAGATCGACGCCAGTCTGGCGCGGCACTATCCGGCCAACGCGCCGGGCGCGACGGTGCTGGTGCTCAAGGATGGCAAGACCGTGCTGCGCAAGGCCTACGGACTGGCGAATGTGCAGGCGAACACGCCGATGACGGCCGACATGTCGCTGCGCATCGGCTCGATCACCAAGCAGTTCACGGCGGTGGCGATCATGATGCTGGTCGAGGATGGCAAGCTGAAATTGAGCGACGACATCACCAAATTCCTGCCCGACTACCCTACTCGCGGCAAAAAAATCACGCTCGAGCATCTGTTGACGCATACCTCGGGGATTGTCAGCTACACCGGCAAGCCGGGCTTCACGGCGATTATCAACAAGGACATGCCGCTGGCGGCGCTGATCGACACGTTCAAGAACGACCCGTTGGAGTTCGAGCCGGGCAGTAAGTTCGCCTACAACAATTCCGGCTATGTGCTGCTGGGCGCCATCATCGAAAAACTGTCGGGCCAGCCGTACGCCGACTTTGTCGCCCAACGCATCTTTGTGCCGACCGGAATGACGCAGACCGCCTACGAAGGCCACGAGCGCACCCCGCCGCGGCGTGCTCCCGGCTACGGCAAGAAGGACGGCATCGTCGTGCCGGCCATGCCGATGTCGATGACGCTGCCGCACGCGGCCGGCGCCCTGGTGTCGACCGTCGACGATCTGGGGAGCTGGGACACGGCGCTGCAGGCGGGCAAACTGATCAGCAAAGCCAGCCTGGCCAAGGTCAACACGCCCTACCGCCTCAGCGACGGCAAGTCCACCGGCTACGGCTATGGCTGGGGCATCGCAACCCTGCAAGGCCGTCCGGCCATTTCCCACGGCGGCGGCATCAACGGCTACCGCAGTTACGCGGTGCGCCTGTCAGACGACAAGCTGTACGTGGCGCTGCTGACCAATACCGAGGCGCCGGCGGAGGCGCCCGATACCATCGCCACGCGCGTGGCCGCGCTGGCTGTGGGCAAGCCGTTCCCGACGCCGCTGGCAACCAAGCCGGACGGCAAGAGCCTGGACGCGCTGGTCGGCGTGTACACCATCGACGCCAAGCATGCACACATCGTGCGCCGCGTGAATGACCAGCTGACCATCCAGGGTACCGGACGCGACCGGGCGCAGCTGGTGCCGTATTCGCCCACCGGCTTTTTCATCGCCCATACTTTGATCATGGTCGAGTTCGAGAAGGGCCCGGATGGCCAGGTCAAACAACTGAAGATCCAGGACGGCATCGACAATCCGGTGCATGTGCGCAGCGCCAGCACGGTGCCCGAGCTGCCGTCGGTGAAAGTGCCTGCCGCCGTACTCGATACGTATGTGGGCCGCTATCCGATGCCGCCGGGATTTACCATCGCCATTGCCCGCGACGGCGAGAAGATGCTGCTCACGCTCACGGGCCAGCCGACGCTGGAGCTGTTCGCGTCCGATCCGGCCAACTTCTTCGTCAAGGAAGTCGACGCCAAGTTCCGCTTCGAGAAGACCGCCGATGGCGTGCAGCAGCTGGTGATGATGCAGCACGGCCATACGTTGACGGGCAAGCGCGAGTAATTCGGCGAATTCGTCGGCGAAGTCATCGGCGAAGTCATCGGCTATGTCGTCGGCTATGTCATCGTTAAGTAGGGGATGTTGCCGGGCCGCAGCGGGGAAGTTCGAGCTTGCACCGGCGCGGCGTCACGCGTCCCCCTATCTAACGGTGACATAGCCAAAGTACGGGACGAAAAAAACGCTGCCATTGCCGGCAGCGTTTTTGTGTTGGGCACAGCGGACCAACGGGTCCGCGCCCGGGCGCACTCTATTAGTTACGAACGACGCGCTTGTACTCGTTGGTACGGGTGTCGATTTCGATGACGTCGTCGGTGCTCACGAACAGCGGCACCTGAACGGTGTGCGCGTGCGCTTCGATGGCGTTTTCCAGCTTGGCTTCCTTGAGCACGTTGCCCGAGGTGTTGCCCTTCACGGCAGGCTCGGAGTAAGCAACCTTGCGCGCGATGGTGGTCGGCAGTTCGACCGAGATAGCCTTGCCGTCGTAGAACACGGCTTCGCATTCCATGCCGTCTTTCAGGTAATGCAAGGCATCGCCCAGGTTCTCTTCTTCGATTTCGTACTGCTCGTAGTCCTGGTCCATGAACACGAACAGCGGATCGGCGAAGTACGAGTAGGTCACCGGCTTCTTGTCCAGCACAACGACGTCGAACTTGTCGTCGCCGCGGAACACGTTCTCCAGCGGGCTGTTAGTCAGAAGATTCTTCATCTTCCACTTGTAGGTGAAGCCCGTGCGGCTCGAGCCATTGACGTCGGAACGCAAAACGATGAATGGCTTGCTGTCGACCATAATGATGTTGCCAACACGAATTTCTTTTGCAGGTTTCATAAAAATTGTACGTAAAAAGTGGGTTGCATAAAAATCATCTGTCGCCTGCAGGCCAAATACGCCGTCAGCTCACGTTTGATCGAAAAAACTCGGTAGAAATTAACCGAGCATTATACTGTAGTTTGGTCTGCTTACTGCCGTAGTTACGTTCGATCGGTTACGTTCGATCGGTTACGTTCGATCAGTTGCGGTCGATCAGTTACGTCAGATCAGTTGCGCGACGAGTCAGGTTCGAACGCGGTCGTGTGCAGGGTCGGCCGCAGCGTGCAGGCAAACTGCACCAGATTACTGGCGAGGTCGCCATTGTCGCGCATTTGCGCCTCCCAGTGTGCGGCAGCATGCGTCACTTGGCCTAGTTCAGCATGGTTTTCTTGCCACAGCGGCGCCGCGTCGCCGTCGGCGCCGCCATTCCAGTACCACGACAGCGCGGCCAGCGCCGCCGTGGCCGGCGTGTAGCGCCGCAGGAAGGCGCGCAATTTCACATGGTGCAGGTCGTCGTCCTGCGGATAAATATGCCAGACGAACGGCCGCCCTGCCCATTGGGCGCGCACGAACGAATCTTCGCCACGCACGAAATTGAAGTCGCATGCCCACAACAGTTTGTCGTAATCGGGCTGCGCGACGAACGGCAGCACATGGACCGTCAAGGCCCCGTGGGTTGCCGTGGCGCCCGGTACGGCGGGTGCGCCGAGAAACGCCGTCACGGCGTCGGCCGCCACGCCGTCCGGCACCAGGCAGGTGATCGGCACGGCACTGGCGCGCCAGGCCGCGAACAGCGGCGCCACCGGCGCGTGCGGGTAACAAAACAACGACACCTTGAGCGTGTCCATCTGCGCGGCCGTGACCCCGAACGGCGCCAGAAACGCCGCCATCGCGGCCGGGTCCGCCTGAAACGCCGCGCGCGCGACGGCCAGCGTCCGTTCGCACAACAGCCCGCCCGTGCTGGCGGTAAAGCCAGGGAAGAAAAAATGCTTGGTCAGCGGCAGGCGCGGATGCATCGACGGCAAGCGGTGGCAGCCTTCGACCCAGTCTTCGGCGCTGAGCCCTTCCAGGTTCAGCCACACGGGGCGCGGGTCGCAGCGCGCCATGGCGTCGACGTAGCCAGGCGGAATATCGACGGCGAAAAATTCGATGACGATGTCGGCCACCTCCCCGGGTGCGAACTGCTGGTCCTGGCTGGCCCAGTGACGCAGCGCCACACCCTCGACGCGCTGGCTGGCCGCGCCCGGGTCCACCGCCGGGCAGAGGCGCCGGAAGCTGACCAGGTCGTCGACCCACAGGGTCACGGCGATGCCGTGTTCGGTCTGCAACTGGCGCGCCAGGCGCCAGCAGATGCCGATATCGCCATAGTTGTCGATGACGCGGCAAAACAGGGCTAACGAGGCGGGAAATATCATCGCAGCATGATAGCCGATGCGCGCCGGCGACGACAATGGCGGCGCCGCAAGCGACTGGCGCTTACTTATAAAAAGCCACCTCAAGTACTTAAACTATCCCGCAGCACCCCCTGTCCAATCCCTACCAGTGAGCAGGGCCAGTCCGAACCGCGCGGCGACACCGGGCGGCCCGCTCCGAGACTGGTATCGCGCGCCTCTGCGTGCCGTTCCTTACCGGACGCGCCCGGGCGCATACCGTTTTGCGAAGTTGGATGGGCACGCTTTCGTAAGGAGTCGGCCTGGCAGCGATCAGATTTCCTCTTTGGCCGACCGGAAACGTCGCGTTCCGCTCGCCGTAACAGCAACAATAAGGAGAGTGTCATGAATGAATTTCAAAACGTTCCATATGGTGCAGGTGTGGGTGGCTTGGCCCCGCAAGGGATTTTCGGCAGCCTGCTGGGCGCCCCGCTGGGCGGGCTGATCGGTCGCGGCATCGGTGGCCTGTTCGGCAATAGCCAGCTGGGCGGCCAGATCGGCCAGGCGGCCGGCGGCATCGGCGGCGGCTTCCTGCCGTTCGGCGCCGACCCGGTCAGCGCGGCCTATCAGCAGCAAGCCCAGCAACAGCAGCAGCTCCAACAGCTGCAGCAGTTGCAGCAACTTCAGCAGCTGCAGCAACTGCAGGGTCAGGGCCAGCAACTCGATCCGCAAGGCTGGTTCGGCAACCTGATCAGCAAGGTGGGCCGGCCCCTGGGTGGCGCCATCGGCGGCATCTTCGGCAATGCCGGGCTGGGCAGCACCATCGGCGGCGTCGCCGGCCAGCTGGGCGGCATGCTGCCCTTCAACGTCGATCCGGCCAGCATCATGTCGTCGCAGCAGCAACAGCAGCTCCAGCACCACGCCCTGTTGCAGCAACTGCAGCAAGTGCAGCAACAACTGCAGCAGCAACAGCAGCAGTACGCCCAGCTGGTCCAGATGATCCAGCAACAGCAGCAAGCCGGCCAGCAAGGCCAGATTGCACCGCAGGGCTGGTTCGGCAACCTGATCAGCCAGGTGGGCCAGCCGCTGGGCAGCGCCATCGGCGGCCTGTTCGGCAACTCGCAGCTGGGCGGCACCATCGGCGGCGTGGCCGGCCAGATCGGCCGTGTGCTGCCATTCGGCGCCGATCCGGTCACGCAAGCCTATATGCAGCAGGCCCAGCTGGCACAACAGCAGGCCCAGCTGGCCAATGGCTACTATCCGGCCCAGGGCATGCAGTACGCCCAGCAGCCAACGCTGCACTAACCCGCCGGCCCTGACGGGCTAGCGGACCGCTCCCGCCCTCACCGGCGGGAGCCTGACGGGCAATGTTCTCGATTGCCCCTTTGACGAGCCTTTCACTGCGCGCGGACGCGACTGCGCCCACTGCCGAGGAGACTGACATGGACAAGATCAGATACATGGTGCGCGCGCGCGACGACAACGGCGCGCTGGCCGACTTCATCCGCCGCCTGGAAGGCGATCCCGACATCGAATTGGTCGACCTGATCGGTCCGGCCGGCAAGCCGCACACCCTGGTGGTGGCGGTGCAGCCGGAGCGGGCCGCCCTGCTGGAAGAGCGCGTGCGCGCCGCCAGCCAACTTACGCTCGAGCGGGACCGTCCGCTGTCGCTGTTCTAGCGGCGCCGACGGCACCAGCCGGAAAGGAAACAACATGCCCAAGAATCCCAATGGCGGACCCGGTGGTCCGTTCGATCCCTCACAACCGCTGTCCGAAGGCGAGCCCATGCAGGCCATGGGCGGCGACCAGCGCCGCGGCCCCGGCCGGCAATCCGGCCAGGGCGACCTGCGCCCGGCCGATGCGCCCACCGACGGCATGAGCGACAGCGCCGCCGCTGGCGCTCCGGGTGCCGGTGTGAACGCCGGCGGCGGCGCCGACCCGGCCGCGGCGCGCGGCCAAGGCGGGCGCACCATCAACGAACGCAAGAAACAGTTCGTCATCGCGCCGCGCCAGCTCGGCGGGCTCGGTCCGCAGGGCATGGGCTTGCAGCCCCTGCAGCTCTCGACGGTGGAGCAAGCCCTGCGCTCCAGTCCCGATATCGAGATTATCGACACCATCACGCCGCGCAGCGTGGTGGGCACGCTGGCCGACGGCATGGGCGGCGCCCAGGGCATCCTGGTAGCGCGCATGACGGAGCAAAAAGCCGTGACCCTGCACCAGCAGGCGCAGGGGCGCTTGCTGGTCGAGCGCGACCAGTACCTGGCCCTGATGGATCCCGTGCTGCATCCCACCTACGTGAGCAACGTGGTGCCCACCAGCGGCCCGGCCTTTACCGCCACCATCAGCGTCGTCGACAAGGATGGCGCGCCGGTGCCGGAGTGCGAAGTGTCGCTGTTCGGCAGCATGCTGCCGGCCAGCGCCGTCACCGATGGCGGCGGCCAGGCCGTGGTGTCGCTGTTCGGCGAATCGGCCAGCTCGATCCGCGGCCTGTACGTCAAGCCCAAGGCCGACTTCTGGAGTTTTTACAACCGCGATCCCGACCTGTCGGCCGAGGACGCCAACGTGGTGACCCTGCGCGCGCTGGCGGACTGGCCCTCGCTGGCGGGGCTGTCGCGTCAGAAAACCGTGGGCTGGGGCCAGAAAGCCATGCGCATGGACCAGCTGCCCGAGCACTTCCGCGGCCAGGGCATCCGCATCGCCGTCATCGACTCGGGCATCGCCACCAGCCACGACAGTCTGAAGGGCGTGCGCGCCGGCTTCGACATCGTCAACAAGCGCACCAACCCCAACACCTGGAACGAGGACACGCTGGGCCACGGCACCCATTGCGCCGGCGTGATTGGCGCCGCCGACCTGGCCAGCGGCATCCGCGGCTTCGCGCCCGAAGCGGAAATTCACGCCTGCAAGCTGTTCCCCGGCGGCCAGGTCAGCCAGCTGATCGACGCGCTCGAATACTGCATCGAAAAGCAGATCGACGTGGTCAACCTGAGCCTGGGCGGCGCCGAGCCGTCCGAAGCGCTGGAGCAGCAACTGATACGCGCGCGCCGCGCCGGCGTGGCTTGCATTGTCGCGGCCGGCAACTCCGGCGGCCCCGTGCAGTATCCGGCCGCCTCGCCCAATGTGCTGGCCGTGTCGGCCATCGGCAAGCTCGACGAATTCCCGTCCGACAGCTACCACGCGCAAACCCTGACCGCCAACGTGGACGCCAACGGGTATTACAGCGCCAGCTTCAGCTGCTTCGGCCCGCAGGTGGGCGTGTGCGGTCCCGGCGTGGCGATCACCTCGACCGTGCCGCCGAATAACTATGCGGCCTGGGATGGCACCTCCATGGCCGCGCCCCATATCACCGGGCTGGCCGCGCTGGTGCTGGCGCACCATCCGGAGTTCCAGAGCGTCTACCGGGCCCGCACGGCCGAGCGCGTGGAACGGCTGTTCCAGCACATCCGCGCCAGTGCGCGCCGGGTCAGCCAGGCCGACGCCACCCGGGTTGGTCTGGGCTTACCCGATGCCATGGTGGCGGTCGGCTTGCAACCGGCGCTGGGGACGGCGGCCCAGTTGCCGTTCGGGTCCGCGGCCGCCGGTAGCGGCGGCGCCGTGGGCAGTGCGCTGGGCGGCGCCGTGGGCGCGCCCATGGGCGGTGTCGCCGGCATCGCCGGACCCGGCATGGGCGGGCTGCCCGCGCAGGGCGGCTTGGCAGGGTTCATGGGGCAGTCCCCGATCGGCCAGCAAGTCCCGGCGGGCTGGGGCAGCACACCGTTCGACCAGATCGGGCTGGACCAGGCGATGGCAGCGTATGCCAGCGGCTACCTGCCCGGCTGGAGCCTGCAGCAGATCGCCGCGCTGGCTGGCATGCCGCTGGGTGGCATGCCACTGGGTGGTCTACCCTTGGGGATGGGCAATCCGGGCTTTCCGCGCAGCTGGTAACGGGCTGACGGGGACAGACCACCGCAGGACCGGGGAACCGCCGCAGAATGCGAAAAGCCGCCCAAAAGGCGGCTTTTCGTTCCAACTGGCGTCCCCAAGGGGATTCGAACCCCTGTACTCACCGTGAAAGGGTGATGTCCTAGGCCTCTAGACGATGGGGACAATAAACTTGCCCTGAATGAACTGCGTCATCCGGCCGGTACCTGCCACGTCAACCGCGGCAAGATACTGATACTACAACCCTGCGCTACCCTGCAGTCAATCTTGGCGTCCCCAAGGGGATTCGAACCCCTGTACTCACCGTGAAAGGGTGATGTCCTAGGCCTCTAGACGATGGGGACCCGGA
>CALRYE020000220.1:0-8897 GCA_943372275.1 Janthinobacterium lividum
ATACTCGCCATCGGCCATGCGGTACAGGCGCTCGACCAGCTTGCGGCGCGCGCTGCCGTCCGTTCCATCGGCCAGCGCGCCCCAGCCGTCCAGCGACGCCGCCCGTACAGCGCCGCTGGCGCGCTGCCATGCCGCCAGGTCGCGCGGGACGACCTCGATCAGGCCGTTGGCGCCCAGCCGCACCAGACGCTGCTCCAGCAGCGCCGCGAACAATGCCTGATCCTCCAGTCGCGCCGGTTCCGCCTGCGCCACCTGATATGTACCAGGCGCCAGCCACGCCGATGCGGATCCGGCTTGTGCGGCGTAGCCAACCACCATCGCCTTGCGCACCGTGTCGGCGCCCTTGGTGAAGAGCTGGACGGTCAGTTCGCCGGCCAGCGGACAGCTGCGGCTGGCGCGCCGCTGCAGGCGCAGCGCGGCGCCATCGTAGACCAGCCAGCCGTCCTGGCGCAGCGCGGCGCCGCCTGCACCGGTTTGTTCTGCAATGCCCTCGCCGACCCATTGGGCCGCGCCCGCCCAACTGTCCCAGCGCAGCCGCAACGGCTGCCCGGCGCTGGCATTGCCGCTGACCTGAACACGCGGCATGGCCGCATCGGGTCCGGCCAGCGCCACGTTGCGCACGCTGCCGGGCGCGCGCGCGGCCAGCGCGGTCAATTCGTCGAAGCGATAGCCGATCCGCAGCGGCAGCAACCGGCCGCTGGCGTCGGCGACTTGCGAGCACAGATCGATGCGCACTGGCGCGGCGCCCTGCATGCCGGCGGCGATCACCAGCGCGCCGGCGCCGTGGCGCAGCACCGAGATGCCGGCGCGTTCGGGCACGCTGAACTGCGCGCCGGCGACGAACGGCTGAAACACCTGTGCCCCACGCAGCGCACCACCGGCGGCATCGGCCGGCACGGCTGCGCTCAGGTGGCGCGCGTGCACCACAATCACAACGGCGCCGCCCAGCATCACCAGCACGCCTGCGCAGCTCATCCATGCAAGTGGCGAGGCCCGCAACACCGGCCACGGCCTGCCGCCCGCGGCGCGCAGGTTGCGTGCGCGGCGCAGCGCCACGCGCCGCTGCGCCATTGACCGCATCATTGAATCGAACCAGCTGCTCATCCGCTCTCCGCCTGTTGAGTTGGGCCGCGCCGGCCCCGCACGACCTTAGCCGGGGGAGGCAGAAACCCGCGCGCGCAGGCCGGCGGCAGGCCCGCGCGGCGTCTGGCGCCGCTTTTTTGCAGGTCGCGCCGCGAAATCGGCGGCTCGTCGCAGTCCGGTGGCTTGTGGGGGCGCGGATAGCTAAAGTGATCCCATCGAAACCCCACCTTGAAAGGAAATATCATGAACGTCCTCAAACACATGGAAGCTATTTTCGTCGCCACCATCGCCACCGTCGCGCTGGCACTGAGCGCCACGCACGCGCTCGACAGCGTGCCCACAACGCAGGCCGGCGCACCAGTGATCGCAAGCGCCAACGCAGTCAAGCACGACAACGCCGGCATGCCCGTGGTCGTCATCAGCGCCAAGCGCATGAGCGCCGACGAAAAGCTGCAGTCGCTGCGCGAAGAGCGCAAGCTGGCCACGGCACGCACCAGTCAGTGGGACCGTACTTGATGGCCTTCTCCGCCTGCACGGCGCGTGCAGGCGGCGTTTCACGCAATCTGTTTCAGTTGTAAGCACTTAATTCAGTTCTCCCGCCGCGTCTGGTGCGCAGGTATATTGATCTCGTAGGCTTTCAATAGGAGACCTGAAAATGAAACGCATCCTCACACTCGCAGCACTGATCACTCTCGGCATGGGCACTGTCGCTCCGCTGACAGCCCACGCACAATCCGGTTTGCGTGTCGTCATCGACACTGCACCGCCAGCACCGCGCTTTGAAAGCGTGCCCCCTGCACGCAGCGGCTATGTCTGGGCGCCAGGCTACTGGAATTGGGAAGGCAATCGCCATGTATGGAACGCAGGCCATTGGGAACGCGCCCGCGAAGGCTATCGTTACGAGCGCGCTGAATGGCAGCGCGACGGCAGCCAGTACCGGCTGCGCAACGGCGGCTGGCAGACCGTGTCGGCCCGCGACGACAACCGCGGCTATGCCCGCGACGACATCCGCGTCGCCCCGCCGGCGTCGCGTTATGAGCGCACACCCCGCGCCCGCCGCGGCTACGTCTGGGCGCCGGGCCATTGGGAATGGCGCGGCAACCGCTACGACTGGGTAGGCGGCGTCTGGGTACGTGAGCGTGCCGGCTACTCGTATGCGCCGACCACCTGGGTCGAACGCGATGGCCGCTGGTTCATGGAGCAGTCGCGCTGGGAACGCCGCGGCGGCCGTGACCGTGATCGCGACGGTGTGCCCGACCGCCTCGAGCGCCGCGACACCGACCGCGATGGCGTGGCCGATGCCTACGACCGTGACCGCGACAACGATGGCGTAGGCAACCGCCGCGACCGCGACCGCGATGGCGACGGCGTGCGCAACGAAGACGACCGCCGTCCGGACAACCCGCGCCGCGACTAGGTATTAGTGTTGTATGTGATAATCAAGCGCCAGCGCGGTTCGCCGCGGTGGCGCTTTTTCATTGGCCGTTTGCGGTATGATTTCGCGATGACCGATTTCGCCCAGCTGCTCCGCATCGCTTTTAAAGCCGAACTGGCCGACAGCCGGCGCGTGGCCGCAGCCAGCGGCGTGACCGAAGGCGTAGCGCTGTTCGATACGCTTACGCTCAAGGCTGGCAGCGCCGGGCTCCCTGCCCTGGTCGCGCGCCGCGGCGCCATGCTGGACGCCGATGCCGACCGCGCAGCGGCGAGCGCCGCCCGCAAAGCGGCACAACGCAACCGCGCGAACGAGTCGGACCTGTCGCCATGGCGCGCCTGGTTCGACGGTTCGGCTCATCCCAACCCCGGCCGGTGCGGCATCGGCGCCGTGCTGCGCGGACCATCCGGCCAGTGCATCGAACTATCGCGGCAGGCTGGCTATGGCAACAGCAGCGAGGCCGAATACCGCGCGCTGATCGCCGTGCTCACGGCCGCGGTCGACGCCGGCGCTAGCGGCTTGACGGTATATGGCGACAGCAAAGTGGTGATCGACGACGTCAACGGCGTGGTCGCGCCCGCGCGGCAGCTGGCCGAGTACCGGACGCAGGCGCAAGCCCTGCTCGCCCGATTGGGTGCCGTGTCGCTGCGCTGGCTGCCGCGCCACAAGAACACCGAAGCCGACGCCCTGTCGCAGCGCGCTGCGGCAACCGCCGTGAACGAAGAGTGATTCGCACGTCCGGCGCGGAATAGTCGGCTATCATAGCCAGCTATTTCCACGACTGCCCGTCGCCGGGCCGATCCCCATGAGCCGCACCGCAGCAGCAAAACCCGGCAACCTCAATTTCGTCCTGATCTGCGTGTTCATCGACATGCTGGGCATCGGCCTGATCATCCCCGTGCTGCCGCTGCTGGTGGGCGAATTTGTCGCCGGGCCTGCGCAGCAGGCGCTCTGGTTCGGCATCATGAGCACCGTGTTCGGCGTGCTGCAGTTCCTGTTCATGCCGGTGCTGGGCGCCATCAGCGACCGTGTCGGCCGCCGTCCGGTGCTGCTGTATTCGATGGCCGGCATGGGCATCAACTTCCTGGCCACCGCCTGGGCGCCCAACCTGGCGTTCCTGTTTATCGGCCGCGTCATCGGCGGCATGTCGTCGGCCAGCATGTCGGTCGCCTCGGCCTACGCCTCGGACGTGTCGACGCCGGAGAACCGCGCCAAAAGCTTCGGCAAGGTGGGCGCCGCGTTCGGCCTGGGCTTTATCTGCGGCCCCATGCTGGGTGGCCTGCTGGGCAGCGTCAACCTGCACTTGCCGTTCTACGTCGCGGCGGTGCTGTGCGGCCTGAATCTGCTGTATGGCTATTTCGCCGTGCCGGAGTCGCTGGCGCCCGGCGAACGGCGCCCGTTCGAGCTGGCCCGCGCCAATCCATTCGCCGCATTGGGTAAACTAGCGCGCCGCACCGAAGTGCGCACGCTGGTGATCGTGTTCACGCTGATGACGTTCGCCCAGATGATGCTGCAAACGACCTGGGTGCTGTACACCACCTTCCGCTTCGACTGGACCCCGCGCGACAACGGCATCGCCCTGTTCTGCGTCGGCCTGTCGGCGGTGGTGGTGCAGGCCGGCCTGCTGGGCATCATGGTCAAGCGCTTCGGCGAGCAGCGGCTGGTGATCCTGGGCCTGACATCGGGCTTCGTGACGTTCATCCTGTACGGCCTGGCGACCCAAGGCTGGATGATGTACGTGTTCATACTCGGTAATATGCTGGCCTTCGCGTCAGGCCCGGCGCTGCAGGGGCTGATCTCCAAGTTCTCCCATGCCAGCGAACAGGGCGAGTTAATGGGATCGCTGGGATCGATCAGCAGCCTGGGCTCGGTGTTCATGCCGCTGTTGGGCACCTCGATCCTGGGCGCGGTCAGCACCTTGCCGCCCGCGGACTGGCGCGTCGGCAGCACCTTCTTCTTGTGTGCGGCGATGCAGGCGGTAGCCATCGTGGTGGCGGTGCGCTACTTCGGGCGCCACCGCGTGCCGGCGTAACGAGTCGCTGTCAAATTGGCGCTTCCGCTTGCACTTGCGCGTTGCGGCTGCGCGAGCGGAATATAGCCCGCGCTAGAATTTCAGGATCAGGTTGGCGCTGAAGCTGGCCGGCGCCTCGAACACGCTGGTGCGGCGCACCGCGCCAAAGTCATCGGCATAGGTATTATCGAATTCGAAGTCCTGGCCCAGCGCATTGGTGACCGCCAGACGCAGCTGGGTTTTGGGATCGAACTTCCACAACGCGTACAGATCGAGTTCGCGCCGGATCACGATATCGCTACGCTGCCGCAGCGACACCCGTACCGGTCCCCCGCTCTTGCAGGTAAAGCTGCCTCCCGCCGTGAGCGGGCCAGCCTTGTAGTCGAGCGCGAAGGTGCCAGCGTACGGCGTTTGCTGGTCGAGCCGGTTGTTCGGCCCTGGCACGGCATCGACCGACGACCAGTTGCGGCTCAGGTTCAGGCGCAGGTCGATGGCACGCGCGTTCGCCATCAGCAGCGACAACGGCAGCTTGGCCTCGAACTCCAGCCCGCGCGTGCTGGCCGTGCCGTCGTTGACCGGTATGGCCAGCCAGCGCCCGTCGGCGCCCAGCGTGATGCTGGTGCGGGTGTAGTCGTCGATGCGGCGGGTCGAGCCGCTCACTGAAATCATCGCCCCTTCGGCCAGATAATGGTCGAACGAGACGTCCAGTCCCAGCGCCAGTTCCGGGCGCAGGTTGGTGTTGCCCGCGTTATCCGGTTCGGTGCTGCTGTTGTTGGCCGTGGTGAAGCGGCGCGGGATCAGGCTTTGCGTGGGCGGCGCCTTGTAGGTGCGCGTGACGGCCAGGCGCAGCTGGTCGCCCTTGGTATCGGGTAGCTTGTACAGCGTCTGGAAGATCGGGCTCCACACGCTGGTGCGGGTACGCGCGCCGACAAAGCTGTCGCCGCTGGTGTCGGTGACGATGCCTTCCCAGCGCGCGCCGCCATACACCGACCAGCGCGGATTGACGATCCACTCGTCCTGCGCATACACAGCCAGCCGCCTGACGTCGGCGCTGAACGCTTCGCTGGAATTGACGGGAACGGCGCCGGGCAGCGGCTGCTCGCGCTGGACCCGGGTGTCGTCGCGGGTACTGATGCCGCCATCCCAGCCCATCGCCAGCGAGTGGCCTTCGACGATCGGCGTCGAATATTTGCCGGTCGAGCTGAAGCCGTCGTTGCGCGTTTCGGCCACCACGCGGTTATCGAGCAGGAAGGCGCCGCCGTTGGAGGCGTAGCCGCGCCGCTTCGAGTCGTTGTTGGCCTTGCCCGCTTCGGCGCCGACCTTGACGTCAAGCTTGGCGCCCTGCGCCAGCTTGGCGGCGTAGTTCAGATCGAGTTTGCCGAAGCTGTTGCTGTTCTCCAGGCGCCAGTCGATGAACGGGTACGCAGGCGGCGCGCCGACCGGTGTGACTACCTCGGTAACGTTGATGAAGTCGACGGCGAAGTAATTGTAAAAGCCCTGCAGCGTCAGCGTGTCACCGCCGTCCAGCGTCCAGTTCAGGCGCGGCGCGATGTTGACGGCATCGAACGTGCCATCTTCGCGCCCGCTCTGATTGCGCTGCAGATTGACGCGGCCGCCCTGGTCTACTCCCGTTTCATTGGCCGTCGGATGGCGGTTGAACAGCACCCGGCGCAGCGACGCCGTGACCGAGTACGACAGCTTGCCGCTACGGTCCGACAATTGCAGGTTCACCGACGGGATTCTCGATGTATCGCTGTAGGCATAGCCCGCGCTGACTTCGCGCTGGGCGTTCTTGATGGCCTTTTTCAGTACGATGTTGATGGTGCCGGCGATCGACTGGGTGCTGAATTCGGCGCTGGCCGCGCGCAGCACTTCGATCCGCTCGATCACCTCGGGCGCCAGCGAATCGAGTGAAAACCCGGCCGGCGCGCGCTCGCCGTTGATCAGCACCTGGGTGTAGCCGCTGCCCAGGCCGCGCATGCGTACTTCGCCGGTGCCGCGGCCACTGCCGCCGCTGACGGTGATGCCGGGCAGGCGCTTGAGCACATCGAGCGCGTTGCTGTCGCCGTACTTGATGATCTCTTCGTGGTTGACGACGATCTTGGTGGCGGTGTCGTCGCGGCGCGGATCGTAGGCCTCGGCCGAGCCCTTGATTTCGACTTTCTGGATCGGCTGAGGAGCGGCTCTATCGGTCGCCGTTTGCGGGGTCGCTGCGGGCGCGGTCTGGGCCTGCGCCGCGAAGGCGTGCGCCAGCGTCGCCGCCAGCAGGGAAAGCGCGGGCAATCGTGATAAATTCATTGAATTGGGTGGCAAATGGTGATTTTCTGGCGTCAAAAATCCAGACGGCCCATATTGTCGCCTCAAATGCCATGGCAAAGTTATTTTTTTGGTACATATTTCGGCGATTTGCCAGCATACGGCGCTCGCCAAGCGGTGCCACTAAAGGCATAATTCGCCATCGTCTTTTCGCAAGGCCCGACCGTGTCCCGTATAAAAGTCCTCCCGCAGTATCTGCTTCCGAAACAGGCCATCACCCAACTGGCCGGGCGCGTTGCCGGCGCCAGGGGCGGCACTTATACGACCACGATCATCCGCTGGTTCGTGAAACAGTACGGCGTCAACATGGACGAAGCGGTCAACCCGGATATCGCCAGCTACAGCAGCTTCAACGAATTCTTCACGCGGCCCTTGCGCGACGGCGTCCGTCCACTGGCCAAGTGCGACTTCGTCTGCCCGGTCGACGGCGCCATCAGCCAGGTCGGCGACATCGACGACCACCAGATTTTCCAGGCCAAGGGCCACAAGTTCAGCCCTGCCGCGCTGGTCGGCGGCGACACCGAACTGGCCGCGCGCTTCCAGCATGGCAGCTTCGCCAACCTGTACCTGAGTCCCAAGGATTACCACCGACTGCACATGCCGTGCGATGGCCGCCTGACGCGCATGATCTATGTACCGGGCGCGCTGTTCTCGGTCAACCCGACCACCGCGCGTGGCATTCCCAATCTGTTCGCCCGCAACGAGCGGGTGGTGTGCGTGTTCGAGTCGGCGCAGCATGGCACCTTCGTCCTGGTGCTGGTGGGCGCCACCATCGTGGGCAGCATCGCCACCGTGTGGCACGGCGTGGTCAACCCGCAGCGCGGCGCGTTGCGCGAGTGGCGCTACGACGACCAGCAGATCGAACTGAAACAGGGTGAAGAGATGGGCCGCTTCCTGCTCGGATCGACCATCGTAATGCTGTTCGAAAAAGATGTGATCCGCTTCAATCCCGCATGGCAGCCTGAAGGCGCCATCCGCCTGGGCGAAGTGATGGGCAACCGCCCCGTCTAGCAAACATCCCTCCTATGCGTCACAACAGCTTCTGGGAAGCAGCGCGATCGCTGGTGCTGCTGGCGCCGCGCTGGGAGCGGGTACAGGCCACGCCGCTGCGCATGCTGCTGCTTACGCTGTTGTCGATCGGCTGGGCCGCCGCCCTGCAGCAGGGTTACGTCGACGAGGGCGCGGGGTTCGACTGGACCGCGCTCACGCGTGGATGGTGCGCAATCACCATACTCACATGGGCCGCCTATGCCGTGCGGACAGCCCGCGCCGAGGCGCGCGGTGCGCCGCCAGCAGAGGCGCCCGCCGCCGATACGCCATTTTCCTCCGACCCGCAGCTTCCCGACATGCCGGGGCCCGACACTGCGCGCCTGATCACTGTCGTACTGGCCCAGCTGGCACTGATCACCGGCATCACCGGCCTGATATTCGTTCTGCTTCCCGAGAACGCGTTTGATCGGTTGAGCGAAGGCGCCTACACCGTGGTCTACTATTCCCCGGCCGCCTGGGCCGCGCTGGCGCAGGCGACGTTGCTGGTGCGCGCAGCCAGCGGCTGGCAGCGGCTGCTGGCGGCGATCGCCGTCGCGCTGGCGTGCGCCGCCAATGTGGGTACCGACCCCACCACGTACTGGAAAAGCCCCGCCGCCGCTGACGCGCCAACCGACGCCTTCGCCCTCAGCCAGGAAGTGATGGAAGCGCAGGCGCCGCTGCTGGACGAGCAACTCGAAGCACTGGCGCCCCAGCGCCCCGGCGTGGTGGACCTGTACAGCATCACGTTCGCGCCCTACGAAGGGGAAGAAGTGTTCCGCCGCGAGAGCGCCATGGTCACCGACGTCATGCGCCGCCGTTTCGGCGCCACCGGCCGCGCGCTGCAGCTGGTCAATCACCGCGCCACGTCAGCACAGTTCCCGTGGGCCACGCCGCTGAACCTGCAGCGCGCCATCGAAGGCGTAGCCGGGCAAATCGACCTGGCCGAAGATATCCTGTTCATCCATCTGACGTCGCACGGCGCCAGCAATGGCGAGCTGGCGGCGCAGTTCGCGCCCATGCAGGTGG
>CALRYE020000221.1:0-8678 GCA_943372275.1 Janthinobacterium lividum
CGGCCGTGTGACAGGCCAGTGTGCCCAGCAGCTCGTTGCGCCGTTCGATCAGCACGCGCGAGCCGCCGAACTCGCGCACGTCGCGCAGCACGTCGCGCGCCAAGGTCTGGGCGTCGGCGTTCTTGAGTAGCGTGGGCACCGAGCGCACCGCCAGCGTGGTCGGCGACAGGGCAGCGATGTCGAAGCCCAGCGAGCGCAGCGTGTCCTGATTTTCCTGCGCCGTGCTCACCTCGACGGCGTCGGCGAAGAAGGTCACGGGTATCAGCAGCGCCTGCACCTGCAGGTCCTGGCCGTCCACGCGGGCGTCCAGTGCGTTCTTGAGCTGTTCGTACAGGATGCGCTCGTGGGCGGCGTGCATATCGACCAGCACCAATCCCTTGGTGTTCTGCGCCAGGATGTAGATGCCATGCAGCTGCGCCAGCGCGAAGCCGAGCGGGTACTCCTCGTTCGACATGACCGGCGCCATGTAGGGCGTGACCGGTGCAGTCGCGCCGTAAGAGGGCGCTGACTGTGCGACGAACTCGGACCCGGCCGGGTTGAACATGGCGCCATACGCGCCGGTGCTCTGGGCTACGCCCCCGTTGCTGCCGTCGTAGCGGTTCGGCGCAGGGTAGGGCGATGGCGAGAAGGTGGCCGGAAAGCTGGTCTGTTCATGTTCCTTGCGCCAGCTCGACGCCACGCCGCCCATCGCGCCGCCCATCTCGGCGGCCATCTGCGGCGACGGCACCGTGCCGTGCGCCGTGGCCGATGTCTGCGCCAGCGCGCGCTGCACCGCATGAAACACGAACTGGTGCACCGCGCGGCTGTCGCGAAAGCGCACTTCAATCTTCGACGGATGCACATTGACGTCGACCAGCGCCGGGTCCAGGTCCAGCGCCAGCACGTACGACGGGAAGCGGTCGCCGTGCAGCACATCCTGGTAGGCCGCCTTCACGGCGTGCACCAGCAGCTTGTCGCGCACGTAGCGCCCGTTCACGTAAAAGAACTGGCCGTCGGCGCGCGCTTTCGAGGCGGTTGGCAGACCCGCGTAGCCGTGCAGGCGCAGCGGGCCGGCCGCTTCGTCCAGCGCCAGCCGCGCCTCGGCAAAGTCGCTGCCGAGAATATGCGCGCTGCGCTTGGCCATCGGGCACACACCCCACTGGTCGATGGTGCGGCCGTTGTGCGACAGCGTGAACGAGACGTCCGGGCGCGCCAGCGCGATGCGCCGCACGACTTCGGCGCAGTGGCCGTATTCGGTCTGCTCGGACTTCAGGAACTTGCGCCGCGCCGGCGTGTTGAAATACAGGTCCTGCACGTCGATGGTGGTGCCGCAGGCGCCCGACGACGGCGCCACGGCGCCCTGGTGCGAACCGATGATTTCCCATGCATGGGCAGCGTCCGCCGTGCGCGACGTCACCGACACCGCGGCCACCGCCGCGATCGACGCCAGCGCTTCGCCCCGGAAGCCCAGCGTGGCGACGTTTTCCAGGTCCGTGAGCGAGGCGATTTTTGAGGTCGCGTGGCGCGCCAGCGCCAGCGGCAGCTGTTCCGGTGCGATGCCGCGGCCGTTGTCGGTAATGGCGATGCGCTTCACGCCGCCTTCTTCCAGGCGCACCGTGATCTGGGTGGCGCCCGCGTCGAGCGCGTTTTCCAGCAGCTCCTTGACGACCGCGGAGGGCCGCTCCACCACCTCGCCGGCGGCAATCTGGGAAATCAGTTGATCGGGGAGGGCCTGGATCGGGCGGTGCGCTGGGACGGGAGCATTCATCGGGTCATTATATAAGATGTGCCGGGGCTGGCCACGTCGTCGCTACCCCGGCTGCGGTGCGGCTTATTTGCGCGGCCGGACCGGAATGGCGGCGTTACAGAGGTCGATGTAGCCGGCCGCCACCTTGACCCACGGGCCGCCGCGGTTGCGCTGCGCCTCGATGACTTTCTGGTACGTGGCGCTGTCGGTACGCATGACGTCGAAGCGGCTGCGCTGCGCCAGCGGCACGTCGGCCGCCACTTTGATCGAGGCGATCGGCGCCATGGTTTCGCCGGCGTCGTAAAAGCCCAGCGGTTTACTGCCGCGCGGGAGGGTCGACAGCAGCGGCATGCCGGAGACGACGCGCCCGACCACGGTGATGTTGCGGTCCAGGTGGCGCGGCGCGTGGCCGGTCACCACGTACAGCGACGCGCCACTGCCGCTGTCGGCGTCGTTGTCGCGGCCCACGCCGACCATGCCGTAGCAGTGCGTCAGCCAGGCGCTCCGGCTGCGCGGATCGCGCGCCGCGGGAAAACCGTTCCAGTGCCCGACCTGGGGCGCGAAGCCGTCGCGGTCTTTCAGCTGGGTGAAGTGGGGGATGGTCGTCAGTGGCACGGTGAACTCGGCCTTAAGCGTGCTCTTGGCGGCCTTGATGGGCCGCGGCGACGCTTCGTTCGGGTCGCCCCATTGCACCACGTAGTTGTCTTGCGAGCGCACCACGGCCAGGCCGTCGAAGTACTGCTCGCGCACCAGCGCCTTGATGTTGGCCGCGTGCTGGGGCGCGAACGGCGGCGCCAGCTCGATGACCACGCGCCCGCCGGGCAGCTCCATGTACAAGGTGTTGTCGTCGTCGAGCGTGCGCCAGTCGGCGCTGGTGCTGGCTTGGACGATGTCGGCGACGGTCGGTTTGACGGGCAGTTCACCGGCCTGCGCCGGCGCTGCTGCAAGTGCCATGGACAGTAAGGTGAACAGGAATGTGGAGACGGGCAGCGTAGCGCCGCATACAGCTCGCATAAGTAATCCTTGGTAAGGGTGAACAGCGGGTGAACAGCGGGTGAACCGCGGGTGATCCGCGGCTGACCGGCAAGTGACAAGACGGACGGGGGTAATCCGATATGCAAGATTGCTCTATCTCGTGCGTCGCGTCAATTTCATCTTTGACACGACGCCGCGCGGTGTATTCGGGGCCCCGAGTGATGGTATGATTCGCGCCTACCTTTTAGGATACTTATGGATCTGATGCAATTTTTCGACATGATACTTCATGTCGATAAAACCCTCGGCGTGTTGCTCGCGCAATATGGAATCTATATCTATGCAGTGCTGTTCGCGATCGTATTCTGCGAAACGGGTCTGGTAGTGCTGTTTTTCTTTCCGGGAGACACGCTGCTGTTCATCGCCGGCGCCTTCTGCGCCACGGGACAGATGGAATACTGGCCGCTGGTGGCCTTGCTCATCACCGCCGCCGTCACCGGCAACACCCTCAATTACTACATCGGCGAAGCCATCGGGCAGCGCGTGTTCACCCACGACTACCGCTGGCTGAACAAGGATGCGCTGCACCGCACCCACGTATTTTTCGAAAAGCACGGCGGCAAGACCATCATCCTGGCCCGCTTCGTGCCGGTGGTGCGCACCTTCGCGCCGTTCGTGGCCGGCGTGTCTGACATGACCCACACCCGCTTTCAGTTCTATAACGTCACCGGCGCGCTGCTGTGGGTATTCAGCCTGGTCACCGCCGGCTATTTCTTCGGCAACATTCCCGCCGTGCGCGATCACCTGACGGCCATCGTGCTGGTCGGCGTAGGCGCGGCTGTGGTGCCGATCGCCGTGGGCGGACTGTGGAAAGTCGGCCGCCGCATGCTGAGCCGCTAGACCTCGGCGTTTGCGATCGTTGCCGCGCGGTCCCGATCGCGCGGCGACGTGGTAAAAAGTTTCCCAGCAGATTCAAGTTTTTGACAGTTTGCGCCGATACCCAGACAGTAACTCCACTTTCTGGAATCCCATGCGTACTCTGATCGCCCTGTTCGCTTGCAGCTTCGTCATCACGACGGCAAGCGCGAACGATCCCCAACCAGCTGCCGCTGCCGCTGCCTCCAGCACGGCGGGCCCCGGCGCGGCCACGGGCAAGACCCTGCTCGCGTCGATCAAACCCAATCTGGCCTCCCAGGTCACGCCGCCGCCCGCGTCGGCGGCATTGTCGCCGGCTGCCCAGCGCGCGCGCGAAGACGACGCCGAGGCCGAGCTGTCGGCCAAGATCGCCGCGCGGCTGGCCGTGATGCGCGCCAACCAGGCTGCGCGCGCGGTGGCTGCGGCCAAGGCGCGCAAGGCCGCGGAACTGAAGCAGAAGCAGGCGGCCATCGCCGCGGCGACCCCGCGCCCGGTCCCGTTCCGCAACAGCGATCACTGGTCGTACGAAGGCGAGCATGGGCCGGCCAACTGGGGCAAGATCAACACCGCGTGGAGCAAGTGCGGCGTGGGCGAACGCCAGTCGCCTATCGACATCCGCGACGGCATGAAGGTCGACCTGGAGCAGATCGTGTTCGATTACAAGCCGTCGTCCTTCAGCGTAATCGACAACGGCCACACGATCCAGGTGAACGTCAGCGCCGGTAATTTCGTGACGGTGCAGAACCGCTCGTACGAGCTGGTGCAGTTTCACTTCCACCGCCCGTCCGAAGAGCGCATCAACGGGCGCAGCTTCGAGATGGTGGTGCACATGGAGCACCGCGACCCCGAAGGCAAGCTGGCCGTGGTGGCCGTGCTGCTGGAGCGGGGCAAGGGTAACAGCACGATCCAGACCGTGTGGAACAACCTGCCGCTGGAAAAGCACGACACCATCACGCCGTCGGTGGTACTGGACGTGGGCGAGCTGCTGCCGGCCAGCCGCGAGTATTTCACCTACATGGGTTCGCAGACCACGCCACCGTGCGCCGAGGGCGTGCTGTGGCTGGTGATGAAGCAGCCGATGCAGGCCGCGCCGGCGCAGATGGCGCTATTCAGCCGGCTCTATCCGCTCAACGCGCGGCCCGTGCAAGCCAGTTCCGGCCGGGTGATCAAGGAATCGAACTAAGCGCTATGCGCGTCAGATAAGCATCAGGTGATGATGCGGTGCTGGCCGTGCCAACTTTGGCCCGGCTGCACGGTCGCAGGCTCGATCAAGGCCGCCTCCACGCACACGAAGTGGCGGTATTCGTCGTCGCCCATGTCGCTGAGCGCCGCCGCGTCGGCCGCGCCCGGATTCCATACCACCGCATCCTTGAAGCCCGACTGCTCCAGCCGCAGCTGGCGCTCGCCCATGCCGATCGTGATGGGTCCGTCCACGTTCTGATAGATGTGATCGAAGTGGTCATCCAGCGCCAGCACGCCGTCTTCCACCCCATCGATCCGCACCGCGCTTAACTCGGGCACGGCGAAGTAACTGTGCAGCGCGCTGGAGAACGCGAATGGCGCCGCGCCGGCATTGTCCACGTCCAGCGCCAGCTGCAGCTCTGCGCTGCTCAACGTCACCGTCAGCGTCAGCTTGAAGTCATGCGGCCACGCTTCGGCGTGCGCGCTTGACAGGTCGGCGGGCGTGAGCTCGAAGCTGGCGTGGCCCGCGCCCTGGTCCACCAGGCGCCAGGTGCTCACGCGCGCGAAGCCGTGGCGCATGCCGTCGCCCCGTTCGGCGAACTGGGGAAATATCACCGGCACGCCGCCGCGGATCGCCTTGCTGCCGTCGAGCGCCGAGCGCGCGCTGCAGAACAGCCGTTCGACGCCGGCGCTCTGCCACGAGATCAGGTGCGCGCCGTACAGCGTCACCGTGGCCTGTGAACCGTCGGCGCCGTGGATGCGCGCAGCCGCAAGCTGGCCGTAGTCGACCATCTCGACGGCGTGTATGGGGGACGAGGTCATGCGGATTCCTTTTACGTGAAGCGGCCCTTGGCCAGCGGCGGATTGCGCGCGAAGTAGGTCTTGATGCCCTTGGTGATGGCGGCGGCGATCTGGTCCTGGTAGCCGTTGTCGCGCAGCCGCGCTTCTTCTTCGGGATTGGAGATGAACGCGGTCTCGATCAGGATCGATGGAATGTCGGGCGCCTTGAGCACGGCGAAGCCGGCCTGTTCCACCTGGCCTTTGTGCAGCCGCGCCATGCCGCCGATTTCGCTTAGCACCGCTTTGCCCAGCTTCATGCTGTCGTTGATCTGCGCCGTGGTGGACAGGTCCAGCAGCACGCTGGCGAGCTGCTTGTCGTGGGTTTTCATGTTGACCCCGCCGATCAGATCGGCCGAGTTTTCTTTATTGGCCAGCCAGCGCGCGGCGGTCGAGGTGGCGCCTTTTTCGGACAGCACGAACACCGACGAGCCGCGCGCGCTGGGCGTCACAAACGCGTCGGCGTGGATCGAGACGAACAGGTCGGCGTCGACCTTGCGCGCCTTTTCCACGCGCGTGCCCAGCGGGACAAAGTAGTCGCCGTCGCGCGTGAGCATGACGCGGAAATTGGGCAGTTCTTCGAGCTTGAATTTGAGGCGCTTGGCAATGGCCAGCACCAGGTCTTTTTCGCGGCTGCCGGCAGCGCCGATGGCGCCCGGATCTTCGCCGCCGTGACCGGGGTCGAGGGCGATGGTGATCATGCGGATCACCTTGCCCTGCTTGCCGTCCAGCGCGGGCGCGGGTGGGCGCAGTTCGGTGCCGCTGGTGGGTGCGGGCGGTGTCGGATCGGCCTTGGCCAGCACCGGCGGGGCGGCTTTGGCGGGAGCCGAAGGCGCAGATGGTACTGACGGCGTTGAGGGCGTGACTCCTGCCACCACGCCGGGCGCTACGCCTGGTGCGACCCCGGGCACGGCGGGCTTGACCGCGCCCGGAATGGCCGCCACGGCCGGAGGCGTGAGCGGCGGCGCATGCGGCGACGGCACGCCCGCCGGCGCGTCCTGCGGCGACCACTCGCCCTTTTCGATCATGGCGGCGATCGGGTCGACCGCCTTGACCGGGTACAGGTCGAAAATCAGACGGTGCTTGTAGGCGCCGACCGGCTCCAGTGTAAATACCTGCGGCTTGATTTCCTCTTTCAGGTCGAACACCAGGCGCACCACGCCGGGCCGGTTCTGACCTACGCGCACCTGCTTGATGTACGGGTCGCCCGACTGGATCTTGGCCACCAGCCCCTTGAGCGTGGGATTGAGTTCGAGTCCTTCGATATCCACCACCAGCCGGTGCGGATCGGGTACGGTGAAGTGGGTCGCTTTGAGGTCGCTGTCGTTTTCCAGCGTGACGCGGGTGTAGTCCTCGGCCGGCCACACGCGCACCGCCATGATCTGCGCGGCCGCGGCGGGCAGGGCGGGCAGTACCGACAGCAGGAGCGTGCCGCCGGCTTTCAACACGGTGCGGCGGGTGGCGCTGCGCGACGCGGGTTGGTCGCTCACGGCAGGGGAAGGTGTTTCAGGCGCTCGAGGCATAGCAGACCCAGGTCGGACAACGCTTGCAATTCTACATCACGGCCGTTGCCTGCCACGCTCAGGAGCACGTTCAGGTCGGGAGGGGGCAGCACGGGGTCGGCTTTTTCGGGCCATTCGACGATGCAGATGTTGTCGCCGTTGAAATCTTCGCGGAAGCCGGCGTCGAGAAACTCTTCCGGGCTGGACATGCGGTACAGGTCGAAGTGGATCACGCTCACGCTCCGGCCGTCCAGCGCGATGCGGTACGGCTCGGCCAGCGTGTAGGTCGGGCTTTTGACCTTGCCCACGTGGCCGGCGGCGTGCAGCAGGGCGCGGGTGAGGGCGGTCTTGCCGGCGCCCAGGTCGCCATGCAGGTGGATCGCCAGCCCCGGCGCCAGGGCGCCCGCCAGCGCGCCGCCCAGGCTGCTTGTGGCGTTGTCGTCGGGCAGGTGGAGGCGGAGTGATTGCTTTATCGGCTGCATGTTCGGCTGCATGGCATAGAATGTCGTGTTAAATTTTGAGCGCTATTGTAAGCGCGCTGTCATGCATTCTGCTCAATCAGACTCGTCCGGCCCGTCTGCCTCGTCCGAGCCGGTCGACCTGCTCGCCCTGGCCGGCGCCATCAAGCAATGGGGCGCCGAGCTGGGCTTTGCCGACGTGCGCATCGGCGGCGCCGACCTGTCGCATGCGGAAGCGGGCTTGCAGGCGTGGCTGGACGCGGGCCGCCACGGCGAGATGGATTATATGGCAAGCCACGGAATGAAGCGCGCGCGCCCTGCCGAGCTGGTGCCGGGCACGGTGCGGGTGATCAGCGTGCGCATGGATTATCTGCCGCGCGCGACGCCCGACGGCTGGCGCGCGGTGGAAACGGCGCGCTTGAGCGAGCCCGGCGCGGCGGTGGTGTCGGTCTACGCGCGCGGCCGCGATTATCACAAGGTGTTGCGCCAGCGCCTGCAGCAGCTGGCCGAACGCCTCCGCGCCGCCACGGGCCAGCTGGGCTACCGGGTATTTACCGATTCGGCCCCCGTGATGGAACTGCCGCTGGCCGAGCAGGCCGGCTTGGGCTGGCGCGGCAAGCACACCTTGCTGCTGACGCGCGAAGCCGGGTCGATGTTTTTTATCGGCGAGATTCTGGTCGACATACCGCTGCCGGTGGACGCGCCCGTCAGCGCCCACTGCGGCGGCTGCCAGGCCTGCATCGACGTGTGCCCCACGCAAGCCATTGTCGGCCCCGGCCGGCTCGATGCGCGGCGCTGCATTTCCTACCTGACCATTGAACTGAAGGGCAGCATCGCGCCCGAGTTGCGCCCGCTGATCGGCAACCGCGTGTACGGCTGCGACGATTGCCAGACTGTGTGCCCGTGGAACAAGTTCGCCCAGCGCGCCGTGGTGCCCGATTTCGACGAGCGCAACGGCCTGGGCAGCGCCAGCATGCTGGCGCTGTTCGCCTGGACCGAGGAGGACTTCGAGCGCCGCCTCGAAGGCAGCCCGATCCGCCGCATCGGTCATGAACGCTGGCTGCGCAACCTGGCGGTCGGGCT
>CALRYE020000222.1:0-8660 GCA_943372275.1 Janthinobacterium lividum
GAGTATAACGACTTCGAAGAGATCCTCAAGTCGGAAAAGGCGATGGTGCAGGGGACCACCCATATCAAGGAGGAAATCGAGCGCGTGCGCCTGCAGATGGAAGAGGCCACCCGCAGCAGCAACTGGCAAAAGGTGTCGGAGCTCCAGTACGGCAAACTGCCGGAGCTGGAAGCGAAGCTCAAGAGCGCCGAAGCCGATGCCACGCGCGACGCCGTGGGCGCCAAGCCCAAGCTGCTGCGCACCCAGGTGGGCGCCGAGGAAATCGCCGAAGTGGTCTCGCGCGCTACCGGCATCCCGGTGTCGCGCATGATGCAAGGCGAGCGCGACAAGCTGCTGCACATCGAAGAAAAGCTGCACGAGCGCGTGGTGGGGCAGGACGAAGCCATCGTGGCCGTGTCCGACGCCATCCGCCGCTCGCGCGCCGGCTTGTCCGACCCGAACCGGCCGTATGGCTCGTTCATGTTCCTGGGGCCTACCGGGGTAGGCAAGACCGAGTTGTGCAAGGCGCTCGCCAACTTCTTGTTCGATACCGAGGAGTCGATGATCCGCCTCGACATGAGCGAATTCATGGAGAAGCATTCGGTGGCCCGCCTGATCGGCGCGCCGCCGGGCTACGTGGGCTACGACGAAGGCGGCTATCTGACCGAGGCGGTGCGGCGCAAGCCCTACAGCGTGATCCTGCTCGACGAAGTCGAAAAGGCCCACCACGATGTCTTCAACGTGCTGCTGCAGGTGCTCGACGACGGCCGCATGACGGACGGGCAGGGACGCACGGTGGACTTCAAGAACACGGTGATCGTGATGACGTCCAATCTCGGCTCGCAGAAGATTCAGTCGATGGACAGCGACGATCCGGGCGTGGTCAAGCTGGCCGTCATGGCCGAGGTGCGCTCGCACTTCCGTCCGGAGTTCATCAACCGCATCGACGAGATCGTGGTGTTCCATGGCCTGGACGAGAAGAACATCGGGGCGATAGCCAAGATCCAGCTCAAGCACCTGGAACAGCGCCTGGCCAAGATGGAGATGACGCTGGATTTGAACGACGAGGCGCTGCAGAAGATCGCCGAGGCGGGCTACGACCCGGTGTATGGCGCGCGCCCGCTCAAGCGCGCGATCCAGCAGCAGATCGAAAATCCGCTGTCCAAACTGATCCTGTCGGGCAGGTTCGGGCCGAAGGACACCATCCCGGTGCGCGTGCGCGGTGGCAACCTGGTGTTCGAGAAGGCCGAGGGTGGGGTCGCGCTGGAGAAGACGGAGAGTGTGGAGTGAGCCGGTCGCATGGTTAAACCAGTACCAGCTCAGCCGCGTCCCCGCGCAGGCGGGGCTAGCTGAACGCGCCGCCCCTCTCACCACAGGCCCAAAAACCGTCGTCCCCGCGCAGGCGGGGATCCATAGCACCTCTGCGCAGCCGTGCCATGGGCCCCCGCCTGCGCGGGGGAGCCGGTTGCTAAGCTAACTGACTGCTACCGACACGATTTCTGCAACACCTCAACCTGCTCACGGGCAGCCGTATCCAGCGCCGTCGCGCGCTTGTCCGCTTCCATCGCGCCATAGCGTTTGCCGGCCAGCTCCAGGTAGCCGCACGCGCTATCCTTCTGCCCGGCCCGCAATCCGATCTGCCCCGCTTTGTGCCACGCCTGCGCCGACCAGCGCTGCAGCTTGGCGTCCGCCGGATCGCGCTCGCTCTCGGCCAGCAGCTGCGGTAGCGCCTTCTGCGCCGATGCATACGCCTTGGCCGCGGTGCCGCGCGGCTGGATCAGCGCCTCCAGCAGCGCCACGCGCGCGCGCGTCGCCTCGCTGGCGTCGGCCAGCAACGGCTTGATGTCCATGACGGTCTGCCCGGCCTTGCGGCCATGCTGGCGCTGGTGAAATGTCTCGGCCCGCGCCAGATCGACTTCGAGCGTCTCGGCGCTGTTGGACTGGCCGCTGAACGCGCTGCGCGCCAGCATGAATTCGGCTTCGGCCCCCGCATAGTCCTGCGCCGCCGCCAGTGCCCGTCCCAGCGCAAAGCGCAGCTGCGGCGTGTCGGACCCTTCCAGCGCCTTGCGCAGTTGCGTGACCGCTTCAGCATAGTCGCCACGCTGCAGCGCCGCTTCGCCCGGCTGGGCGGCCTCGCCGGCCTGCAGCGGGGCGGCCGGCGCGTCGCTGGCCTGCGCAACGACGGGGGCGGCGGCTGCCTGAGATGGGGGAGGTGCTGGAACGGTCGTTGCAGCACCTGCAGCTGCGACCGGCGCGGCCGGCGCCTTTCCCGGCGCCCGGAATCCGCCCGGCAGATAGTGCAGCGCGGCGCCGACAAACGGGGCGGCGATGGCCATCGCCACCAGCGTCCACATCAGCCGTTTGCTGCGCTTGGGCGCGGCTTGCGGCGCTACGGGCAGCACCGGCTTCACCGGCGCGTGCGCATTCGATACCGCCGCCGCCATCGTCGTCAAGGTGCCAGCGGCGATGGGAGCTGCCACTGTCGGGACGGCAGCTGTTGCCGCAGCCACCGGGGGCACGGACTGCGTTGATGCAGCAGCGGCCGGCGCAGTGGTGGCCGGCGCAGCCGCAGCCACCGGCTCCGGCAGCGCACCCGGCGTTTGCGCGTTCAGATACCCCTGCAGCACCCGCGCCAGTTCATGCGCCGAGCCATACCGATGCTCGGCATCGGCCGCCGTCGCGGTGCGGATGATGTCGGCCACCGCACCGTGGGGCGCGTCCGCGCCGGCGCGCAGCACCGCGTCGAGCAGCGCGCCCAGTGCGTAGATATCGGCCGGCGTGCCGTGCGCGCGGCCGGCGCGCGACTCGGGACTGGCGAACGGCGAGTCGGTGGCGGTGCGCACGTCGAGCAGGCTGGCCACGCCGAAGTCGATCACCTTGAGCACGCCGGAACGGTCCACCAGCACGTTCGACGGTTCCAGGTCGCCGTGGATCACCAGCCGCTGGTGGCCGTGATGCAGCGCCATGCAGACCCGGATCACCAGGGCAATGCGCTGCTGCGCGGCCAGTTTCCACTCGGCGCAGTACAAGTCCAGCCGCAGGCCGTCGCTGTATTCCATCACGAAGAACGGGCGGCCGTCGGCGCTGCTGCCGGCATCGATCAGACGCGCCAGGTCAGGGTGGGTCAGCGTGGCCAGCTTGTCGCGTTCGCGCTGGAAGCGGGCCAGCGCTTCGAGCGACAGTTCGTCGACGTTGACGATCTTTAGCGCGGCGATCTGGCGCGCGCCGCCGCTGCTGCGTTCGACCAGCATGATGGAGCCGAGCGCGCCGCGCTGCAGTTCGCGCACCACGCGCCAGCTGCCCAGCATGCTGCCCGGCACGGCCGCAGCGGGCGCCACCTCCGTCGCCGGCGCGTCCGGCAGGGCCAGCGGATTGTCCAGAAACGCGTCGAGCTGCTCGATGGGGGCAAGCAGGTCGCTGACCATGGCGTGCAGTTCCGCGTTCGCGCCGCACGCCTCGGCCAGAAACGCCGCGCGCGCGCCGACCGGTGTTTCGAGTGCCTGGTAGAGCAGGGCGGTGGCTTGCTGTTGGAGTGATTGAGTCATGTTTTACAGGAAACGGGGCGAGGGCGGAGTGCGCCGAGTATATTTTCTAAATTCATAAATGACAACAAGTTTTGCTTTTCATTTACATTTTACCTGTGCCGGCAAAAAACGCCGATGGCGACGTGCCGAAGGTTTTCTTGAACATGGCCGAGAATGCCGACTGGCTGGCGTAACCCAGTTCGCCCGCCACCTGGGCCAGCGGCATGCCGCGGGCGATCATCGGCACCGCGTGCGCCAGCCGCGCCTGCTGGCGCCACTGGCCGTAGGTCAATCCCAGTTCGCGCTCGAACAGGCGCGCCAGGGTGCGCTCGGAAGCGCCGACCTGCTGGGCCCAGCCGGTCAGCGTCAGCGGCGAACCCGGTTCGGCCAGCAACGCTGCGCACAGGCTGGCCAGGCGCTTGTCCTTGGGCAGCGGCACACGGATGGGGCGGGTCGCAGCACTGCCGACTTCGTCCAGGATCAGCTCGGCCAGCAAGCTCTCGCGCGGGCCGGCGTCGGCCGCGGCCAGGCTGACGATCAGCTCGCGCAGCAAATTGGACACGGCCAGCATCTTGCACTCGCGGCCGTCGAAAGGCGCGCGCTCGGCCAGTACGAAGACGGCGCGCAGGCTGGCCTTTTCCATCACCTCGATCTCATGCTCCACATCGGCGGCGATCCAGATGGCGCGCAGGGGCGGCACGATCCAGCTGCTGCCCAGCGCGCGCACGTTGATCACGCCGGACAGCGCATACGTCACCTGGCCCCAGGGATGGCGGTGCGCTTCGAGCACGTCGGCCGCCTCCAGGTCGCGCACCGACACGCGCACTGGGCGCGCGGCGGTCGGCCGGCAGTGGGCGCGATACGGGTCGGTTCTTCTGACGATGGTTATCGGCATGGCGGGTGCGGTCGGACCGCGGGGTGGCTCGAAGGCTGTCAACGGTAAGGATGGCAGGTTTTCGACAAAGTATGTCCCCTTGTCGCGAAACTGTCGATTGCTTTCTGCTTACACTGGAGTCCTGATTACTGCCGCACCATGAGGACATCGCCATGCACACCGCCACCCTGCGCCAGGACGCCCGCGTGATCACGCTGGTCGGGCTAGCCCACGGCATTTCGCACTTTTACCATTTGATACTGGCGTCGCTGTTCCCGTTCATCAAGCCCGCCTTCGACCTGTCGTACGCCCAGCTGGGACTGTTGATGACGGTATTTTTCGTCGTCTCCGGCGCCGGCCAGGCCATGGCCGGCTTCGTGGTCGACCGGGTTGGCGCGCGCAGCGTGCTGTTCGCCGGCCTGGCCCTGCTGGGAACGGCCGCGCTGGTGCTGTCGTTCGCGCCCAGCTACGCAGTGTTACTGGCCGGATCGATGCTGGCGGGCATGGGCAATGCCGTATTCCACCCCGCCGACTACACGCTGCTCAATCAGCGCGTCAGCAAGGAGCGCATGGCCCACGCGTTTTCCGTGCATGGCATCACGGGCAACCTGGGGTGGGCGGCGTCGCCCGTGTTCCTGGCCGGCATCGCCGCGCTGGCCGGCTGGCGCGTGGCCCTGCTGTGCGCGGCGGCGCTGCCGTTCTCGGTGCTGGCGCTGCTGTACGTGCAGCGCGCGGCGCTGCGTTCCGATCCCAAGCCGGTGGCGGCGTCGGCCCATGCTCCCGGCGCAACGCAGGACAGCGCGTTCGGGTTTCTGCGGCTGCCCGCTGTGTGGATGAGTTTCGGCTTCTTCTTCCTGATCGCCGTCGCGCTGGGCGGCATCCAGAGTTTTTCGTCCGTCACACTGGTGTCGCTGTACGGCATCTCGCTGGCGTCGGCCATGACCGCGTACACGGCTTATATGCTGGCGTCGGCGGGCGGCATGGTCATCGGCGGCTTTCTGGCCGCGCGCACGGTCCACCACGACCGCACCATCGCGCTGGCGTTCACGTTCTCGGCGCTGATGGCGCTGCTGCTGGGCATGGCCGTGGTGCCCGGCTGGATGGTGATCGTGCTGATGGGCCTGATCGGACTGGGCGCCGGCGTGGCCGGACCGTCGCGCGATCTGTTGATCCGCTCGGCGGCGCCCAAGGGGGCCACCGGGCGCGTGTTCGGCGTGGTGTATTCCGGTCTGGATACGGGGCTGGCCACGGGACCGTTGCTGTTCGGCGCCATGCTGGACCGGGGGCATCCGGGCTGGGTGTTTGCCGGCATTGCCCTGTTCCAGGTACTGGCGATCGGCACGGCGGTCGGCGTCGGCGGCAAGAGCCGTACCGCGCTGTTGCAACGGGCGTGATGGATGGCGCTGACAGCCGGAGCACCGCCGTGCCGGAAGTGGCCGCTTTTTCATCATGTGCCATCGGTATGTCACATGATGAAAACAGGCTGTGCGCTGCCCGCACGCTCGCTCCCGACCTGAGAAATTGTGTTGCGCATCATGAAACCGCGCCGCTAAGTCATTGAAAAATATGGTGCAAATTGCGCTGCTCTATCTTATAGAAGACCCTTGCGGGGCCGAGTGGGCGGGTCTATCATTTATTCAAGCGCACCGGCTGACGCGACACCCGTCGCCGAACCGGTGTACTGCCCGGCCGCACCAGATTGTCCCAGTGATCCTGGGGGATTTTGGCGCGGCCTTTTCGCGTGGCGCGGCTGAATAGGGGATAATGGCGTATTCATTGCCTTTTTTGGAACTTCCTTTATGTTGAGCTACCGCCACGCCTTTCACGCGGGTAATCATGCTGACGTCCTGAAGCACTTCGTGCAAATTCAGATCCACGAGTACCTGAATCAGAAAGACACAGCCTATACCTACATCGACACCCATTCCGGTGCCGGCGTGTACGCACTCGATGGCGGTTATGCCTCCAAGAACGCCGAATACGAAACTGGCATCGGCCCCTTGTGGGAACGCAAGGACATGCCCAAGGCGCTGGCCGATTACGTCAACCTGATCCGCGGCCTGAACCCCAGCGGCAAGATGCGTTACTACCCCGGTTCGCCGTACTGCGCCGACAAGGTGATGCGCGAGCAGGACCGGCTGCGTCTGTTCGAATTGCACCCGGCCGACAGCAAAATTCTGGCGGACAATTTCCGTAAGGTCGATGCGCACGCGGCCGCGCAGGGCGAGCGCCCCAGCGCGCGCGGACGGCGCGTCATGATCGAGCGGGGCGATGGCTTCCATGGCCTCAAAAAGCTGCTGCCGCCGCCCTCGCGCCGTGGCCTGGTGCTGATCGATCCGCCGTACGAAGACAAGCAGGATTACCGCAAGGTGCGCGACACCCTGGAAGACGCGCTGGTGCGCTTTCCAACCGGCACCTATGCGATCTGGTACCCGGTGCTGCAGCGCATGGAATCGCGCCAGTTCGCCGATAAGCTCAAGCGTTTGCCCGCCAAGGAATGGCTCAACGTCACGCTGACCGTCTCCACGCCCGGCCCGGACGGCTTCGGCTTGCACAGCAGCGGCATGTTCATCCTCAATCCGCCGTACACGCTGGAGCCGACGTTGCGCGAAGTGATGCCGTACCTGGTCGAGGTGCTGGGCAAGGATGCCGGCGCCACGTTCGTGATTGAAAAAGGCGCGCAGATGACGGGCACGGCGGCCAGCCGGACGGCCGCCAACGGCGCGGCCCGTATGCCGGTTGGCAATGCGCGGCGCGCCAGCCCGACGGCCGGCACGGGCAGTCTGCGCCTGCCGGGGCAAGCGCCTGCGGGCACGCCGGGCGCGGCCGGCGGCGCCGTGTTGAAACGGGGCGCCAAAGTCGGCACGGCGGCGAAAAGCTCGCGTCCGACCGGCCCAAGCTCGCGGCCGACCGGCCCCAAAGTTCCGGGTTCGCGCCGACCTTAAAAGCTCAGCCGTAGTATAGTCCGGGGCGTGTGTGCATTTCTGTGCACGCAGCTTTTATATCGATAGAAATTGACGGACTGAACATGCCCACCGATGCAGCAACAGAACTGGCTCTGCCGAGCGATGATTTCTTCCTCGCGCGGCAGCCGATTCTGGGACGAAACCAGCGTCTGGTCGCGTATGAACTGCTGTTTCGCAGTGCCGACTCGATCGACGCCAATGTCACCAACGACGCGGCCGCCACGGCCGCGGTGATTTCGCACGCCTCGCAACTGGGCATGGAAAAAGTGGTGGGCGAGCGGCTCGCGTTCGTGAATGTCGACGAGATTTCGCTGATGAGCGATTTCGTCCGCTTCCTTCCTCACGATAAAGTCATTTTGGAGATTCTCGAGACCGTTAAGGCCACGCCGGACGTGATTGCGCGCGTGTCGGAACTGAAGCAATTCGGTTTCAAGTTCGCGCTCGACGACGTGATCGCCGATTCGGACGATGTGCGCAAGCTGATCGGGCTGGTCGACGTGATCAAGATCGACGTCAAGGGCGTCGACAGCGAAGGGCTGGCCGCACTGGCTTGCAAGCTGCGCGGGCCCACCAAGAAACTGCTGGCTGAAAAAGTCGAGACGGTGGAAGAATTCGAGCAATGCCTGGAGCTGGGCTTCGAATATTTCCAGGGTTATTACTTTGCCCGTCCCGCCATCTTGAGCGGCAAGAAAATCGCCCCTTCCGAGCTGGTGATTCTGCACTTGCTCAAGCTAATTAATTCCGATGCCGACAACCGCGAGATCGAGCTGGCCGTCAAGCGCGATGCGCTGATCAGCCTGAACCTGCTGCGCCTGGTGAATACCCCGGTCGCCGGGGCGCGCGACCGCATCCATTCGCTCAGCGAGGCGCTGGAAGTGCTGGGGCGTGAACAGCTGCAGCGCTGGTTGCAGATTTTGCTGTACACCACGCCCGGGGCGGAGGTCGAGCTCAATTCGCCGCTGCTGCAGATGGCGACCACGCGCGGCAAGCTGATGGAGCTGATGACGTTGCGCCTGCCGTCCCAGCTGCATGCCAGCGCCGAGATGGGCTTCACGGTCGGCATCATGTCGCTGATGGATGCGCTGTTTTCCATGCCCATGCGCGACATTCTGGAAACGGTCGAGGTGCCCGACGAAGTGCGCGCGGCGCTGCTCGGGCGCAACGGCGTGCTGGGGGAAATGCTCAAGGTGGTGGAGTTGCTGGAGAACCCGAAGCGCGGCGCGCAGCTGGGCAAGTCGGTGCGCCAGCTGGGCATGTCGGTCAAGCAGGTGCGCGAGATCGAACTGGAGGCGTTCTCGTGGGTCAATGTGCTGGCCG
>CALRYE020000223.1:0-8459 GCA_943372275.1 Janthinobacterium lividum
CTGTCGCGCACCATCTCAAGCGACGTGGTGCTGGTGGCGGCGGTGATCCGGCTGGCCAACACCTCGGTCAAGGGCAGCGGCCAACAGATCGGCAGCGTCGAACACGCCGTCATGCTGATCGGGCAGGAAGGCTTGCGCCATCTGATCACCAGCGTCGCCTTCCGGCCCATCATCGACCTGAACTCGGGCCATTACACGCGCACGCTGGCGCCACGCATCTGGGACCAGTCGGAGCGCTGCGCGGTGGCCAGCCGCCTGCTGGCCGAGGAGCTGGGCATCGATCCGTTCGAAGCCTTCCTGGCCGGCCTGGTGCAGAACGTGGGCCTGATCGTCACCTTGCGCATCATGGACCAGATCACCCGGGACAATCAGGCCGAATCCAGAAGCGACGAAGCGCAGCCCGGCACCCTGGGTTCGGAGCTGTTCAGCGCGCGCCTGGTCAGCGATGCGCGCGCGCTGACCTGCAGCATCGGGCGCGAATGGCATTTTCCCGAGACGGTAGTCAAGGCGATCGCCGAACAGGGCGGCGCGCGCAAGGGCGTGAACCTGTCGCCGCTGGGGCGGCTGCTGGCGCTATCCGACTATCTGAGCAAGACGCGCATCCTGGTCGACGCCGAGCGCCTCGGCAAGGCCGATCCCAGCCTGTTCAAGGGCTTGCCGCCAAGCGCGCTGGCCTGCTACCGCGCGCTCGATGCGCTGGCCGACGGCGCCGCGCCCGACGAGGCGTCGTGAGCATCGCCCTCAATCCCGCCGAAGTGACGTTTTCCGCCATTCGCGCCCAGGGGCCGGGCGGCCAGAACGTCAACAAGGTTTCATGCGCCGTGCATGCCCGCTTCGATGTGGCCGCGTCGTCGCTGCCGGACGCCATCAAGGAGCGCCTGCTGGCGCTGGCCGACCAGCGCCTGACCCAGAACGGCGTGATCGTGCTCAAGGCCCAGCAGTCGCGCAGCCTGGAACAGAACAAGGAAGACGCGCTGCGGCGCCTGCAGGAGCTGGTCGACAGCGTCGCCGTGCTGCCGGCGCTGCGCCGTGCCACCCGCCCCACGCGCAGCTCGCAGCGCAAGCGGCTCGATTCCAAGACGCGCAGCAGCCAGACCAAGGCGCTGCGCGGGCGCGTCACCGACTAGCACGCGGAACCCCGCGCGCCCGCACCGCATGAACCGCCTGAACCTGCCCTTGCTTGTCCCGATCGATTAACCCGTACCCTCAGGACCGCCCGATGAAATCTGCCTGCCTTGCCGCCCTCGCCTGCGTTCTCGCCCTGTCCGGAACCGCGCATGCCCAGCGTGTCGCCTTCACCTTCGACGATGGCCCCACCACCACCGCAACGCCGCTGCTGTCGCCCCTGCAGCGCAATGCCGCCATCCTCGACGCGCTGGCGCGCTACCAGGTCAAGGCGGTGTTGTACGTTACCTGCGGCAACGGCGCCAACACCCCAGCCGGGCTGGAACTGGCCCGGGCGTGGGGCACGGCGGGCCATGTGCTGGGCAATCACACGATGACGCACATCGATCTGAACAGCGACAAGGTGACGCTGGGCGAGTATCAGCAACAGATCCTGGAATGCGACAAGATCATCGCGCCCCTGCCCGGCTACCGCAAATGGTTCCGCTACACCTATATCAATGAAGGCAACACGGCCGCCAAGCGCGACGGCATGCGCGCTTTTCTGGCGCAGCAGGGCTACCGCGATGCGCCGGTCACCTTCCACGTCAGCGACTGGACGGTGGACGACCAGCTGATGGCGGCCCTGCAAGCCAACCCGGCAGCGGACATCGCGCCCATCAAGGCGGCCTATCTGGCCGATGTGCGCAAGCGCGCACTGGACAGTCATGCCAAGGCGGTGGCGGCGCAACGGGGCGAGCAGACCCAGATACTGCTGCTGCACCACAACCTGGCCAATGCGTTGTGGCTGGGCGACGTGCTGGAAGTGTTCAAGTCGCTGGGCTGGAAATCGGCCGTGGCGGACGACTCCTATACGGCACGCTAACGGCGCGGTGCAAATTCGGCCGTACGCCGACAGATTCGCAAGGCGACGTCCTACGCGGTTTTCACAGACCGGTTCTATGATGGAAAACATATCAAACAGGAGGGTCGATATGTTCTCACTCAACCAGCTCAGTCCGTCCATCACCGACATGATCCGCTTCGATCATTCGCATGTGCTTGTGACGTTCCACCAATACGTTGCCACGAAAAAACCGTCCGTCAAAAAAGCGCTGGCCGAGACGATCTGCGATGCACTGGAAATCCACGCGACGCTGGAAGAAGAAATTTTCTATCCCGTTCTGCGTCGTCTCAACGGCAGCGAGCCGGTGATCCAGAAGAGCGAGCCGGAGCACAATGACATGCGCGCCCAGATCGCCCTGCTGCGCGCCGCCAGCCCCAGCGAGGCACGCTACGATACCCTGCTGCATGGCCTGATGCGCGACGTGATGCACCATGTGGCCGACGAGGAAACCGTGCTGCTGCCGGAAGCCGAGCGTCTGATGAGCGCCGAGCGCCTGAACGAACTGGGCGCGCAGATGACCAAGTGCAGGTTGCAGCTGCTTAAACCCAAGGCGGGCAAGATTGCGGCCAATACGGCGGTGGGGTTTTCTGGGAGCACCACGGCGATCGTGGTGGGCCTGGCCAGCGCCATGGTGGCGGCGCGCTTCCTGACGAAAAAACCTGCGCAGCTGAGTGCGCACTGAGCGCGCACTGCGCGCGCACTGAGCGCCGCGCAACGCGCCGGCTTCAGCGCGCTTCAACCGGCCTGTTCGCTGCTCCAATGAATGCTGCCCGTACCCCGGGCCGCAATCACGGCGCCGGACAGGCCGCTACCGCGCAAGCGCTGCTTGATGTCCTTGGCTGGCAGGTCATAGGTGCTACTGCCGTCAGGCATAAATTTACTGAGCCGCACGATCGTGTCGCCACTGAGCAGCTGCACCGTCACCGACGTCACGCCGGCACTGGCGTTTTGCTGCTGGACCAGTTGCGCCACCAGCGCCATGCCGGCCTGTTCCTCGGTCTGCGCGGCCTTGACGTCGAGCGACACCTTGGCAATGGCCTTGAGTGCCGGACCGACCGCGGTGGCCATCTTCTGAAACTGCGGCACTTGCTCTGCGGTCAGCGTCAATTCCTTTTTACGGATCTTGGATGCCAGCATCACGTATTTGCGTACATCCGGCTGGCTCGTCATCGCTTCCATATCGGCCTTGCGCTGGGCGCCCAGGGCAGCAAACTCGGCCACGCGGGCGTTCATCAGGCCGATCACTTCGTCGACCTTGGCGCTGTCGGGCTGTAGCGCGTAAATTTGCATCTCGCTCTGCTTGCGCGGCCCGGCCGTGTCGATCGTCACGCGCCGCGCGCCGACGGCGCAGCCTTCGGCGACCTTGATGACGACCTCGTCGGCCATAATCTCGCAATTGGTGGCATGCTCGATGACCACGCGGGTGCCGGAAATGACGCAGCTTTCCGCCCGGCTCAGCACCACTTCGCCCTGGCTGGACTGGATCACGGCACCGGACGCGACGCCCTTGATGCGGATGTCGCCGCGCGCGTTGTGGGCCGTGCCCCCCACCAGATTGCGGTTGAGCAGCACCGTGCCGCCGCGCGAGACGATATTGCCGAACACGTCGGAGTGCACGGTAATGCCCTCACCCTCGATGACGCGTTTTTCCTGCACCTCGCCGAATTCCTCGTAGTCGCCCGTCAACTGCAGGTTGCCGGTGGTGCGCGAGCTGACGCCGTCGCGGCTGACGATCTTGTCGGCCACCGACAGCTGGCCGGTCTTGCCGTCGACATGCAAAAAGCCCGCCTGCAGGGAGATCAGAAATTCGCCCTCGGGTGTCGTGTCGATCACGGTGCCGGGGCCGGCCAGGGGACCGAGCTCGATGTCGGCCGCCAGCGCCGGCTCGATGGCGATGCCCGACAACTCGTAGCCCCTGGCGCCCTGGGTGCGCGGCACTTTCTTGAGCAGGCGCACGCCCTTGTCGATCTGCGGAAAGCGGTTCTGAAACGCCATCAAGTCCAGCTTGCCGTTGGCCAGCTGGCGCGGCGCGTCGCTGCGGTGCAGCGCTTCGGACACTTCGATGATATGGGCGTCGATGCCGGGCGCGGCGTCGAGCCGGCGCGCCACCGTCACCCGTTCCGACTTGGCGCCGGCAATGGCGTCGCGCACGGCGGCAATGTCGATGCCGAAACGGATACCCTTGGTCCACATGTCGGCCACGAACTCGTCGAGGTCCAGCCGGGCGGGCATGGCGGCAGGGTCCGGATTGGCCGGATCGTCCAGGTATACGGGCTCGAAATAGTACTCCCCTGCGCCGGCGTTGATCTTGACCGCCTTGTACAGCGCGCGCCGGGCCGGGTCGAACGCCACGATATCCGAGGCGAAGCGCACCATCAGCTCGCCCGTGACGGACGGCGGCAGATCCGGGCCGACGTCGTAGATCGCCTTGATCAGCAAGCCGTAATCGAGCCCGACAAAGTAATTCTTCGACGCAAAGATGCCGTCGACCGCGCTGCTGAAGCCGCTGCCCAATACTGTCGGGTCGGCAAACACGCCGTCGGGCCGCTTGACGATGCAATGATCCAGCGCCCCAGCGCCGGATGGCGGCGTGGCGGCATGTGGATTCGCACTTGCAGGGGAATTCATGGGCACTAGCGCACTCCGGACACAGTTTCGAATAGCGTCCCGGCGGGCCGGCTGGCGCGCCTGAGACTTGCCAAGCGTAACATGTTGTAGCCATCAAATAAACAAGTGACTTTGGGAAATCTCAACAAAAGTCACGTTATCTGAGCGGTGGAGTGCAGAAAACAGGTGGCGCAAGCAGGAAGGCGCTGTGCGGGACTTGGCGCGAGCGGGAAGCGCCTATGGGGAGCGCAAGCAGGGAGCGCAAGCAGGGAGCGCAAGCGGGCACAAGCGGCGCCACCCGCGCCACCTCAGCGACGTGGCGTATTCGGATAGATATCGAGGCCGGCCTCGTTGATCTGGCGGCGCAGATCGCGCTTCTCATCCGGCGTCAGGCGTCCGCCGCGGCGCGCATCGCTGTGCTGATCGTTGCGATCTTGCTGGATTTGCGCCTGACGGCGCTGCTCGTCGGCGCGCCCGTCGAACTGGCGCTCGCGGCTTTGCTGTGGAGGCGCGCCGCGGTCGCGGTCGCGGTCACGTTCTCGGGATTGCTGCTGGGATTGCTGCTGGGAGCGCTGCGGATCGCGATCCCGGTCGTTGGAATTGGCGTGGGCCATGCCGGCCACGCCCAGGGTACAGACCGACGCCACGACGCAGCCCGCAGCGACCCGACGCACCAATGCCATCCCGCCCAACGATGCGACTGCTGCTGCCAAGATTGTGTTGTGCGCGTTATTCATGGTGTTCCTCTTCCGCGATGCCTGGTAAACATATAAGCTTGATTCAGCTTTGAACCCAGTGTAGGACCATTTGTCATTGGGTATAAGGCGAATTGGGTAAAGTTTGTAACAGTGTGTAATGACTTTGATGCAACGCGTACGCCGAAGCGTTAAGACGTTACCATAGCGACATGAATATGACAAATCTGACAGCCATATGAACCCACAATCGACTTCGAACACAAACAACAATACAACGGCCACCATTACCAATGGTCACACCGCCAAGATTATGGTAGTCGACGACGACGTGCGTCTGCGCGATCTGCTGCGCCGCTACCTGACCGAACAGGGCTTCGCGGTGGTCACGGCCGAAAGCGCCACAGCCATGAACAAGCTGTGGCTGCGCGAGCGCTACGACCTGCTGGTGCTCGACCTGATGCTGCCCGGCGAGGACGGCCTGTCGATCTGCCGCCGCCTGCGCGGCGCCGGCGACCAGACCCCGATCATCATGCTCACGGCCAAAGGCGAAGACGTCGACCGCATCGTCGGGCTGGAGATGGGCGCCGACGATTACCTGCCCAAGCCGTTCAACCCGCGCGAACTGGTGGCGCGCATCGGTGCGGTGCTGCGCCGCAAGGGCCCGGACGAAATCCCCGGTGCGCCGTCGGAAACCCCGCAATCGTTCGAGTTCGGCCAGTTCGTGCTGGACCTGGGCACGCGCACGCTGAAAAAGAATGGCGACACGGTGCCGCTGACCACGGGCGAATTTTCCGTGCTCAAGGTATTCGCCCGCCATGCGCGCCAACCGCTGTCGCGCGAAAAGCTGATGGAACTGGCGCGCGGACGGGAATACGAAGTGTTCGACCGCAGCCTGGACGTGCAGATTTCGCGCCTGCGCAAGCTGATCGAACCTGACCCGTCGTCACCCCTGTACATTCAGACCGTGTGGGGCCTGGGCTATGTCTTCATCCCCGAAGGCCAGCCGCGCTAGTGTTTGCGAACGACCCGAGCGCGCCGCGACCGCGCCGCCTGATCTGGCTGAAAAGCGGCCTGTTCTGGCGCACTTTTCTATTGCTGAGTTTATTGACGACCGTCTCGATGGCGTCATGGATCGGCATGATCAGTGCCGTCCAGCGCGGCCCGCAGGTGCAGCAGACGGCCCAGCTGGTCATCTCCGTGGTCACCATCACCCATGCCGCGCTGACGCACTCGGCGCCCGAACTGCGGCGCGAGCTGCTGTTCGACCTGGTCAGCGAAGAAGGCATCCGCATTTTTCCGCTGGAAAGCTCCGATGCGGTGGACCCGCCGCCTGACAACCCGCTCATGCCCGACATCGAAGCCCTGGTCAAGGCGAAGCTGGGCAATGACACCAAGTTTTCCAGCCGCGTCAACGGCACGGCCGGGTTCTGGATCAGCTTCAAGATCGACGACGACGAATACTGGCTGATGCTGGAACGCGAGCGCCTGGACGGCCTGAGCGGCGTGCAATGGCTGGGCTGGGCCAGCGTGGTCGGCTTCCTGCTGCTGCTGGGCGCCGCCTTCATTTCCAGCCTGGTCAATCTGCCGCTGGCGCGCCTGACCGAAGCGGCGCGCGAGATCGCCAAGGGCAAGCGGCCCGATCCCCTGCCCGAAAAAGGCTCGAAGGAAATCATCGAGGCCAACCGCAGCTTCAACCAGATGGTGGACGACTTGCAGCGGGTCGAGTCGGACCGCGCGGTCATTCTGGCCGGCATTTCGCACGACCTGCGCACCCCGCTGGCGCGCATGCAGCTGGAGCTGGAAATGGCCAAGCTGAGCAGCGAAGCGCGCGAAGGCATGCAGTCCGACATCGGCCAGATGGACGCCATCATCGGCCAGTTCCTCGACTATGCCAAGCCGACCGAGGCGGCAACCTTTGTGCCGGTCGATTTAAGCGAACTGATGCATGACAGCGCGCGCGAAGCGGAACGCATTCCCAGTGTGCGCGTCCATGCCGTCATTGCCGAGGCGGTGATCGTGATGGGCAACGCCATCGACCTGCGCCGGGTGTTCAACAATCTGGTCGAAAACGCCCGCCGCTACGGCCGCACGCCGGGCGGCGAGCATACGCAGATCGACATCGTGTGCGAGGTCAAGCTGCGCGGCGACGGCAAGCGCGCGGTGGTGACCATCGCCGACCATGGCAGCGGCGTGCCGGACGACCAGATCGCCCAGCTGCTGAAGCCGTTTACGCGCATGGACACGGCGCGCGGGCAGGCCAATGGCGCCGGCCTGGGCCTGGCGATCGTCGAGCGCGTGGTGCTGCGCCATTTGGGAGAGCTGCGGGTCAGCAACCGCAGCGGCGGCGGCTTCCAGATCGAAATCTCGCTGCCGTGCGCTTCCTGAGCGGCAGCGCTTTTGGCGTCGACATTCCCTCGCGGAAAATTCTTTTTCATCCGTGCAGTACCGCACATACAGCCGGACCCGGCAGGTCTACTGTGGCTCCACACCGATAAAAAGGAGATTTCCCCATGATGAAGAAACTGTTAATCGCCACCCTGCTGGCCGGCTCTTTCGCAACCGGCATGAGTGTCGTCCTGCCTGCGGCTGCCGCCGTGATCATCGTGCGCGAGGCGCCACCGCCACCGCGCGCGGAACGCGTGCCAAAAGCCAAGCGCGGCTATGTGTGGGCCCCGGGTCATTGGGAGTGGAAGCGCCAGCGTCACGTCTGGGTGCGCGGCACCTGGATCAAGGAACGCAACGGCTATGCCTACCAGCCTGCGTCGTGGGAAGAGCGCGATGGCCGCTGGCAAATGACGCGCGGCGAGTGGCGTCGTGGCGACCGTGACGGCGATGGCGTGCGCAACCGCGACGACAACGACCGCGATGGCGACGGCGTGCGCAACCGCAACGACGACCGTCCGAACAATCCGAACCGCAATTAAGGTGGACGTGCCGCGCTGCCGAGGATGGTAGCGCGGTATTGCCGCAGGAGCTGCAACCATGAACGGCCGCCGCGTGCGGCCGTTTTTAATGGCTATGTCATCGTTAAATACGGGATATTGAACTCTTCCGTCGAGCCCCGGTCTGACCCTGATCGGATCGCCAACGGAAGATCGCCATGGATGGCTACACGTTCGAGCACATGTCGGAATGGCTGCGCA
>CALRYE020000224.1:0-8134 GCA_943372275.1 Janthinobacterium lividum
GTTCTATGGGTCCTCGCGTTCGCGAGGATGACGGTGGCTTTTGTTAGTGCGTCGTTAATGCGATCTGTGCGATGTTAGCAATGAGCGACCCAGCGACTAAGCATTTAGAACAGTTCTTTCTTCGCGATGCCGGCAAACGCTTCGAAAAAATCCGGGAAGGTTTTGGCGACGCACTTCGGATCGTTAATCCGCATTGTATTCCCCCGGCGCGCTTTACCGTCGAGCGACGCCAGCGAAAAGCACATCGCCATGCGGTGATCGTCGTACGTGTCGATGGTGGCGGCGGCGATTTCGGCCGGCGGCGTGACGGATATGTAGTCGGCGCCCTCCTCCACCGTGGCGCCCAGCTTGCGCAGCTCGGTGGCCATGGCCGACAGCCGGTCGGTCTCTTTCACGCGCCAGCTGGCGATGTTGCGCAAGGTGGTGGTGCCTTCGGCGTACAAGGCCGCCACCGCAATCGTCATGGCCGCATCGGGAATGTGGTTGAAGTCGGCGTCGATGGCTTTCAACGGGCCGTCGGCGCTCGCCTCGATCCAGTTGTCGCCGCGGGTAATCGTCGCGCCCATCAGCTCCAGCGCTTCGGCAAAGCGCACGTCGCCCTGAATGCTGTCCTTGCCCACGCCCTCGACGCGCACGGGGCCGCCGCCGATGGCGCCGGCCGCCAGGAAGTACGACGCCGACGAGGCGTCGCCCTCCACGTGAATCGTGCCGGGGCTGGCGTAGCGCTGGCCCGGCTGCACCGTGAACGACGCCCAGCCATCCTGCTCGACCTGCACGCCGAAACGGCGCATCAGGTTCAGGGTGATTTCAATGTACGGCTTGGAGATCAGTTCGCCGATCACGTCGATGGTGACCGGATGCTCCTTGGCCATCAGCGGCGCCGACATCAGCAGCGCCGTCAGGAACTGGCTCGACACGTTGCCGCGCACCGACATGCGGTCCGCATGAATGTGGCCGCGGCGGATGCGCAGCGGCGGAAAGCCCTCCACGCCCGTGTATTCGATCTGGGTGCCGATGGCGTTGAGCGCGTCGACCAGGTCGCCGATCGGGCGCTCGTGCATGCGCGAGACGCCGTGCAAGGTGTAGTCGCCGCCGATGACGGCCAGCGCCGCCGTCAGCGGGCGGATCGCGGTGCCGGCGTTACCCATGAAAAGGTCGGCCTCGTGCACGGGCAGCACGCCGCCGGCGCCGTGCACCAGGTGCGTGTGCTCGTCGATCTGTTCCCACTTGATGCCCAGCGAGTGCAGCGCGCCCAGCATGACCATGGTGTCGTCGGACGCCAGCAGGTCGACGATGGTGGTGCTGCCTTCGGACAGTGCCGCCAGCAGCAAGGTGCGGTTGGAGATGCTCTTCGAGCCGGGAAGGCGCACGGTGCCTTCGACCTGCATGACAGCGGCCAGGTCTAAGTGGTGCGGATAGTGCTTTTGCTGCGGCATACGGTGATCCTTGGTGTCTTCTGACTGCTTATTCTGAGGAGGTATTCTGGCGTGGCGCTTCGGCCGCTTCGATGGTCTCGATCCAGCGGCAGCGCGCGCGCTGGGCATTGGTGTAGACCTTTTCAAGTGCGGCGCCGTCGCCGGCCGACAGCATGGCGCGCATCAGCGTCAATTGTGCCTGATAGGCGTCCAGCTCGGCCAGCAAGGCGGTCTGGTTGGCCAGCGAGATGTCGCGCCACATCTCGGGCGACGAGCCGGCGATGCGGGTAAAGTCCCTGAAGCCGCTGGCGGCATACTGGAACAGCAGCGCGGCGTGGGGCTTTTGGGCGATGTCGTCGACCAGCGCGAACGCCAGCAAATGCGGCAGGTGGCTGACGGAGGCGAACACCTTGTCGTGATCCTGCGGCGTGAGGTTGTGGATGACGGCGCCGCAGGCGCGCCAGGCCGCCGCCACGCGTTCAACCGCCTCCGTCGCGTTCTCCGGCAAAGCGGTGATGACCACCTTCTTGCCGATGTACAGGTCAACAATGGCGGCGTCCGGGCCGTTGGTCTCGCGTCCGGCGATCGGGTGCGCCGGCACGAACTGCGCGGCCTTGTCGCCCAGCGCTTCATACGCCGCCGCGACCACGTCGGACTTGGTGCTGCCGGCGTCGGTGACGACCGTGCCCGCTTCCAGGTACGGCGCCAGCGAAGCGAGTATGCGGCCGGTCTGCGCGACGGGGGCGGCGATCAGCACCAGATCCGCGCCGCGCATGGCCTCTTCGGGCGAGGTGGCCACTTCGTCGACGATGCCCAGTTCCAGCGCGCGCGCCATCGATTCGGCGCTGCGGCCCAGACCCGTGATCGAGCCCACGGCGCCGGCCGCCTTGAGCGCCTTGGCAAAGGAACCGCCGATCAGGCCGACGCCGATGATAACGACCTTGTTCAGCACCTTAGTCCAACGCTTTCTTCAGCGCGGCGATGAAGATGGCGTTTTCCTTCGGCAGGCCGATGGAGATGCGCAGCCACTGCGGCAGACCGTAGTTGCCGACCGGGCGCACGATCACGCCCTGCTTGAGCAAGGCCAGGTTGACGCGCGCGCCGGCGCCATCGTCGTCGCCCACCTTGACCAGCACGAAGTTACCGAACGACGGCACATATTGCAGGCCTAGTTCGTCGAACGCTTCGACGAACTGGCGGTAGCCGGCGGCGTTGTTGGCCGCGCCCTGCTCCAGGAACGCGGTGTCGTTCAGCGCCGCCACCGCCGCCGCTTGCGCCAGTGAATTGACGTTGAACGGCTGGCGGATGCGGTTCATCAGGTCCGTCAGCGCGGGCTGGGCGATGGCAAAGCCCACGCGCAGGCCGGCCAGGCCATAGGCCTTGGAGAATGTGCGCGACACCACCAGGTTCGGATAGCTGCGCACCCACTGGGCCGACTCGAACTGGTCTTCCTTGTTCAGGAATTCGTTATAGGCTTCGTCCAGCACCACCACCACGTGCGCCGGCACTTTGTCGAGGAACGCCTGGATCTGGGCCGCGCCGATGAAGGTGCCGGTCGGGTTGTTGGGGTTGGCGACGAAGACCAGGCGCGTGTCGGTGTCGATGGCGGCTGCCATGGCGTCCAGATCGTGGCCGTAGTCCTTGGCCGCTACGACGATGGCGCGCGCGCCGACGCCTTGGGTGGCCAACGCGTAGACGGCGAACGAGTACTGCGCGTAGACCACCGCCTGGTCTTTTTGCACAAAGGCGTGGGCGGCGATTTCCAGGATGTCGTTGCTGCCGTTGCCCAGCGTGATCCACTCGGCCGGCACGTCGTAGCGCTTGGCCAGCGCGGCTTTCAGTTCGAAGCCGTTGGCGTCCGGGTAGCGGCCCAGTTCAGCGGCGGCCGCCAGCATGGCCTGCTTGCTCGACTCGGGCACGCCGAACGGGTTCTCGTTGGAGGCCAGCTTGACGATGCTCGCTTCGTCCAGGCCGAACTCGCGCGCGACTTCCGCGATGGGTTTGCCAGCTTGATAGGGAGCGATGGCACGAACGTAATCTGGACCGAAATGCTGCGACATGAATATCCTCGATGAGAAGTTGAAAGCCGTGCTTACGCGGCTAAGTTACAGACTGAGCGGATACGAACCGAGCACCTTGAAAAAGGCCGCGTTGTCCTTGAGTTCTTCCAGCGCCTTGGCCACCGACGGGTGCTGCACGTGGCCTTCGATGTCGACGTAGAAGTAGTACTCCCACGTGCCGATGCGGGCCGGGCGCGATTCGAAGCGGGTCATGGACACGTTGTTGGTGGCCAGGGGCGCGAGCAGGTTGTACACGGCGCCGGCCTTGTTGGGCACCGCCAGCACCAGCGAGGTCTGGTCGGCCCCGGACGGATTGGTGTGCAGGTGGCCAATGACGGCGAAGCGCGTGCGGTTGTGCGGATCGTCCTGGATGTGGCCCTTGACCACGCCCAGCTGATACTGCTCGCCCGCCATTTCGCTGGCAATCGCCGCGATCGTGGCGTCCTTGCTGGCCATGACGGCCGCTTCGGCGTTGGAGGCGACGGCGCGGCGCTCGATGTCCGGGTAGTTCTGGTTCAGCCACACCTGGCACTGGGCCAGCGCCTGCGAATGGGCGCAGACCACCTTGACGCCATCCATGTTGCCGGTCTTGGACATCAGGCTGTGGTGCACGGGAATCGAGATCTCGCCGCTGATGATGGTGGTGGTGCCCAGCATCAGGTCGAGCGTGCGGTTGATCGCGCCCTCGGACGAGTTTTCCACCGGGACCACGCCGAAGTCGGCGGTGCCGGCTTCCGTGGCGCGGAACACTTCGTCGATCGAGATGCACGGCAGGCCTTCCACGGCGCTGCCGAACTGCTGGTACACGGCCTGCTCGCTGAAGGTGCCGGACGGCCCCAGGTAGGCGACGGTGACGCGTTTTTCCAGCGAGCGGCAGGACGACATGATCTCGCGGAAAATGGTCTGCACTTCGCGGTCTTTCAGCGGACCGGGGTTGCGGTCGGCCACGCCGCGCAGCACCTGGGCTTCGCGCTCGGGGCGGAACACCGGCGCGTTGGTTTCGGCCTTGACGTGGCCGACTTCCTGCGCGAGGCGCGCGCGCTGGCTTAAGAGGTCAAGGATCTGCGCGTCGATCGCATCGATCTGCACGCGCAAGGGAGTCAGTTTGTCGGTCATGTCGGTCATGTCGGGCTACGGTGTCATGCTAGCGTTGGCTAGCGGTGGCTAATGGATCGATGGGTATCGGTGAGCGGCACCGGCGCGGCGGGATGCAGGCATCCGTTCAACGGCCGGCGAACTCGTTCAGATAATCGACCAGGGCTTGCACGCCCTCGATCGGCATCGCGTTGTAGATCGATGCACGCATACCGCCGACGGACTTGTGGCCCTTCAGTTGCAGCAGGCCGCGCGCTTTTGCACCGGCCAGGAATTTGTCATTCAGTGTTTCGTCGTTCAGGTAGAACGGCACGTTCATGCGCGAGCGGCAGTCGGGAGCGACGCGATTCTGGTAGAAGTCGTCGGCGTCGAGTGCCGCGTACAGCAGTTTGGCCTTGGCGATGTTCTGCTGCTCCATGGCGGCCACGCCGCCTTGTTTGAGCAGGTGGGCGAACACCAGGCCGGCGATGTAGATCGAATAGGTCGGCGGCGTGTTGTACATCGAGTCGTGCTCGGCGACGGTCTTCCAGTTGAAGGCCGACGGGCAGATGTCCAGCGCGTGGCCCAGCAGGTCTTCGCGCACGATCACCAGGGTCAGGCCGGCCGGGCCGATGTTCTTCTGGGCGCCGGCGAAGATGACGCCGTATTTGGACACGTCGATCTGGCGCGACAGGATGTGCGAGGACATGTCGGCCACGATGGGCGTGCTGCCGGCTATCTCCGGCGCGAAGTTGTACTCCACGCCGTCGATGGTTTCGTTGGTGCAGATGTGCAGATAGGCCGCGTCGCGCGTGAGCTTCCAGTATTCCTGCGGCGGCACCGAAGTGAAGTGGCCGGGCTCGGAGGTGGCGGCCACGTTGACGGTGGCGTAGCGGGCCGCTTCCTTGATCGACTTGCCGGACCAGGAGCCGGTGTGGACGAAATCGATGGTGGCGCCCTGCCCGCCCGCGCGGCCGATCAGGTTCAGCGGCACGATGGCGTTTTCGCCCAGACCGCCCCCTTGCAGGAACAGGATCTTGTAGTTGGCCGGGATGGCCAGCAGCTCGCGCAGGTCGCGCACGGCCGCTTCGTAGATGGAGATGAATTCGGGGCCGCGGTGACTCATTTCCATCACCGACATGCCGCAGCCGTGCCAGTCGAGCATTTCGGCGGCGGCTTGTTCGAGGACTGCTTTGGGAAGGACGGCCGGGCCGGCGGAGAAGTTGTAGATGTGGGTCACGGCGGGGTGTCCTGTTTTTAAAGATGACGCGTAGGTGCTATGGGTCCCCGCCTTCGCGGGGACGACGGCTAAGCTGCCAACTGTTTACACATTGGGCGCGGTAATTTTCGCACAGTACCGCGCCCCTTGCAGGCAGTCCCCAGGCTTACTCCGCAGTCGGCTCCGACGGCGCGGCGACCGTGGTGCCTTCCGAACCCAGTTCGACGTCTTCCAGGTCGGTCTCGACGATGCGCTGCAGGCCCGACAGCTTGGTGCCGTCTTCCACAGCGATCAGGGTCACGCCTTGGGTGGCGCGGCCCATTTCGCGGATCTCCGACACGCGGGTGCGTATCAGCACGCCGCCGGTCGTGATCAGCATGATCTCGTCGGATGGCTCGACCAGCGTGGCGGCGACCACGCGGCCGTTGCGCTCGGACGTCTGGATCGCGATCATGCCCTTGGTGCCGCGGCCGTGGCGGGTGTACTCGGTGATCGGAGTCCGCTTGCCGAAACCGTTTTCGGTGGCCGTGAGCACCGACTGCTGCTCGTTCTCGGCCACCAGCAGGGCGATCACGTTCTGACCGTCTTCCAGGTTCATGCCGCGCACGCCGCGCGCCGTGCGGCCCATCGGACGCACATCGTTTTCGTCGAAGCGCACTGCCTTGCCCGAATCGGAGAACAGCATCACATCGTGCTCGCCGTCGGTCAGCGCGGCGCCGATCAGGAAGTCGCCGTCGTCCAGGTCGACCGCGATGATGCCGGCCTTGCGTGGATTACTGAAGTCGCGCAGCGGGGTCTTCTTGACCGTGCCCAGGCTGGTCGCCATGAACACGTAGTGGTCTTCCGGGAAGGTGCGGTTCACGCCCGACAGCGGCAGGATCACGGTGATCTTCTCGTTGTCCTGCAGCGGGAACATGTTGACGATCGGCTTACCGCGCGAATTGCGCGAGCCTTGCGGCACTTCCCATACCTTCAGCCAGTACATGCGGCCACGGTTGGAGAAGCACAAAATGTAATCGTGGGTGTTGGCGATGAACAGCTGGTCGATCCAGTCCTCTTCCTTGGTGGCCATGGCCTGCTTGCCTCGCCCGCCGCGCTTTTGCGCGCGGTATTCGGAAATCGGCTGCGACTTCATGTAGCCGGTGTGCGACAACGTCACGACCATGTCCTGCGGCGTGATCAGGTCTTCGGTTTCCAGGTCGGTGGCGTTCATCTCGATGGTCGAGCGGCGCACGTCCTTGTTACCCACGCCGTATTCGTTCATCACGGCGGTCATCTCGTCGGTGATGATGACGGTGACGCGCTCCGGCTTGGCCAGAATGTCCAGCAGGTCAGCGATCAAGGCCATGATGTCCTTGTACTCGTTGACGATCTTGTCCTGCTCCAGGCCAGTCAGGCGCTGCAGACGCATCTGCAGGATTTCCTGGGCCTGTTCGTCGGACAGCTTGTACAAGCCATCCGGCTGCATGCCGTAGTGCTTGGGCAGGTGCTCGGGGCGGAACGCTTCGATGCCGCCGACGGTGGTGCCTTCGGCGGTACGGGTCAGCATCTCGCGCACCAGCGACGAATCCCAGGCGCGGGCCATCAGCTCGGTCTTGGCGATCGGCGGCGACGGCGCCGCCTTGATGATGGCGATGAAGTCGTCGATATTGGCCAGCGCCACGGCCAGGCCTTCCAGCATGTGGCCGCGCTCGCGCGCCTTGCGCAGTTCGAACACGGTGCGGCGCGTGACCACTTCGCGGCGGTGCGACAGGAAGCACTGCAGCATCTGCTTCAGGTTCAGCAGCTTGGGCTGGCCGTTCACCAGCGCCACCATGTTCATGCCGAAGGTGTCCTGCAACTGGGTCTGCTTGTACAGATTGTTGAGCACCACTTCCGGCACTTCGCCCCGTTTCAGTTCGATCACCACGCGCATGCCCGATTTGTCGGACTCGTCGCGGATGTCGCTGATACCCTCTAACTTCTTGTCGCGCACGTTTTCGGCGATGCGTTCCAGCAGCGACTTCTTGTTGACCTGGTAAGGCAGCTCGTCGACGATGATGGCGATGCGCCCGCCGTCCTTGCCGTATTCCTCGAAGTGGGTCTTGGCGCGCATAACCACGCGGCCACGGCCCGTGCGGTAGCCGTCGCGCACGCCCGAGACGCCGTAGATGATGCCGGCGGTCGGGAAGTCCGGCGCGGGGATGAGCTCGATCAGTTCGTCGATGGTGCAGTCCGGGTTGCGCAGCACATGCAGCGCGCCGTTGATCACTTCGGTCAGGTTGTGCGGCGGGATATTGGTCGCCATGCCCACCGCGATACCGGACGAACCGTTGATCAGCAGGTTGGGAATGCGGGTCGGCAGAACGGTCGGTTCTTTTTCCTTG
>CALRYE020000225.1:0-8060 GCA_943372275.1 Janthinobacterium lividum
GTGCTCGACGGCGCCGCCCCGGCGCAGCTGGAAACCGAAGTCGCGCGCAAGATCGAGGACTCGGTCGCCACGCTGCAAGGCGTCAAGAACATCTACACCAAGGTGCTCGACGGCGTGGCCACCGTGACCGTCGAATTCATCCTTGAAAAGCCGATTGCAGAAGGCGTCAACGATGTGCGCGATGCCGTCGCCCGCATCAAGGCCGACCTGCCCGCGGAAATGCGCGACCCGACCGTCACCAAGGCTTCCACCGCCGGTCGCGTGGTGCTGACCTTCGTGGCCTCGGCCGCGCCCAACGGCGCCGGCAACAAGGCCGACGACCAGGAACTGAGCTGGTACGTCGACAATGCCGTCTCCAAGCGGCTGCTCAGCGTGCCCGGTCTGGGCGCGGTCAAGCGCGTGGGCGGCGTGGACCGCGAAATCCGCGTGGAGCTGGACGACGCGCGCATGGCGGCCCTGAAAGCCACCGCGGCCGACGTCTCGCGCCAGCTGCGCAGCGTGCAGCGCGAGTCGCCCGGCGGACGGGGCGACGTCAGCGGCGCCGAGCAATCGGTGCGCACCATCGCCACCGTGCACACGGCCGACGAGCTGGCGCGCATGGATATTCCGCTGGTCGACGGGCGCCGTGTGCGCCTCGACCAGATCGCCACCGTGACCGACACGGTGTCCGAGCCGCGCGCCATCGCCGAGCATGACGGCAAGCGCGTGGTGGGCTTCGAGGTATTCCGCACCAAGGGCGCCAGCGAACTGCAGGTGGCCGAAGGCGCGCGCGCGGCGATCGCCGAACTGCAGAAAGAGCATCCGCAGATCGTGCTGAAGGAAGTCATCGACAATGCCTTCCCGGTGCAGGAAAACTTCGACGGCTCCATGGAGCTGCTGTACGAAGGCGCCATCCTGGCCGTGCTGGTGGTGTGGTGGTTCCTGCGCGACTGGCGCGCCACGCTGGTGGCCGCCGCGGCGCTGCCGCTGTCGGTGATTCCGGCCTTTTTGGGCCAGTACCTGTTCGGCTATACCCTCAACACGGTGACCCTGCTGTCCCTTGCGCTGGTGGTGGGGGTGCTGGTGGACGACGCGATCGTGGAGATCGAGAACATCTCGCGCCACCTGCGCATGGGTAAAACTCCGATGCAGGCGGCCATGGAAGCGGCCGACGAAATCGGCATGGCGGTGATCGCCACCACGTTCGCACTGGTGGCGGTGTTCCTGCCGACCGCGTTCATGGGCGGCGTTCCCGGCCTGTTCTTCAAGCAGTTCGGCTGGACCGCCGTGCTGGCCATCCTGGCTTCGCTGGTGGTGGCGCGACTGCTGACACCGATGATGGCGGCCTACATCCTGAAACCCCTGCCGCATGGCGAAGAGAAGGACAGCTGGCTGATGCAGCGTTACATGGTCGCCATGAAATGGTGCCTGCGCCACCGCCTGATCACGGCTATCGCGTCGGCCCTGTTCTTTGCAGGTTCGATCGCGCTGGTGCCGCTGCTGCCGACCGGCTTCGTGCCGCCGGCCGACCGCGCCCAGACCATGATCAACCTGGAACTGCCGCCCGGCTCCACGCTCGCCGAAACGCGCGCCGTGGCCGAGCGTGCCCGCGTGGTGGCGATGGAAGTGCCGGGCGTGACCGGCATCTTCAGCTCGATCGGCGGCGGCTCCAGCGGCGACGCGTTCGCCCCGGGCGCCTCGGCCGAAGCGCGCCGCGCCGTGCTGACATTGACCACCGTGCACCGCAACGACCGTAAAGGTTCGCTCGACGTCATCGAGCGCCAGATCCGCACCAAGCTCGATCAGATTCCGGGCGCGCGCTTTAACGTCGGCCCGCAGGACACGGGCGTGAAGATGCAGCTGGTGCTGCGCAGCGAAGACCCGGTGGCGCTGACCGCTGCCGCGCAGTCGGTCGAACGCGAACTGCGGACCCTGAAAGGGATCGGCAACGTCAGCTCCAGCGCCTCGCTGGTGCGCCCTGAAATCATCGTGCGGCCCGACTTTGCCAAGGCCGCCGACCTGGGCGTGACGGCGGCCGCCATTGGCGAGACGGTGCGCGTGGCCACGGCCGGCGACTACGACCAGGCGCTGACCAAGATGAACCTGGCCGAGCGCCAGGTGCCGATCCGCGTCAAGCTGCCCGACGCCGTGCGCGCCGACCTGTCGGCCATCGGCCGCCTGACGGTACCGGGCAAGAACGGCCCGGTGGTGCTGGATAACGTCGCCACTATCACCATGGAAAGCGGCCCGGCCCAGATCGACCGCCTGAACCGCAGCCGCAACGTCACGCTCGAAGTGGAGCTGTCGGGCCGCTCGCTGGGTGAAGTCAACGAAGAGGCGCGCGCGCTGCCATCGATGCGAAACCTGCCGCCGTCGGTGCGCATTGCCGAACTGGGCGACGCGCAGGAGATGCAGGCGCTGTTCGCCAGCTTCGGCGTGGCGATGCTGATCGGCGTGTTGTGCATCTACGGCGTGCTGGTCCTGCTGTTCAAAGACTTCATGCAGCCGATCACGATTCTGGCCGCCCTGCCCCTGTCCATCGGCGGCGCCTTCGTGGCCCTGCTGCTGACCGGTAAAGCGCTGTCGATGCCGTCCATGATCGGCCTGATCATGCTGATGGGGATCGTGACCAAGAACTCGATCCTGCTGGTCGACTACGCGATCCTGGCGCGCCAGGAAGGCATGTCGCGCTTCGATGCCCTGGTCGATGCGTGCCACAAGCGTAGCCGTCCGATCATCATGACCACCATCGCCATGGGCGCCGGCATGATGCCCTTGGCGCTGGGCTGGGGCGCCGATCCGAGCTTCCGTTCGCCGATGGCGATTGCCGTCATCGGCGGCCTGATCACCTCGACCCTGCTCAGCCTGTTGGTGGTGCCGGCGGTGTTCACCTACATCGACGACCTGGAGCATCTGCTCAAGCGCGGCATGGCGCGCCTGCGCAGCACCAAGCCGGCGGTCAAGCCGCCGGTGGTAGCGCAGCACACGCTGTAAAGCGCGCTGGCGCATCACGGGAAGGGGCCCGCGCGGCCCCTTTTTTTCGGCCTTCTGTTTGTGTCGGACGTTTCATGAGCCCGTCACAAATGGCTCCTACACTCCCCGGTTTCACCACCCCGGGAGAATCTATGAGCACTTCATTTTCGCGCCGCCGCTTTCTGGGCACTGGCGGAGCCCTGTCCGGCTCCATTCTGCTTGCCGGCTGCGGCGGTTCGGACGACGTGGTGGACGCACCGGCCGTGGTCGTCAGTGACGCCGAGCGTCCAAAAATCGCCTCGGGCATCCAGCTGGGCGACGTGAGTGGCGACCAGGCCATGGTCTGGAGCCGCAGCGACCGCAATGCGCTGATGGTGGTGGAATACGACACCACCGACCGCTTCGCCAACGCCAGCCGCATCGTCGGGCCGTTGGCCACCGAGCTGACCGACTACACCACGCGGGTCGACCTGACCGGGCTGCCGGCCGGCCAGACCATGTTCGTGCGGGTGCGCTACGTGGACCAGAACAACGGCAGCATCCAGAGCGAGACCGTGAGCGGCCAGTTCCGCACCGCCCCGGCCGATGGCAAGAAGCCCGTGCGTTTTCACTGGAGCGGCGACAATGCCGGCCAGGGCTGGGGCATCAACACCGAATTCGGCGGCGTGAAGATCTACGAAGCGATGCGCAAGCGCGACCCGGATTTTTTCATCCACAGCGGCGACACCATTTATGCGGACGGCCCGATCGCCGCCGAGACCAAGGCAGAAAACGGCGCGATCTGGAAGAGCATCGTCACGCCTGAGGTGAGCAAGGTGGCCGAGACGCTCAAGGAATACCGCGGCCGTCATGCTTACAACCTGCTGGATGCGAACTACCGCAAGTTCGCAGCGCAAGTGCCGCAGATCTGGCAGTGGGACGACCATGAGGTGGTCAACAACTACAGCGACGCCAAGGATCTGTCGGCAGACGCGCGCTACACCGAGAAGAACGTCAGGCTGCTGGCGCAGCGCGGCCAGCGCGCGTTTTTGGAGTACGCGCCGATGCGCTTTTTCAAGCAGCCGGAGGAGCAGCGGCTATACCGCAAGATCAGCCATGGTCCGCTGCTCGACGTGTTCGTGCTCGACATGCGCAGCTACCGCGGCCCCAACACCACCAACCTGCAGACCAGCGAAAGCGCCACCACGGCATTTCTGGGCAATGCGCAGGTGGACTGGCTGATTGCGGAATTAGCCAAATCGACGTCGACGTGGAAGGTGATCGCCGCCGACATGCCGATCGGATTGTATGTGCCGGATGGCCTGAACTGGGAAGCGGTGGCAAACGGCGAAGATGGTCCGGCCAAGGGTCGCGAGCTGGAAATGGCGCGTCTGCTCAAAGCCATCAAGGCGATCAGGAACGTGGTGTGGGTGACGGCCGATGTGCACTACTGCGCGGCGCATTACTACGATCCGGCCAAGGCCGTGTTTACCGATTTCGCGCCGTTCTGGGAGTTTGTGGCGGGGCCCATGAATGCCGGTTCGTTCGGACCGAACAAGCTCGATAAGACGTTCGGGCCGACCGCAGTGTTTGAAAAGGCACCGCCGATCGCCAACTCGTCGCCGTTCGCGGGGTATCAGTTTTTCGGAGAGGTGCTGATCGATCCGGTGTCGAAAGCCATGACGGTGGAGTTGATCGATTTGAATGGGGTGTCGCAATACAGCAAGGTGCTGGTGCCGCAGTTGGGGTGATGGGCGCAAGCCCTCAGATGTTAAGACCACAAAGCGAAAAACCGTCGTGCTGCGACGGTTCGGATTCTAACTAATGAAGCCCGCATCGCGGGCTTCATTAGTTACACCAGCGGCGGATCGGTCTCGCGTGCGAACGAGCGATGGCCTGCCAGCGCGGTCTTGAACGCGTCGAGTGCCGCATCCAGATCGTCCGTGTCGGTACCCACCAGCGATGGATCGTCCTCGCCGCTTGGCAGCTTGGCCGGCACACCTGCCGCCTGCAGCAGCGCAGCGCCAGCACCCACCACCATGATCGCCTTGCAGTGACGATACTGCTCGCGCACGAAGTCCTGTGCGTGCGCATCGCGCGCCAGCGTCGCGGCCGCATCGGCGCCATCCGGCACGATCACCGCGTCGTACAGCACCGAAGGACCGGCTTCAAGCGAAATCTCGACGTCGAGGAACGAACCATCGACCGCCTTGACCTTGCCCAGCTGGCTGGACACCAGACGTGGCACCGCACCATCGGCCAGCAGCGAACTGTAGATCGATTTTACGCCGGCGGCATCGGTGCCGTGCGCGACCAGGATGGCCACCTTGCGGGTGCGGATGCCGGTCTCGCCAGGGCGCGACAGCAGCGACAGACCCGGCGACGGCTCGTACTCGGGCTGCGGCAGATCGGTTGCCAGCGGCAGCGCGGTAGGCACTTCCATCCCCAGACCGGCAGCAACCGTCGATACCAGCCTGGCGTCGACATTGGCCAGCAGCGCCAGCACGCGCTGACGAATCGCCGGCGTCTGCACGCGCGTCAGCTCGAAGCGGAACGCGTTGGCGATGTGGACCTGCTCGACCGGCGTCTGGCTGTTGAAGAACAGCTTGGCCTGCGAGTAGTGGTCGGCGAACAGCTCGGCCTTGCCGCGTACCTTGCTCTCCTCCACGCGTTCCGGGTAGCTGGTGAAGCCACGCGTAGCACCTGCCTGCGCAGGCGAACCACCGGCCAGCGAATTCGGCTCGTAGCTCACGCGGCCGCGGTTGATGGCCTGGCGGTGATGCCCGTCGCGCTGGTTGTTATGCACACCGATGATCGGCGAGTTGATGGGAATTTCATGGAAATTCACGCCGCCCAGGCGGCTGATCTGGGTATCCAGGTACGAGTGGATACGGCCTTGCAGCAGCGGGTCGTTGGTGAAGTCGATACCCGGCACGATGTGCGCCGTGCAGAAGGCAACCTGCTCGGTTTCGGCAAAGAAGTTGTCCGGATTGCGGTTTAGAACCATCTTGCCGATCGGGGTCAGCGGCACCAGCTCCTCCGGCACAACCTTGGTCGAATCGAGCACGTCGAACTTGAACGTGTCGGCCTGCTCTTCGGTGAAGATCTGCACCGCCAGTTCCCATTCAGGGAATTGTCCGGCTTCGATGGCTTCCCACAGGTCGCGGCGGTGGAAATCGGGATCGGCGCCGGTGATCTTGGCCGCTTCGTCCCACACCAGCGAGTGGGTGCCCTGCAACGGGGTCCAGTGGAATTTGCACAGGCGCGCTTCGCCTGCGGCATTGATCAGGCGGAACGTGTGCACACCGAAACCCTGCATCGTGCGCAGGCTGCGCGGAATGGCGCGGTCGGACATGGCCCACATCAGCATGTGGGTCGATTCCGGCATCAGCGAGACGAAGTCCCAGAAGGTGTCGTGGGCGCTGGATGCCTGCGGGATCGCGTTATGCGGTTCCGGCTTGACTGCGTGCACCAGGTCAGGAAACTTCATGGCGTCCTGAATGAAGAACACCGGAATGTTGTTACCTACCAGATCCCAGTTGCCTTCGTCGGTGTAGAACTTGACGGCGAAACCGCGCACATCGCGCACGGTGTCTGCGGAACCTCGCTCGCCGGCCACGGTCGAAAAGCGGGTGAACACCGGCGTGCGCTTGCCAGCCTGGGTGAACGGCGCGGCGCGGGTGATGTCGCTCAGGTCGCCGTACGATTCAAAGTAGCCGTGCGCAGCCGAACCGCGTGCGTGCACCACACGCTCAGGAATGCGCTCATGGTCGAAGTGGGTAATCTTTTCGCGCAGAATAAAGTCTTCCAGCGCCGTCGGCCCACGCAGGCCAATTTTCAGCGAGTGCTGGTTGTCGGCAATCGGCACACCCTGGTTGGTGGTCAGCGTCTGGCCACCGCTGTCGACGCGCACGCGGTCGAGCGGCAGCGCGGACGGATTCTGGCCAACCGGCGGCACGCCGGTGCCCACTTTGGGCGACGCCAGCGTTTCGGTGCTGGTGCTGCCGGTGGCCGAAATGCTTGGCGGCTCCGCGGTCGCGCCCGGCTGCGGCTCACGCGCAGCTTCGCCATACTCGCCCGGCTTGTTCGGGTTGAGCGGCATTTCAGCGGCCAGCTGCTGGCCGCTGACGACTTTCGTCAGCAACTGTTCGGCGATGGCATTTTTGCTGCCCAGCGTAGTGGGCGGCTCTGCTGCCGAAGGACCGGAAACAGTACTGAGAATCGAGCCAGCGCCTGCGTCGGACTGGGTGGGTTTTTTACGTGACACCATTGAGCACCTCAAACAAATATATTCAGGAAACCGGATCACCGTCGGGCGAGCGGTAGAAAGTTAGGTCAAGCGGATAGCGGGTGCGGCGTGTTCGGTCGTGCGTATCCAATACCGCAATGTTGCCGGCATGGGGTGATACGGGTAATACGGGGTGGTACGGGGTGGTGCGGGATGAGCCAGCGCAGCGCAGGGGCGCGCGCACCACCGGCCGAAACACTTCGGCCGGCAGGAGAACTACACGTCAGTACAACTAGCGCAATACAAACGAACGCAGTACGGGCGAACGCTTTACTACTTAATTACCTGATGACTGATTACTTAGTTACTTAGCGTCGGCCGCCCAGCAACTTCGACAGCACGAATCCAGCAGCCACGGCGAGCAGTACCGACGTGCCTGGGCTGGTGCGAACATAGTCGCGGCCGGTTTCGCTGAAGTTGCCGTAAGCATCGGCCAGCTGCCGCTTCTTGTCGTCGAACTTGCCGGTGGCGCCGGACAGGGCGTTGGTCAGCTTGTCGCTGGCGCCGGTCAGGGCGCCGGAGACCTTGTCCACGCCGGCGTGCGCCGAGTTGGCCAGACGGTCGACCACGGGCTGGGCCGACTCGGCGGCTTTGTCGATGGTCTTGTGCATGTCCGACGCGCTCTTGACCGCATCGTCGGCCAGTTCCTTGGCGGTGTTGCTGAACTTGTCGGCAGCGCTGCCGGTATTGCCCGAACGGTTGCTGCCCTGGTCTTTGCCCATGCTGCTGCCTGCGCCTTCTGCGCTCAAGTTACTACCGTTGCCAGTGTTTGGTTTTTGGTTATCCATGATCAATCCTCTGTAAGTTTTATATTCAGCGCGGGCGATTGCACGAATTGCGG
>CALRYE020000226.1:0-7999 GCA_943372275.1 Janthinobacterium lividum
ACCCTCGCGCGCCATCTTCAGCAGGCGATTCTGGTGGATCTGGCGGCCAAGCCCCTCCGGCAGTGCCAGAGACTGAAACACCTTGAGCCTTTCGATGTGTTCGCGCATGTAGCGGGAATTGGGCTTGAGCGGAGACTGGCGCAGCCACACAAGCCAGGTGATGCTCATGTCAGGCGCCACGTTGAGCAGGTTGTCAAGCGAGCGCTTGTGGTGCCGCTCCAGCGGATCGATCAGCGCGCGGTAAATGCGCCGGTTGGCCCGCGTCACGGCCTCGGCGCAGGCCCGCTCGATGACAGTGAGCGCCGGCAGGATGATGCGCTTCTGGCGCAGCGTTTCAAGGGAATGCGCGGCGAGGACCATCGCCTTGTCGGTCTGCATAGCGAGGTCGGCCAGGCTGTCCACCAGCTTGCGGAAGTCCGGCAGGCCGAAGACTGACAGTCCCAGGTAGGCGCGCAGCTCGTGCAGGTGTTCGTTGCGCGTCTTCTCCCGCTCGCCGTATTCCGGCCAGGCGCCGGCGTCGCTGCGCACCTGCTTGGCGATCCAGTGCAACACCGAATCCGGCAGCGCGGTGTCGCTGGCAAGCGCGTAGCCGGGATAGCGCAACAGGCACATCTGGACCGCAAACCCAAGGCGATTCGCTGCCCCGCGCCGCTGCCGGATCAACGCCAGGTCGGCATCCGTGAAGCTGTATTGCTGAATCAAATCATCCTGACTTTGTGGCAATACCAATAAGCTGTCGCGTTCGGTATCGGACAGCAGTGAGCGGCGTGGCATTCGGTCCGATCCTTCGCTGAAAGGTTTGTGTGGTGCGCCGGTAGAAGGATCGCCCTGACAATGGTTCGCATCATTCGAACCCATTAAATTTAAAAAGGTAAAGCGCTTTACGTTTTTGTCTTCCGTGTTTTCGGACTGGCTGCGGCGGGTTTCTTTTTCAAATCCGCGTTCTCGCCCTCCAGCTCGCTAACGCGAGCCTCCAGCCGCTCATTCGCCTGGTGGGCATGCTCCAGGCGTTCCACCACCATTTCCAGTTCAAACTGCCTGCTGCTAGCTAACTCGCGCGTCGCCGTCAGTCCTTCCGTGGCCTCGTACAGCTTGCGGGCTTGCTCCCTGGCCGCGTCTCGCTGCTCGTGCAATGTGTGTTCCAGCTGGGCCTTCTCGCTCCGCAGCACGGCCAGCGCCTCGCGGCCGTCCTGGAAGTTGGCGCGCAGCGTGGCCGCCTCCTGTTCGGCGCGGGCAATCCGCGTTTCGTAGGCGTGCTTGTCATCCTGCCGCTGGGCCGCGCTCGCCTCCTGGAAGTGCTCGAACTGGCGCCGCGCCTGCGCCAGCTGGTCCGCCAGCTCCCGGACCTCGGCCGTGCGGTCGGCCAGGCGCTGGGCCTGCCCCGTCTTTTCTGATTCCAGGGCGGCGATCGCCACCGCATCTTGATGCCGGGCAGCCTGCTCGCGCGCGAACGCCGCCATTACGCTGTGCAGTTCGGCTTTCAGGGCTTCGCGCTCTATGCCAAGCTGGCGCACCTCTTCGCGCAGCGCCTCCGCCGCTTGTGCGACTTTATGTGCCGCCAGCTGGTGCTCAATGCGCAGCTGCTCGACCTGAACCTGCGCGCCTACCTGCACCCGGTCGTAGACGCCCTTGATCGCCTCCAGCAGATCGGCCGGCACGCCCGCGCCCGCCGCCGCGACCTCGCCTTCGTGCTGCGCCTTCCATTGTTTAAGCATTGGCGCGATCGTGCTCTTGCTGCCGGTGCCGCCCAAGGCCTCGCGCACGGTGTCGACGGTGGCGTTCTTGCCGGCGGCGGTCAGCTGGGCGGCCGCCTTGGCGACGTGGGAGTACAGGATACCGGCTCTGGCCATGATCGCTCCTTGGATAAGATAACGTGCGGTGTAATACGTAATGGTACGTTATATTACGATATAAAATCGATCCGAAATGAGTGAATAATTAGGCTCGATAATGTAGATTATCGACACCGATGCCGATCCGCAGCGTGCTATCCTGCCGTAACCCCCGTTACAAGCCCGACCGCGAGCAACACAGCCATGGCCACCCCCGAACCCGCCGACAACGGCGCCGAAAATAACGATGCACACCCAGCGTCGGCGCTGCACTCTGCCGTTACAGCTGTGGACGCCGTGCTCGCAGCCCAGCACCGCGCCGTCCTGGCCGCCGCCACGGCCGACAACACGCGCCGGGCGTACCGGTCCGCCGTAAACCACTACCTGGCGTGGGGCGGCGTGTTGCCGGCCGACGAAGCGGCGATCATCCGATACCTGCTCACCTACGCGCCGACCCTCAATCCCCGCACCTTGGCGTTGCGCCTGACGGCACTGTCGCAGTGGCACGTCCACCTGGGCTTCCCCAATCCGGCTTCGACACCGACCGTGCGCAAGACACTGACGGGGATCGCACGCACGCACGGCCGCCCGAAGAAGAGGGCCAAGGCCCTTCCAATCGAGGACCTGGAACGTATCGTGGTGCAGCTGGTCAGCGCCGGCACGTTGAAGGCGACGCGCGACAACGCACTTTTGCAGATCGGTTTTTTCGGCGGATTGCGGCGCAGCGAGCTGGTCGCCATCGAGGTCGGACATATTGGCTGGACACCCGAGGGCATCGAGATCATGCTGCCGCGCTCGAAGACTGACCAACTGGGCGAAGGGATCATCAAGGCGATCCCGTACAGCGACGGCCCTTGCTGCCCGGCGGCGGCGTTGCGCGCCTGGCTCGACGCCGCCGACATCATGGCCGGACCGGTGTTTCGGTCTATCAGCAAGTGGGGGACGGTGGCCAGCGCCGCTCTGGGCGTGGGCAGCGTGAATACGATCCTGGAGGATTGCGCGACACTGGTCAAACTCGACTACGTGCTAGACCTGTCTAGTCACAGTCTGCGGCGTGGCATGGCCACCAGCGCGCACCGCGCCGGAGCCGACTTCCGCGACATCAAGAAGCAAGGAGGCTGGCGCCACGACGGCACGGTCCATGGCTACATTGAGGAGGCCAGCCGGTTCGAGGATAACGCGGCCGGCAGTCTGTTGCGTAAGCGGGTCAAACCGGCCTGATTTGTCTCAGCGCCCGCTTGCCCGTTGTTGAAAAGCAGCACCGGCCGGCCCCCGGCTGTGCCGGGGCGAGCGACGGCATGGCGCGAAGCACGTCCCCGGCGGGCATGCTCAGTAAAGGCGTCTACAGGAAGGGGATGGCATCAAATTCATTGCGCCAGGACATAATGCGCCAAGGCCATCGCTTCGCCCTCGCTCAGTTGGGAGAAAGCTGGCATCGGTACAGGCCCCCATTTGCCAGCGCCGCCCGCTCGAATATTCCTCGCCACCAGTGATACCGCGTCTGCCTTGCCCTTGTACTTTGCCACCACTTCCTTGAATGCCGGCCCGACGACCTTTTTGTCGATCGAATGACATCCCATGCAAGCATTTGCGGCAAGCAACGCTTTCGTATCGATTGCTGCGGTGGCGCCGGCCTTCGGTGCAACTGCAGCTGGCTTTATCGCCGCGTTCGCAATCGGCACTGCGTTACTGCGTTCGGCACCGTAGGTCTTGACCAGGTAATCGACCATGTCCGGGATATCCGCGTCTGAGAATTGCGCACCGAACGGTTTCTTCATCTTTCTCACGGTGGCATCCCAGTAGCCGCGCGGCGATGTCGTGGGCTGCGACTGGATGTAATGGACCGAGTGACATGTCATGCAGTTGCGCTGGGCCAGCGCATATCCCGGCAACTCGCTGGGTTTGAAGACAGCAGTTTCAGGCGGAAGCTGAATGTCGAGGGCGAAAGCTGGGGCCGCAGCCATCAGACTGATGGTGAACAGAGAGCAAATCAGTGGATGTTTCAATGTGGTTCCCCTTATACCGCGACGACGCGCGTCGATTCGACCACATTGCGCATGTAGCCGGCAGGGTTCCACAGGGCGCTCGCGGGTTGGCCTTGACCGATCCGGTTGCCCGCCCGAACCAGCAGTTCGTGGTTTCCTTTTTGTTTCGGCGTGAACGCCGCGCTCCACTCTCGAAAAGAATAGCGCCCCAGGTCCTTGCCCAGTTGTGCGGCTTGCCAGTTCTTGCCACCGTCGGATGAAAACGCCACCTCATTCACGCCGTAGCCGCCGTCGAACGCAATCCCGCGCACCACCGTCTGGCGCCCGACCTTGACGTGCATGCCGTCGGTCAGGCTGGTCACGAACGAGCGCACGTTGAGGCGATTGATCGGGACGGTCTTGGTCGGCGCCTTTCCCGGCTCGGTACAGGCGCACTGATTGTCGGGGATGCGATAGGCCGTGCTCATCCAAAATCCGTCGAATACCTTGTCGGTCACGGTAATGTCGGACAGATGCTTGACCCAATAGGTGCCGTAGTAGCCGGGCACCACCAGGCGCAGTGGGTAGCCATTCAACATCGGCAGATCGGCACCGTTCATTTGCCAGGCCAACATGACTTCGCCGTCGAGCGCATGGTCGATATTGAGCGCCTTCATGAAATCGGGCCCGTCGCCAACGGGCGGCGTGTCAAGGCCGTTGAACGAGACCTGTACCGACCCGGCCTTGACGCCGGCCTTTTCCAGCACCTTGCGTAGCGGCACGCCAGTCCAGCGTGCGTTGCCCATGGCACCATTCGATAGCTGGCCGCCGTTGGCGCGCGGCGACAGGTGGCCGCGGCTGTTACCGGAACACTGGTTCACGGCAACCAGTTCGGTGGCGTCAGCCATTTGCTTGAGGTCGGCGAGCGAGAGCTCCAGCGGCGTATTAACATTGCCGCCGACTTTGAGACGGTATGTTTGCGCATCGATCGCGGTGGGAATGCCGCTCCAGTGATATCGGACGAAAAACGCATCGTTCGGCGTAATCACCGATTCGTTGAACACACTGAACGGAGTTTCCAGCTGCGGCGGACGGGCGGTCAGCAGGATCAGCGGCCGCTTTTGAGGATACACGACCAGTTCGCGCTCGCCGTTTTCAAACGGCAGCGTGACGTGGCCTGCCTCCGCCGCGAGCGCGCTCAATACCGGACTGCCGAACACGCCGGCGGCACCGAGCGTGCCGGCCTGCCTCATAAAGGAACGGCGCCGCAACGCCTCCGCCGTCAATATCAACGAGTTCTTCGCCATACTGGTCTCCGTTATTATTGTGAAATCGGTTAGCTCGATACTGCCACAGTATTGTCGTGATTTGCTTACTGCACGCTACTCAATACGGCTTTTTGTGGATCGACGGCCACGTCCCCTTCCATCACCAGGATGCGACTCGCCGTCGCGGCCTTGTCGTTGAGGCTGTTGCTCACGGCGCGCATCGGTCCGATCGCAGTGCCGTTCGCCATCCCCATCGGATTCGTCTTGAAACTGGCCACCGGCGCGGCCTGGCCGGTGACGTACACGCTGTACGCGGTCTGCGGCTTGAGTTTGAACAGCGACACTTCCAGCGCGTCCACCACGCCCAGGTTACGGGCCACAACGAATCCCTTGGCCTCGCCGGCAGCGGGTTTAAGCGCAATGTTGATTGGCTCTCTGTTGGCGCGCGGGACCAGGTTGGTCATGCCGTCGCCGTGCGGCACGGCGTTCGAAACGTACACCAGTGCCTGCGGCGCCTGGCCGACCGGTGCGCGCGCAATCACCTTGTTGGTGGCGCTGTCGATGACATCGACCGCGTCGCCGTTTTCAAGTCCCACATACAGACGTGTGCCGTCGTCGGAGGTCCAGATGCCGTGGGGCAACGCGCCGGTAGGGATCGTCGCAACCAGCGTCGGCGTGGCGTCGGTGGTGTACACCTTGACGACATTCTCACCGCCGATCGTTACGTAAGCACGGGTGCCAGCCGCAGTCTTCGCGAACGCCAAGTGGTTGGTAATGAAGCCGGTATCGATGACGCCCTTTACTTCCAGGCTGGCAGTATCGATGCGCGTCACTTTGCCGGCATCCTTGTGCGTCATCCACATTTCCTTGAAATCAGGGGTGAACTGAAGGAACGGCGAGAACGGGCTGACGACCTTAATGTGCTTGATGACCTTGTGCGACTTCATGTCGATCACGTCGACCACGGGATTGAAGCTGGAGACGACGAACGCCAGCTTGCCGTTCGGCAGGAACTGCACCATGCCGGGGCCGGCGGTCGTCTCGATCCGCTTTTTCTCCTTGAAGGTGACCGGGTCGATCACCGAGATGTAGTCTTCGCCGCGCACCACCGCCCAGACTTCGCGGCCGTCGGCAGTGAAAAACCCTTCATGGGGCGAGCGACCGATATAGGTGATTCCTTTGACCTTGTTGGTCGCCGTGTCGATGAATGCCACCGAGTTAGAGCCGTTTGAAATGGCAATCAGGGTCTTGTGGTCGGGCGAAAAGCCCAGGCCGTGCACATTGATCTCGCCCTTGTATAGCGGCGACAACACGTCCGGACGCTGGTTGCCCAGTTTGATCTGGCCGAGCAGCAAATTGGTCGCCGGGTTGATCACTGAAACGGTATTGGTATTCTGGTCAGCGGTGTAGACGCGGTCTTGCGCGCCAGGAGCGGCAAACGCGGAGGCGGTGAGCAGGCTGCTGACGGTCAACGAGAAAACGCAGTGACGGAGTTGCATGATTTATTCTTTCTTGGTGATCGAAGTGGGAGCAACTTTTGCCTGAGCCGATTGGTAGCGCTGCAACCAGGCCTGCATAATGTTGATTTCGTTTTGCTGTTCCGTGATGATGCCTTGGGCGACGTTGCGCAATTCAGGATCCTTGGTGGTGAGCAGGAGCGCTTTCGCCATGTCGATGGCGCCCTGGTGGTGCGGAATCATCATCGTCACGAAATCATGTTCCGCAACGCCATTCATTGGCGCGCGCTTCATGCCGTCATCCATGACGGCCATGGCATCGTCCGTCAGCGCGGCAAACGGCTTGGCCGTGCTGGCGATAAATACGGGGGGCTTTGCCGCTGGCGACTGGCCATGATGGTGGGCCATGGCCTGTCCGAGAGCACTAGCGCCAATCAGGGCGGCAACGGCGAACGTGGCCAAGCGTCGAAGGTACAAGGGACGGTTCATTAAGGTCATGACGGTTTCTCCAGTTGGTCGTACACGGCGGTGGCAACGCGCGCCAGTTCGGCCTTGTTAATTCCAGCCGACAGCGCATAGCCGAATTTGCCGTCGATCCAATAAAACACATTCACCGGTCCCTCCTGGGCGAAGCGAAAACCTGTGTCCTTGTTGTGCGCCTGGTCGGTCGACACGTACAAGGTGAGGCGCTGCCCGGTCGCGTCGTGGTACATGAACTGCGCCACCGCGCCTTGGGCGCCAGGGAGCAGGCGACCACCGATCAGCTCGTAGCCGAGTTTGCCCAGCCGGGGTGGCCGAATTGCCGTGCCGAGGCGTTTGGACAGCCATGCCACTAGCTGCTCTTCCTGGTCAGCCCCGATTTCCACCGGCCGCTTGACATCCGGGCTATAGACAACGTGGGCGATTGCGGCCTGATGGGCCAAGCCGGCAACGTACAGCGCCGGCCTGGCCTGCATGGAATCACCTTGGGCGTACTGAATCTCGCCTGCCTGCTGGCCATGCAGCAGCCACCCTGTCGTGCCGCTGAACAGGGCGATGGCAAGACCGGCTACCAGCCGCTGCCATTGCCACTGGCGCGGTCGCGCTGCGCTTAAGCGCTCCGGCACCGCTTCGTCGAGCACGGGATTGAAAAGCGCGCGCAGTTCATCGTTTTGCGCTGTATAGGCGCGCAGCCGCTCCGCCTCTTCCGGGCGCTGCGCCAGATAGGCGTCGACCTCGAGTCGGCGCGCGGCAGGCAGCTTGCCGTCGACGAAGGCGTGCAAGTCGGCTTCCGTGATGGGTAGGGTATTCATTTGACCACCTTCAAGGGTGCGATGTACGCTCTCCCTTCCATATTCGCGCGCATTTTTTCACGCGCGCGCGACAGGCGCGACATGACCGTACCGATGGGAATCTTGAGCGTTTGCGCGACGTCGTCGTAACTCATTTCTTCCAAGGCCACCAGCAGCAGGATTTCACGCTGTTCCTCTGGCAGCGCA
>CALRYE020000227.1:0-7998 GCA_943372275.1 Janthinobacterium lividum
CCCGATTCGGGTAATCTACGCACGGGAAACGCCGGCCCGGACCCGCGCCGGTCCGGCCGGCGTGACAGCGTATCGTGTGCAATATCGTGTGCAATTCAAGCGTTTGGTGGTAATGCGTGGGTCATTTTCTTTCCGTTTTGTTTCAGACGCTGCGCCGCAATGTGTTGTTGTTCGCCTGTATCGTGCTGGTGATGGTGGGCGGACAGTGGTTGCGCCGCGAGTGGACCCAGGTGCAGCGCAGTATCGACGAGGTGCCGGCGCTGCGCACCGCCCAGCGCGACGCCAGCGCGCATCAGGCCGCATTGGCGCAGGCCATTACCGGGCGGGTCGGCCGGCTGGCGGGCGCGAGCGTTCTGCAGCTGGACGGGGAAATTGCCGCCCTCGACCGGGAAATCGACGTCTTGCAGCGCGCGCGCCACGCGCGGTCGCTGCCGTCAGCCGCATGGGGCGCAACCGGCACGATCGGCGCGCAGCTGGCGCAGCAGGCCATGGGCGCGGCCGGCATCGAACTGCGGCGCCAGGCGCGGGCGCACCTGTCCGCGCTGCGCGCCCGCGCGCTCGTGTTGCAGGATCGACAAGCGGCACAACGCACACTTGCGCAATTCCGGCTGGCGCATCTGCAACACTACGCGGCCTATCAACAAGCGCGGCAGCAACTGGCGCTGGTGCAAGCGCAAGCGGGCATCTTTGCCAACATTCCCTTCACCCCCGCCTACCGGCAAGTGCGCAAGCTGAACAACACCGTCGACGTGCTGCGCGCCGCGACCAATCGGGCACACCAGGATCATGCTGCCCAGCAGACGCTGCTGCGGCAAATGGCGCTGCCGGCCGCGCCGACGTCATTCCGCCTCGACGCGCAGCGTCTGGCAGCGATCGCCCGGCCCCTCGACGAGCACCTGCTGCGGGCCGAACGCCTGGCGGCGCACAGCCGCCTCTGGCAAGCGTATCAGGCAGTGCGCCCCGTGCTGCCGCTGGCGCTGGCCGTGCTGGTGGCGTGGTGGCTGGTGCCGGCCGCCATCCGCACGCTGTTCTATTTCGTGCTGGCCCCGCTGGCGGCGCGCCGGCCGCCGATCGTGATCGCGGCGACGGGGGGCCGCGCGCCCGCGCCGGGCCCGGCGCACCAGCGCGCAAGCCGCAGCGGCCCGGTGACGTCCGCGGTGTCGCAGCAGCTGCTGCTGGCGCCGGACCAGGAGCTGATCATCCGGGCCGACTATTGCCAGAGCCAGCCGGCCGGCGTGTCCGTCACGACCAGCGTGCTGTTCGACTGGCGCCGCTGGTGCACCAGCATCGCCGCGCACTTGTGGATGCTCAAGCGCTTTCGCACCAACCGGGCCGCCGCGATCGTGGTGTCGTCCACCGCCGACGCGCTCGATGAAGTGGCGACGATCGAGCTGGCAGCGGGCCAGGCCATGGTGCTGCAGCCGCGCGCGCTGGTGGGCATGCTGTACCAGCGCGGGCGGCGTCCGCGCATCCGCAGCCACTGGCGCCTGGGCACCCTGCATGCCTGGCTGACCTTGCAGCTGCGCTACCTCGCCTTCGAAGGGCCGGCGACCTTGATCGTCAAGGGCTGCCGTGGTGTGCGGCTGGAAAGCGCCGCGGGCGGGCGCAGCGTCAGCCAGGACGCCACGCTGGGGTTCAGCGCCGACGCCAGTTACGCCACCGTGCGCGCCGAGCCGTTCATTCCCTACCTGCGCGGCCGCCAGCCGCTGTTCCAGGATCGCTTCAGCGGGCAGCACGCGTGCTATCTGTACGAAGAGGTGCCACGCCACGCCCGCCCGGATGGGGGCCGGCGCAATCCGCTGGAGGCGCTGGCCGACGCCGGGTTGAAGGCGTTCGGCATCTAGGATTTCGGGACCAAACCAGCCGGCTGGCATGCGCGGTGAAACGAGCCACGACGCGCCGCCGCTACCTGGCGGCCAGCGCCACCTGCCCGGCCGTGTCGGCCTGCAGATAGCGCACCAGGTCGTCCGGCGCCATCGGCTTGGCGAACAGCCAGCCCTGGGCGAACTGCACGCCGCGCTGGCGCAGGAACTGGGCCTGCGCTTCCGTCTCCACGCCCTCGGCGATCATCACCAGGTTGAGCGACTTGGCCATCTCGATGATGTGCAGCACCACGCTGTTGGTGGGCGCCTCGGTGCCGATGGTGTCGATGAACGACTTGTCGATCTTTAAATAGTCCAGTTTCAGGGTGGTCAGATACGACAGGCACGAGTAACCGGTGCCGAAGTCGTCGATGGCCACGCGCATGCCGGCCGAGCGGATTTCGTGGATGACCGTGGTGGCCAGGTCGACATCGATCAGGCCGCGCTCGGTCGCTTCCACATGCAGGTTGCCGCGCGTGAGGCCGGAACGGTACATTACATTGCTGAGCTGAACCACGATGGCGTCCGATTCCAGGTCGCGCGGCGACAGGTTGACGCTCACGTGCAGGTGCGGGCAGGCGGCCACGATGGCGGGCACATCGCGCTCGACCAGCGCCAGCACGCGGGCGGTGATGCTGGCCATGATGCCCGCTTCCTCGGCGATGGGAATGAACAGGTCGGGGCGGATCATGCTGCCGTCGGCGCGCTGCCAGCGCAGCAGCGCCTCGACGCCGATGCAGGCGCGCGTGTCGAGCCGCACGACCGGCTGGTAGGCCAGGAAGAATTCATCGCGCCGCAGGGCCGCGCGCAGCAGGGCCGGCACCGACACCTGCCAGCGCAGCAGGAAGCGCAACGCCAGCGCCAGGGCGACGCCGACCAGCGTGCCGATCGGCACCAGCACCAGCATCAGGTCGCGCGCTTCGCGCTGCACCGAGGCCATCGGCACGGCCACCACCGCCATCAGGTCGACCTCGGCCGAGCGGCGCTGCGCCACCACATGGTCCTGGCCGGCATGGGTGTGGCCGCTGCCGGGCAGGACCGACGCCAGCCAGGCCGCCTTGACCGGCCCCCCGCGCGTGGCGATCGGACGCAGGCTGCTGGCGCTGACCATGGCCAGGGTGATGTCGGCACTGTAACCGGCCACGTCGAACACCAGTTCCTGGTGCACGATCGCCGCGTACCCGTCGGACTCGATGATGGTGAAGCGCGACTGCGGCGCCACGTCGAGCTGTACGCCGGTGCGCATGGCGTCGCCCTGCGCGTTGAGGTAGGCGGGCGCGCCCAGCGCCACGGCCGGCGTGTGCAGGCCCAGCGACGAGCACACCAGGCGCTGGCGTTCGACCCGGCCCACGCTTTGCAGGTAGCTGGCGCTGATGGCCAGCTTGCGCATGTGGCCGATCTCGTCGGGCAGGCAGCCGTCGGCCGGGCGCACCGCCGCCAGCGCCCCGATGGTGGCCGCCACCTGGCGGCCGGTTTCGTCGGCGCGGCGCAGCACTTCGTCGGCCAGCAGCAGCGCCTTGCGCGCTTGCAACTCGGCGGCGATGCGGCCGGCCACGTCGACCGACGCCGCCACGCACGCCGCCACCAGTGCCAGCTCGACCAGATAGACCAGTGCCAGTTTGCCTGCCTTCTTCATTGCGCTTGCCTCGTTCGCTCGGTCGCGTGCACAGTCGCCACGATGGGAGCGACTGTACCGAACCGGGCGGTGCACAGCTATTGTCTATTGGTACAGTGGGACGCGTGATTTTTTGTCCCGTATTTTGTCCCTTAGATAATGCTATCGGGTATGATCGACACATAACGACATGAGCCGCGATCGGGAGAGCATGCGCAGGAGACTGTTGATTGCAACGTTAGCGCTGTGCTGCGGCGCGTTGGTGAGCAGCGTTCAGGCCGCCACCCCCGCGCGCCAGCCGACGGTATTGGTGCTCAGCGCCGACAGCCTCGGCTATCCCAATCTGGCCGCCTTTTTCTCCGGTTTCCGCGAAACCCTCCAGCAAGACCTTCCCGTTCCCGCCCGCATCCATACCGAAAGTGTCGACGTCAGCCTGTTCGCCAGCCCCGCGCACCGGGTGCGGCTGGCCGAGTGGTACCGCAGCAAGTACCGCGATGTGCGACCCGACGCCATCCTGGTCATGGGCCACGCCGCGTTGCAATTTCTGGTGGCCTCGGAGCTCTGGCCGGGGGTGCCGACGTATTTCGCCATGGTGGGCAAGCATGCCATCAGGGATCTGGTGCTGCCTGCCAACGTCACCGGTCAAACCATCGGCGTCAACCTGGGCGGCATGGTGGCGCTGGCCAGGCAGCTGTTCCCCGACACCACCACGCTGGCGCTTGTGGGCAACCGTCCCGAGGCCGACAGCTACCGGCCGTTTTACGCGCCCGAGCTGGCCGCGCTGCAAGGCCGCATCCGCTTTCTCGACCTGCGCGGCATGCGCTACGAAACGCTGGCGGCCCGGCTGGCGGCGCTGCCGCCCCACACCGTGATCTACCACACCACCCTCAACGACGACGGCAGCGGCCGCGTGTTCGAGCCGCGCGTGGCGCTCGCGGCGCTCACTCGCGTGGCCAACCGGCCCACCCTGGTCGATGTGGCCACGGCGGTGGGCCTGGGACCGGTGGGCGGGCGGGTGTTTCTGCCGGTGGCGCGCGGGCGCGAGTCGGCGCGCCAGGTCATGCGCCTGCTGGGCGGCACCGCGCCGGCCACGCTGCCGGTGACGAGCAGCGAATTTCCCGCCGTGTTCGACTGGCGCCAGCTGCAGCGCTGGCAGGTGCCGGACGCGCGCCTGGCGCCGGGCAGCGAGCTGCGCTTTTATCAGCCCACCCTGTGGCAGCAGTACCGGGTGCACGTCGCCGTCACGCTGCTGATCATCGCCAGCCTCAGCGCGCTGAGCGTGGCGCTGCTGGTCGAGCGGCGCCGCCGCGCGGTCGCCGTGGCGCAGTCGCGCCGCCGCCTGGCCGAAATCGCCCACATGAACCGCAATGCCACCGCCAGCGTGTATTCGGCCGCCATTGCCCACGAGTTGAATCAGCCGCTCGCGGCCATCCTCAGCAATGCCGAAACGGCCGAGATTTTGCTGGGGCGCGCCGCGCCGCCCCTGGACGAGCTGCGCGCGATCCTGGCCGACATCCAGCGCGACGACCGCCGCGCCAGCGACCTGATCGCGCGCATGCGCAACCTGCTCAAGCCGTCCGAGGCCAACAGCCGGGTGGCCGACATGAACGCCATCGTGCGCGACGCGCTCACCTTCATCGCCAGCGAAGCGACGCTGCGCCGCACGCTGGTGCGCACCGAGCTGACCGGTGAGGCGGCCCCGGTGCTGGTCGACCCGGTGCAGATGCAGCAGGTGCTGATCAACCTGGTGCTCAACAGCCTGGACGCGGTGGGCGCCATGCCGGAGTCGGCCCGCATCATTACGGTGAGCACGGCCCTGACGGGCAAGGAGCAGATCGAAGTGGCCGTGCGCGACACCGGCACCGGTTTCGACGCCAATATCGAACACGTGTTCGAGTCGTTCTTCACCACCAAGGCGCACGGCATGGGCCTGGGCCTGTCGATCACGGCCGCCATCGTGCAGTCGCACGGCGGCACCATCAGCGCCAGCGATGCCGCCGGCGGTGGCGCCTGCGTGCGCTTCCAGCTTCCCCTGAAAGGTTCTGCATGAGCGAAGCGACCGGGCACACGATGCGCGTGCACGTCGTCGACGACGACGATTCCTTCCGCAACGCCATCGGGCGCCTGCTGTCGGCCTGCGGCTATGCCGTGTCGCTGTACCCGGACGCTCAGGCACTGCTGCAGCGCACCCTGTCCGACGAGGTGGCCTGTGTGCTGCTGGACGTGAACATGCCGGGCCTGAGCGGGCTGCAGCTGCAGGCCCATCTGAGTCAGTCGGGCAGCGCGCTGCCGGTGATTTTTCTGACCGGGCACGGCGATGTGGCCATGAGCGTGCGCGCGGTCAAGGCCGGCGCCGAAGACTTTTTGCTCAAACCGGTGGGGCGCGCCGAGCTGCTCGACGCGCTCGAGCGCGCGCGCCTGCGCTACCTGTCCGACAGCCGCCGCCAGGGCGAACTGGCCGGCCTGCGCCGGCGCCTGGCCTCGCTCACGGCGCGCGAACGCGAAGTGTTCGAGCTGGTCGTGCGCGGCCTGCTGAACAAGCAGATCGCCCATCAACTGGGCAACACCGAGCGCACCGTCAAGGCCCAGCGCCACAGCGTGATGGACAAGATGCAGGCCGGCTCGCTGGCCGAACTGGTGCAGGCCGCCGCGCGCCTGGGCATCGTCAACCAGGCCCCGCCGGACTGAGCGACTGCCCACGCCACCCCGGCATACTGCACCAAGGTACAAGTTACACGCGCTGTCCGAAGCCCTACAGTAGAGCTTCGGAACCAACAGGCGCATGCGTATGAACCCACCAGCAGCAACAATCGCACTCGTTGAGAACGACCGTGCCACCAGCACGGCGCTGCGGCGCTTGTTACAAGCCCATGGCTACACGGTTGCCGCGTATTTTTCCGGCGAGGCCTACCTGGCGCGCCTGACCCCGCCGCGCATCGACTGTTTATTGCTCGACGTCGACCTGGACGGCATGTCCGGGCTCGAACTGCAGCACCGCATCGCCGGCACGGCGCAGGCGGTGCCGATCGTCTTCATGACTGGCCGCGTCAACGCCATCATCGAAGAATGCGCCCGCGAACACGGCTGCACCGATTTTCTCTACAAGCCCTTCGACAGTCGCACGCTGGTCGATGCACTCGAGCGGGCGATCGCGGCCGTTGGCCATTCACCATACACAGTAGTAACAAGGGGAACACCATGTTAAACAACATCACCATCAAGGCGCGGCTGCAGGCCGTCATCGTCTTTCTGTTGCTTGCCGCAATGGCGCTGGGCGCGGGCGGCTTCATTGGCCTGGACCGGGTCAACGCCGGCATGCGCACCGTCTACGAAGACCGTCTGATCGCGCTCGGTCAGCTCGACCGGGTGGTGCGCCTGGCCAACCGGCACCAGCTGATGCTGGCCAAGGCCATCAGCGGCGATCCGGCCAAGGTGCGCGGCGAAATGGACCTGATCGATCAGGACATCATCGAAGCGGGCAAAGTATGGAGCAGCTACGCCGCCACCGCGCTTACCCCCAGGGAGACCGAACTGGCGCGCGACTTCAGCGCCGCGCACACGGCCTTTGTGAACGATGGCATCCGGCGGGCGATTGCCGCCTTCCGCGCCGACGACCGCGACGGCGCCAGCGCCCTGGTCCACGGCAAGGTCGACACGCTGTACCGCGCCGTGCGCGTGCCCTTGGGCGAGCTGATCCAGCTGCAGCTGGATGTCGGCAAGGCCGAGTACGAGAGCTCGCAGAGCTACTTCCAGTATTTCCGCATCGGCTCGTCGGTGGCGCTGGTGCTGGCGCTGGTGTCGGGCATCGGCGCGGCCATCTGGCTGATCAAGAGCATCATGGGGCCGCTGGCCAGCGCCGTCAGCGCTGCCGGCCAGATCGCCAGCGGCAACCTGGCGCACCCGATTCACATCGACTCGACCAACGAAATGGGCCAGCTGCTGCAGGCGCTCAAGACCATGAGCACGGCGCTGACGGCGACCGTGACGCGGGTGCGCCAGAGCGCCGACACGATCGCCACGGCGTCCAGCGAAATTGCCGATGGCAACCTGGACCTGTCGTCGCGCACGGAGCAGCAGGCCGCCAACCTGGAAGAGACCGCTTCGTCGATGGAAGAACTGACCTCCACCGTCAAGCAGAATGCCGACAATGCGCGCAGCGCCAAGCAGCTGGCCATGCAGGCGTCCAGCTGCGCCGAGCAGGGCGGCGACGTGGTGGGGCAGGTGGTGCACACCATGGGCCTGATCAAGGACAGCTCGCGCAAGATCGGCGACATCATCGGCGTCATCGACGGCATCGCGTTCCAGACCAACATCCTGGCGCTCAACGCGGCGGTGGAAGCGGCACGGGCGGGCGAGCAGGGGCGCGGCTTTGCCGTGGTGGCCACCGAGGTGCGCAACCTGGCGCAGCGCTCGGCCCATGCGGCCAAGGAGATCAAGGAATTGATCAACGACTCGGTCGACAAGGTCGACGAAGGCGGCCGCCTGGTCGACCAGGCCGGCGTGACGATGCGCGAAGTGACC
>CALRYE020000228.1:0-7853 GCA_943372275.1 Janthinobacterium lividum
ATATCCGTTCGTGGTGCCCATCCTGCACAACCGCCATGGCGAGCTGATCCTGGACACGGTGCTGTTCGACCACGAGCAGATCACCATCCTGTTCTCGTTCACCCGGGCCTATTTTTTGGTGGACATGGAAGTGCCCTCGGCCTACGTGCAGTTCCTGCGCAGCCTGCTTCCGCGCAAGCCGCGCAGCGAGATCTATACGATCCTGGGCTTGCAAAAGCAGGGCAAGACGCTGTTCTACCGCGACTACCTGCACCACCTCAAGCACACCTCGGACCGCTTCGAAATCGCCCCCGGCATCCGCGGCCTGGTGATGCTGGTGTTCGCCCTGCCGTCGTTCCCGTACGTGTTCAAGGTGATCAAGGATTTCTTCCCGCCGCCCAAGGACACCACGCGTGCCCAGATCAAGGAAAAATACCTGCTGGTCAAGTATCACGACCGCGTGGGGCGCATGGCCGACACGCTGGAATACTCCAACGTGGCCTTCCCGGCGGCGCGCTTCTCCGATGAGCTGCTGGCGGAGCTGAACCATTTCGCGCCCTCGCTGGTCGAAATGGAAGGCGACAAGATCATCATCCGCCACCTGTACATCGAGCGGCGCATGGTGCCGCTCAATATGTTCCTGTCCAATGCGGAGCAACAAGGCAAGGAGGCCCTGATCGAGCACGGCGTGCGCGAGTACGGCAACGCCATCAAAGACCTGGTGGCGGCCAACATCTTCCCCGGCGACATGCTCTACAAAAATTTCGGCGTCACCCGGCATGGGCGGGTGGTGTTCTACGATTACGATGAAATCGAATACATCACGGACTGCAATTTCCGCGACATCCCGCAACCCCGCAACGAGGAAGACGACATGGCGGCCGAGCCGTGGTACCCGATCGGCCGCCACGACGTGTTCCCCGAGCAGTTTGGCGCTTTCTTGCTGGGCAACGCCAGGATCCGCAAGTATTTCCTGCTGCACCACGCCGATCTGCTCACGCGGGCGTTCTGGCAGGCGCGCAAGCAGCGCATCATGGACGGCATCATCGACGACGTATTTCCCTATCCGCAGGAAATACGCTTTTGCAACCAAAGCCCCGATACCCCGGTGCTGTTTCAACCCTCTTACCTGGAGAACCTGAACAATGAATGAGTCTGCCGCAGCAACACAATCCCGCACCGCCATCCATGCCGATGCCGGCGCCGACCCGGTCGTCATCGTGGGCGCCGCGCGCACCCCGATGGGCGCGTTCCAGGGCGACTTCTCCGGCCTGTCGGCCAACGACCTGGGCGCCGTGGCCATCCAGGCGGCCGTGGCGCGCGCCGGCGTGGCGCCGGGCCTGGTGGAGCACGTCTACTTCGGCAACTGCCTGATGGCCGGCCAGGGGCAGGCCCCGGCCCGCCAGGCTGCCATCAAGGCCGGCCTGCCCACCTCCACCGGCGCGGTCACGCTGTCCAAGATGTGCGGCTCGGCCATGCAGGCAGCCATCTACGCCCACGATGCTTTGAAAGCGGGCAGCGCCGACGTGATCGTCGCCGGCGGCATGGAATCGATGACCAACGCGCCCTACCTGGTGCCCAAGGCCCGGGGCGGCTACCGCATCGGCCACGGCCAGCTGCTCGACCACATGATGTACGACGGCCTGGAAGACGCATATTCGCGCAACGAAAAAACCGGCGAAGGCCGTTCCATGGGCACCTTCGCCGAGGAATGCGTGGCCAGCTACGCGTTCACGCGCGAGGCGCAGGATGCGTTCGCGATCGCCTCCGTCCAGCGCGCCCAGCAAGCCTCCAGCTCCGGCGCCTTCGACTGGGAGATCGCCCCCGTCACCGTCACCTCGCGCGCGGGCCAAAGCACGATCGCCAAGGATGAAGGCCCGGCCCGCGCCCGCCTCGACAAGATCCCCGCGCTAAAGCCCGCGTTCAAGAAAGACGGCACCATCACGGCCGCGTCGTCCTCGTCCATCAACGACGGCGCCGCCGCGCTGGTGATGATGCGCGCCTCCACCGCCGCCAAGCTGGGCTTGCCGGTGCTGGCCACCATCGTCGGCCACGCCACCTTCGCCCAGGAACCCAACCTGTTCACCACGGCCCCCATCGGCGCGCTGCACAAGCTGTTCGCCAGGACCGGCTGGAAAGCGGCCGACGTCGACCTGTACGAGATCAACGAAGCCTTCGCCGCCGTGCCCATGGCCGCCATGCACGAACTGGACATTGCGCACAGCAAGGTCAACATCCACGGCGGCGCCTGCGCGCTGGGCCACCCCATCGGCGCGTCCGGCGCGCGCATCGTGGTCACCCTGCTGGGCGCGCTGCGCAAGACCGGCGGCAAGCGCGGCGTGGCCACGCTGTGCATCGGCGGCGGCGAAGCGACCGCCATGGCGCTCGAAGTGGGCGCGGGTCTTGCCGGCAGCGCCGGCGGCAGCGCCAGCGCAGACAAGGCGTAAGGCCATGCCGACCGCACTCATCATCGGTGCCTCGCGCGGCATCGGCCACGAGCTGGTGGTGCAGTACCTGGCCGACGGCTGGCGCGTGCTGGCCACGGCGCGCAGCCCGGCCGACGTACTCTCGCTCAACCTGCTGGGCGCCGAAGCCCACGAGGTCGACGTCACCGACCCCGACAGCATCGGCGCGCTGGGCTGGAAGATCGACGGCGAACGGCTCGATCAGGCGTTCCTGGTGGCCGGCCTGTACGGGCCGCGCCACGACGGCATCCCCAATCAGGCCGAGTTCGACGCCGTGATGCACACCAACGTGCTCGCGGCCATGCGCATCCTGCCGCTGGTGGCGCCCATGGTGGCGGCCGCGCGCGGCCGGCTGGCGGTGCTGTCCTCGCGCATGGGCTCGATGGGTGCGCGCACCAGCCATATCGGCAGCCTGTACCGGGCCAGCAAGGCGGCGCTCAATTCGGTGCTGGTCGACATCAGCCTGGCGCCGGCCAGCCAGGGCGCCATCTGCGTGGCGTTTCATCCCGGCTGGGTGCAGACCGATATGGGCGGGCCCGGGGCCAGCATCACCGCCGAGCAAAGCGCCAAGGGTTTGCGCGCCACGCTCACCGCGCTGGGGCCGGCCGCCAACGGCAGCTTCCTGAACTACGACGGGGCGCCGATTCCGTGGTGAGGCGCAGCAGCGGCAGCAGCAGCAGCAGGTGGACCATAACAACAGAACCAACAAAACATTAAGAGACTCATGATACTGACCGAAGAACACCAGATGATTCGCGATGCCCTGCGCAGCTTTGCCCAGGAGCGCCTGACGCCGAATGCGGCGCAGTGGGACCGCGAGCACTACTTTCCCCAGGCGGAACTGAAAGAACTGGCGGCGCTGGGCGCCTTTGGCGTGGCCGTGCCGGAAGCGCTGGGCGGCGCGGGCATGGATTACCTGTCGCTGGCGCTGGTGCTGGAAGAAATCGCCGCCGGCGACGGCGGCACCTCGACCATCATCTCCGTCAACAACTGCCCCGTGTGCAGCATCGCCATGGCCTACGCCAACGACGCCCAGAAGGAGCAATGGCTGCGACCGCTGGCGCAAGGCGCCATGCTGGGCGCGTTCGCCCTGACCGAACCGCACACGGGCAGCGACGCCTCGGCGCTGCGCACTACCGCCACCCGCGACGGCGACCATTACATCCTCAACGGCACCAAGCAGTTCATCACCAGCGGCAAGTACGCCGACGTGGCCATCGTCATGGCCGTCACCGACAAGGCGGCCGGCAAGAAGGGCATCAGCGCGTTCTGGGTGCCTACAAGCACGCCCGGCTACATCGTGGCGGGGCTGGAACGCAAGATGGGCCAGCATTCGTCGGACACGGCGCAGATCCTGCTGGAAAACTGCCGCATCCCGGCCGAGAACCTGATCGGCGCGGAAGGCCAGGGCTACAAGATCGCCCTGTCGGGCCTGGAAGGCGGGCGCATCGGCATCGCCGCCCAGTCGGTGGGCATGGCGCGTGCCGCGTATGAAGCGGCGCTGAGCTATGCACGCGAGCGCGAAAGCTTCGGCAAGGCCATCTTCGAACACCAGTCGGTGCAGTTCAAGCTGGCCGACATGGCGACCCAGATCGAGGCGGCGCGCCAGCTGATCCACCACGCCGCGTCCATGAAAGACGCCGGCCTGCCCTGCCTGAAGGAGGCGGCCATGGCCAAGCTGTTCGCCTCCGAAATGGCCGAGCGGGTCTGCTCCGACGCCATCCAGGTGCACGGCGGCTACGGCTACGTGAGCGACTTCCCGGTCGAGCGCATCTACCGCGACGTGCGCGTGTGCCAGATCTACGAAGGCACCAGCGACATCCAGAAAATCCTGATCGCAAGGGGGCTATGATCGAACTGACCATTCGCGGGGCGGGCAATGCCGAGCTGAATCAGTTCTTTGCCTACCTGAACGATCATCTGACCGACAACGGCACCGGCAACACGGCGCTGTTCATGCCCATGGCGCGGGCCGCGTCGGCCTTTCCGCCGGAGCGGCAGGCGGCGTTTCGCACAGGCATGGTCACGGCCCTGAACGAGCCGGGCTGGCGCCGCCTGTGGCTGGCCTGGACGCCCGGCGGCGAGATCGCCGGCCACATCGACCTGCGCGCGCGCACCGAGGCGGCGGCCTCGCACCGGGCGCTGCTGGGCATGGGCGTGCACCGGGCCTACCGCAAGCTGGGCCTGGGACAGCGCCTGATCGACACGGCCATGGCCTGGGCGCGCGACGCTACCCCATTGGACTGGGTCGATCTGGAAGTACTCAGCATCAATATCCCGGCGCGCCAGTTGTACAAGCGCATGGGGTTCGTGCAGACCGGGGAGATCACGGACCTGTTTCGCATTGACGGGCAGTCGCTGGGGTACACGCTGATGAGCCGGCCGGTGCGCTGACGATGCGCCAGAGGCAGAGGGTCGCGTCGTTCCCGTATCCGCGCTTCAAGCTCACTGGCCGATTGCATCGCGATTTGCATGCCACTGCTCTATCGCGCTGCTGACTTCGCCCCCATAAATTGTCGATGCATCGCGGCCTTTGAAGCGTGACATGCTGCCCTGCATGATCGGTACGCTGTTGTGAATTTCATCGGCAAGCTGGCTGATATAGCCATGGCCGCCCTGCTTACAGGCGGCTGATTCATCCGCATTGAGTGCGATTAAATAGCTGTAGCCGACAAAGCTGTGATCGCAGAACGCCTCAAGGTACAGCGCACCGTCCCGCTCCAGCAGAAACCACAACTGCGATTGGTGGTCGATTACTTTCATCATTTTTTGATGCCCTCGCCGGTAAAACGCCATCCTCTCATGTTTGGCGCAGCCACGATCGCCGAGCCGGACGCCATCGATTTGTTATCAATGCCACTATAGCCACTCCTCTGACCCAGACAACGGAGCAGCTTGTGACCACTGAAACCATTGGCGAGTACGAAATCGAATACAAGGGTGTGTTGATGGCCGATGTGGATGGCTGGGCCGCGCACGTCACGGTGTATGGACCGTCGGCCAACGAGATGCACCGCCATCCGGTCATTCCTGACCAGCGCGTGGCCGTTGAACATGTGTTTGCCAGCGAGCAGGAGGCGGAAGCGGCTGCCCGCGAGGCGGCGTTGGCCATGCTGGCGTAGGTTCAGGCGCGCAATGCTGCTTGGTTTAGAGATGCCCGCGCCACTGGTATTTGCTGAGGGGTGATGGGTCCCCGCCGTCGCGGGGAAGGCGTTGTTTTGTGGCGCTTTATTGCGGGGAAACCGACTCCGGCTGAGGCGGTTGCGCCGCAGCCGGTTGTTACTCCTCGCGGCTTGCCGCGCACTTCTTCGTTGCGGCTTGCCGCGCATTTGTACGCGTTTACCTCACAAAAAGGTATAAATCGCCGTCAGCATGAACGAGCGCCCGCGTGGATCGGCCACGCGCGGCTCCCACGAGCTGCCCGCCCCCGTCTGGCCGTCGTACGTCACGGCAAACGGCGGATCTTCGTCCAGCAGGTTCTTGATCCCGGCCGTCAGCGACAGGTTCTTGATGCCCGAATACGTCACGCTGGCATGGAAAATCGAATACGGATCGACCTCGGTCTGCAGATTGGCCGGCTTGACCTTGCCGCTGGCCACACCCGGCAATACCTGATCCTTGTAGCCGTCCCGATACACGTTCTGCAGCATGCCGCTCCAGTCGCCGCGCTTGAACGTGACGTACGCCGTGTGCTTCCACTTCAGGCCCAGGTCGCCCGTGAACGTGAACAGTCCCACTTCGCTGGGCCCGAACGCGCCGTTCTTGACCACGCGCGAGCGCTTCTTGAGCAGGTACGAGCCATCCACCCCGGCCGTCCAGGCCCCGCCCCACTGCTTGCCATTGGTGCGCGCGCCCACTTCCACGCCGCGCGTCTGGCGTTCGCCCGCATTGACCCAGCGCTGGTCGATGGTGGTCACGATGCCGGCCGCGTCGCGGATGAAGTTGCCCGAGAACAGATCATAATTGTTCAGCAGCGTATTCAGGGTCAGGGTATCGATGGTGTCTTCCTTGCGCACTTCCCACACATCCAGATTGGCCGAGAAGCGCGGGCCCGGTTCGAACACCACACCCAGGCTGGCCTGCTTGGCCGTCTCCGGACCCAGCGTGGTCTTGCCGCCGGTGATAATCACCGGCGTAATCGCGTCGCAGCCCGGCCTGGTGCTGTCGACCCTGCCGCCCGTGCACTTGGACGGATCGACCAGATCGCGTCCGAAATACTGCGATTCGGTGATGCCGTTGAACAGCTGGTTGAACGCAGGCGCGCGGAAGCCCGTGTTGTACGACCCGCGGAACAGCAACTGCTCCACCGGCTGATAACGGAACGTCACCTTCGGATTGAAGGTATTGCCAAAGCCCGAATAATGATCTTGGCGGCCGGCAAAAGTCAGCTCCAGCGCCTTGGTCACTGGCACCAGCAGCTCCGCGTACACCGCGCGCACATTGCGGCTGACGGCGTTGAGCGCGTTGACGTCGTCGAACGCGGCGCCCAGGATCAGCGGCCGGTTCGCCGCCGCGCGCGCGTCGCCGTTGAATTCATATTCCTCCTTGCGCAGATCGGTGCCCACGGCCAGCATGACAGGGCCGGCAGGCAAGTTCCACACCTCGCCCGAGACCGCCGCGTCGAATTGCGTCAAGGTGGTCTTGCCGCCGTACAGGCGCACGCCGTTGGCCGAAGTGGACGCGATGGCGTCCAGCGCCGCCTGGCTCTGCTGCTCGCCGGGTTTCAGGAACGGGTTGACGATGCCGCTGCCCAGCACGGTGTTCAGCGCCGCCGTGTACTGGTAACCGGTGCCCAGCCGGGATGCCGATTCGCTGTAGGCGCGCGACAGGCCGACCCGGTAATCCCACTTGTCGTTGATCGGCCCGTCCGCGCCGAACAGCAGGCGCGCCGCTTCCGTGCTGGTGGCAATTTCGCGGTCGCCGCATTCCAGGCAGCGCCAGCGATACGCGATCGGCAGCCCGCGGTTGCCGGCGATGCTGGGGAACACGGCGGCAATCGAATTGAACACCTCGTTGTAGGCCGCGCCCGTGCTGGGATAAAACCCCGCCGCCGTCATGTTGGTGGCGCTGGGCTGCACCTGGATGGCGGAAAAGCGCTTGGCCACGTCGGTCTTGGAACCCACCGCCTCGACAACGAACTGGTGCGCGCCGCGCGCCAGCGTGCCGCGCGCCACGAAGTTGGTGCTCTCCACGGGCTGCTGCAACACGGCCGCGCGCCCCGTATCCCAGGCGCAGCTGTAGGCCGCGCCGGGCGAATCCCACAGTAATTGATCGTACGCGTCCATGCCCGGCACCGAGGCGCATCCGGCGCCGCCCGGCAGATCGAGCGGGTTGATGCCGTTGAACGCCTGCGTGCCGCCCGGCAGCGTGGGGCCGGCGCCGCCGGTGCGCGCCAGGATCGACGGCCCG
>CALRYE020000229.1:0-7745 GCA_943372275.1 Janthinobacterium lividum
GCCATTTGCTCCGTCATCCCCGCGAAAGCGGGGACCCATGCTGAGCATGCAGCACTATGGAAGCCGGCTCAGCATGGGTTCCCGCATGCGCGGGAATGACGGTTTTGAAGTTGGTGGCCTAGAGTTACGTTACCTTTCGCGACACCCTCTTTCGCGGGGACGACGGCTCACAGTTCCGTGGTGGGATTGTGCGAGTGCGGGCCTTTAGCGCAGTAATCTAACGCAAGTTATTGAAAAGCCTAGCTTTTTTGTACCACAACGGGCCCCGAAATGCTGCCCAAAAAACGCGCAGCAGCCGTTTTCCGGTACAATACCGCCCAATGAACTCCCCAATCAATCTCTTTGCGACCGTCCCCAAGCGGTCTAGCCGCGCTGCTGCTGCGCCTTTCCTGCCGATGTCCCGCGCCGAAATGGATGCGCTCGGCTGGGATAGCTGCGACGTCATTCTCGTCACCGGCGACGCCTACATCGACCATCCCAGCTTCGGCATGGCGCTGGTCGGCCGCCTGCTCGAAGCGCAAGGCTACCGGGTCGGCATCATCAGCCAGCCCGACTGGCTTTCGGCCGACGCCTTCCGCGTGCTGGGCAAACCGAACCTGTATTGGGGCGTCACCGCCGGCAACATGGATTCCATGGTCAACCGCTACACGGCCGACCGCAAGATCCGCTCCGACGACGCCTACACCCCCAACGGCGAACCGAATAAGCGCCCCGACCGCACCGTCACCGTGTACGCCCAGCGCTGCCGCGAAGCCTACTCGGACGTGCCGGTGATCATCGGCAGCATCGAGGCGTCGCTGCGCCGCATCGCCCACTACGATTACTGGTCCGACAAGGTGCGCCGCTCGGTGCTGCCCGACTCCAAGGCCGACATGCTGCTGTTCGGTAACGCCGAGCGGGCGCTGGTCGACCTGACCCACCGCCTGGCCGCCGGCGAAGACATCAAGAACATCCGCGACCTGCGCGGCACCGCCTTCATGGCGCCGTCCGGCTGGCTGCCGGGCGAGGACTGGGGCGTGCACAATTCCAGCCGGGTCGACGTGCCCGGCAAGATCGACGCCCACATCGATCCGTACTTCATGGCCGCGGAAGAAAAAACCGTCTGCGCCACCGAGAACGCCGCCACCGCGCCCGTGGTGGTCAAGCCGATCCGCATCATGAGCCGCGAAGAGCGCCTGGCCATGGCCAGGGAACAGCACAACAAGACCGTGGTGCGCCTGCCGTCGTACGACGTGGTCAAGGACGATCCGGTCATGTACGCCCACGCCTCGCGCGTGTTCCACCTCGAATCGAATCCCGGCAACGCCCGCGCCATGGTGCAGGCGCACGGCGAGCGCGATGTGTGGATCAATCCGCCGCCGCTGCCGCTGGCCATGGACGAGATGGACGGCGTGTACGACATGAATTACGCGCGCGCCCCGCACCCCAGCTACGGCAAGGCCCGCATTCCGGCGTGGGAAATGATCCGTTTCTCGGTCAACATCATGCGCGGCTGCTTCGGCGGCTGCACCTTCTGCTCGATCACCGAGCACGAAGGGCGCATCATCCAGAGCCGCAGCGAGCCGTCGATCCTGCGCGAGATCGAACACATCCGCGACAAGACCAAGGGCTTCACCGGCACCATTTCCGACATGGGCGGCCCGACCGCCAATATGTACCGGCTGGCGTGCAAGGAAAAGACCATCGAGGAATCGTGCCGCCGCCTGTCGTGCGTGTACCCGACCATTTGCGTCAACCTGGGCACCGACCACAGCAAGCTGATTTCGCTGTACCGCAAGGCGCGCGCCATTCCCGGCATCAAGAAAGTGCTGATCAGCTCGGGCCTGCGCTACGACCTGGCCGTGCGCTCGCCCGAGTACGTCAAGGAATTGGTGACCCACCACGTGGGCGGCCTGCTCAAGATCGCGCCGGAGCACACCGAAGAAGGCACCTTGTCGAAGATGATGAAGCCGGGCATCGGTGCCTACGACGAGTTCAAGGAAATGTTCGACCGCTTCTCGCTGGAAGCGGGCAAGAAACAGTACCTGATTCCGTACTTCATCGCTGCGCACCCGGGCACCACCGACGAGGACATGCTCAACCTGGCGCTGTGGCTAAAGAAGAACAACTTCAAGCTGGACCAGGTGCAGACCTTCATGCCGACGCCCATGGCCATGGCCACGACCATGTACCACTCGCGCAAGAATCCGCTTAAAAAAGTGACGGCCGATTCGGAAATCGTCGAGACGGCGCGCAGCGGCAAGGTACGCCGTTCGCATAAGGCGTTCCTGCGCTACCAGGACCCGGCCAACTGGCCGATCCTGCGCGAGACGCTGGTCAAGATGGGCCGGGGCGACCTGATCGGCAATGGCGACCGCCATCTGGTGCCGAGCTGGCAAGCGTCGGAAGACGGCGGCCTGGCCGCGGGCGAGCGCAAGCGCCAGACCAGCGGCGCCGGCACGCTCGACAAGTTCGTCGCCGCGCCCAAGCGCAAGACCGAGCGGGCGCTGGCACCGACGCCGTTCATCGCGCCGGAGTCGAAAGTGCGGCCGTCGATCCTGGCGACCATCAAGACCAAGCCTAAAGCCGCCGCGCCGCAAGCCAAGGCGCGCGGACAGCGCAAGTAGTAGGGGCAGGGGGCAGAACGCGCCACCCTTTTCACCGCGATCCCCAACGCCGCTGTCCTCGCCTGCGAGGACGGCGGTTGCCAGGACGGTGGGGGAATCCGGCGGTTGGCTGCAGCGATCAACTGCGCATGCCGTCTGAATTAGAACCGCTTTCACCGCCTGTTCCACCGATCGCCGGGCGAGCCGCCCCGGCATACTGTGACGATGCTCCCTCTCCCCGGACCCGTCATGAAAACCCGCCGCAATGCCCTGTCCCTGCTCCTCGCCGCGCCCTTGCTGGCGCTACTGACCGCCTGTGGCGGTGGTGGCGGCGGCGGCAGTTCCACGCCCGCACCGACCACCCCGGCCGCGCCGACCTTGACGTCGATCGCGGTCGGTCCGGTCAATGCCGTGCTGGCCGTGGGCACCACCAAGCAATTCACCGCCACCGGCACTTATTCCGATGGCAAGACGGCCGAACTGAAAACCGACGTGGTCTGGTCGGTGGCCGGCGCCAATGCCACCATCATCGCCAGCACGGGCCTGGCGACGGGCAAGACCGCCGGCAGCGACACCGTCAGCGCCAAAGTCGGCACGGTCACCGGCACGGCCCTCATCACCGTCAAGGCGCCATGGACCGGCATGTCGGGCGGCGGCGGGCACACGCTGGCGCGCAAGGCCGACGGCTCCATTTCGGCTTTCGGCCTGAACCTGTACGGCCAGCTGGGCGATGGCAGCACCGCCGACAAGCCCACGCCGACCGTCGTGGGCAGCGCCGTCAACTGGACCGTCGTGGCCAGCGGCGAGTTCCACAGCGTGGCGCTGCGTGCCGACGGCAGCCTGTGGGCCTGGGGCTTCAACCGCCAGGGCCAGCTGGGCGACGGCACCACCATCGACCGCGCCGTGCCAGTCAAGATCGGCACGACCAACAACTGGGTGGCGATTGCCGCCGGCAAGGCCCATACGCTGGGCATCCGCGCCGATGGCAGCCTGTGGGCCTGGGGCCGCAACTTCAACGGCCAGCTGGGCGACGGCTTCAATATCGACCGGCTGGTGCCGACCCGTATCGGCGCCACCACCGGCACCACCACCGTGACCTGGAAAGAAGTCGCGGCCGGCGACAGCCACAGCCTGGCGCGCCGCAGCGACGGCTCCCTGTGGGCGTGGGGCGGCAATGCCAATGGTCAGGTGGGCAACGGGACGCTGGTCGACCAGGTGGCGCCGGTGCGCATCGCCACCTCGGTCACGTCGTGGATTGGCGTGACGGCGGGCGCGGCGCACAGCATGGCGGTGCGCGCCGACGGGTCGCTGTTCTCGTGGGGCTCGAACGCTTCGGGTCAGCTGGGTAGCGACGCGGTGGCCGACGTGAGCTTGCCGACCCAGGTCGGGCTGGACACCAACTGGGTCAGCGTGGTGGCGGGCACGGCGCACTCGGTGGGCGTGCGCTCCGACGGCACCCTGTGGGCATGGGGCCAGAACGCCAACGGCCAGCTGGGCAACGGTGAAATCTATGACAGCGCGCAGCCGACGCGGGTCGGCCTGGGCACCACCTGGACGGCGGTGGCGGCAGGGCGCCAGCACAGCCTGGGACTGATGGCCGACGGCACCCTGTGGACCTGGGGCCGCAATCTGGAAGGCCAGCTGGGCGACGGCAAGCGGATCGATGTGCTGCGGCCGGTGAATCTGCCGTAAGGGTGGGGCGGGCCTGGCCGAATCTGCCAACGCAAGTGATTCGGCGCACAAATTAACGTCATCCTCGCGCGAGGATGACGTAGTTTTATTGCGCAGCACTTCAAACCGCGCGACTTCGGTCGCGTACGAAGCTACTGACGCACGCGTCCCGTCACCCTATCCGCCGATTGGCATCACTCCACCAGATCCGCACTGGCCTGCTTGCGCCGTAACTCCATGGCGTTGCGGTGTCGTGCGCGCAGGCGCGGGTTGGTGATCAGCTGGCCCATGGTCTCGCCGATGACCATCACCACGCCCAGCAGCGGCAGCACCAGCATCAGGCCCGCCACGCCGGCCAGCGAGCCGCCGACGAAAATCATCAGCACCGTCATCAATGGATGGATCTTCAGGCTGCGCCCCAAGGTCAGCGGCATGAACACGAAATCATCCAGCAGGCGCACGGCGATGAACACGCTGATCGCACCATACGCCATCAGCGGGTTGTTGGGCGCGTCGGTCGACGCGACCACCACCACCAGGATGCAGCCCAGCACGGAGCCGACGAACGGCACCCAGGCCAGCACCGCCGAGATCAGCCCCAATACGATGGGCGAGCCCATGCCGATGGCCCACAGGCCGATCGCCAGCACCACCGTGTCGATCACGGTCAGCTTGAGCAGCCCTTCGAAATAGCGGCGCGCGGTCTGGTCGACTTCGTGCAGCAGGAACAGGGTGCGCTCGAAAAACGCATTCGGCACCGCGCGCGCCAGGAAGTGCTTGAAGCGCGAGCCGTCGCGCAAAAAGAAAAACGTCAGGAACGGCGCCAGCAGCAGCGACGGCGTCCACGTCAGCACCGTCACCAGGATGCCGGCCAGGTGGTTCTGCACGAAGTTGTTGGTGAAGCCCTTGAAGCGCTTGTTGACCACGGAGGTCAGGCGCATCTGGTCGAGGATCGGAAATTTCTCTTCCAGCAGCTGCATGGTGTGGCGCACGAACATGACGCCGCCATCCAGATAGCGCGTCAACACCACGCGCCACGGCTCTTCCGGCACGGCGATCACCGACGACAGTCCCAGCAGCGCCACCGTGGCCACCACCAGGAACAGCGCACCGACCGTCAGCGCGGCGGCGTTCTGCCCCACGCCGGCGCGCAGCAGGCGCTGCATGGGCGCCAGCAGGATGTAGTACAGCACCGTGCCGAAGATGAACGGCACCACCAGCCACAGCGTGTGCTCGAGCAGCATCAGCAGCAGGCAGGTGGCGGCGATGATGCCGCTCCAGACCACCGGGCCGGTACGCAGTTGCTCGTTCATAGGGGCTCGTTCACAGGCACGTTCACCAAACCGCGTTCATGACACCGCTTCATAACACTTCGGCCTGGGCGCTGCCGGCCATCCAGTTGCGCAGCCGCTGGCCCATCAGGCGCGCCAGCGCCAGCGAGATCTTGTAGCCGATCGCCGCGTCCGTTTCCATCAGGCGCATGAAGTCGGCCCGAAAAAACACCGCCAGCTCGCAATTGTCCAAGGCGCGCGCCTGGGCCGTGCGCGGCGCGTTGTCGAGCAGCGCCATGTCGCCGAAGATGCTGCCCGGGTTGAGCTGGGCCACCATCTCGCCCGTGCCCGCCGTGGTGCGCCGGATCGCCACGCTGCCCGCCGTGACCAGGTACAGGGCCTGGCCCTCCTCGCCCTCGTCGAAGACGATCTCGTCGCGCAGGTAGCGGCGCTCGTGCATCAGGCCGTCGACGATTTTCAGTTCCAGCGGCGTGAGCGAACCGAACAGGGCCGAATTCTTCAGGCGGTGCAGGCGCGGCGACAGCGGCGGCGGCTTCAAAAAACGAAACATCGACGAACTCCAGAGGAACGGATGGCAACGGTGGCACGGAACGAAACAGACCGAGCCAATGATTATGCGCTATTGCTTCGTCGCACGGGAAGCAGAAATGGCGTGTGTCAACACAGTTCCCAAAACTAGCGTAGAATAATACTCTGTGGCAATACCCGTTACTAGTTTTACACCACCCGGCTTCATCGGTAACGGCAGCACCCAAAATAACGATAGGCCGCGGGGCCTAACAAACGCTCCGCACGCCTGTGTGCCCCCACGAGGAAAGCTGTGATCGATATACGAACGTTTATGCTGGTGCTGGCCATCGGCAACATGGGATTTGCCATGCTGATGAGCGGCTATGCCCGCTCTGGCGCCGACAATTCCGCCCTGCGCATCTGGCGTGTGGCCAAGCTGGTGCAGGGCATGGGACACCTGCTGTGCTGGATGCTGCCGGTCTGGCCCCAGGGCGCGCTGATATGCACCGCGCTCAGCATGGCGGCCAGCACGGCGCTGGTGCTGGGCGTGCTGCTGGAGCTGGGCGCCTACTGCCGCTTTTTCGAGTCGCCCCGCGCCCTGCGGCTGCTGCTGCCGGGCGGCGTGGCCTCGCTGGCGCTGCTGCACGGCGCGCGCCTGTGGGGCGCCACGCCGGCCACGCTGGCCATGCTGATGTCGCTGATCATGGCGCTGCTCATTGGCATGATGTCGTACATGCTGCTGCGCCAGCGCGGCGGCTCCGCGCTGCAGCGCATCGTCGGCTTCAACGATGTGCTGCTGTGCGTGGCGATGAGCGCACGCGCCATCATCGGCCTGCTGCCGGCCGAACGGGCCTGGCTGTCGACCGAGGCGGTGCAAGGCTTCGTGTATTTGTCCGGCTACCTCTGGATGATCGTCAACAGCTTCGGCTTCCTGCTGCTGTGCAAGGAGAAGGACGACGCCAAGCTGGCCCAGCTGGCCACGCTCGACAGCCTGACCGGGCTGATCAACCGGCGCGCGTTTTTCGACCAGACCGAGCGTGCACGCCAGCTGGCGCAGCGCCAGCATCAGCCGGTGGCGCTGATGATGCTCGACATCGATTACTTCAAACGCATCAACGACCGCTACGGCCACGCCGCCGGCGACACGGCGCTGTGCCTGTTCTCCACCACCGCCATGACGACCTTGCGCGATCACGACATCATGGGGCGGCTGGGCGGCGAGGAATTCGGCCTGGTATTGCCCGGCACCAGCATGGAAGGGGCCCTGCAGGCGGCCGAACGGCTGCGCGCGGCCGTCGAGGCGGCCCCGTTCACGGTGGGCGAGCAGCAGGTCACGCTGACGGTCAGCATCGGCGTGGTGATGCTGGAGGCGGCCGAGCATATCAACGCGGGCCTGGCGCGCGCCGATCACGCGTTGTACACGGCCAAAAGCGCCGGGCGCAACCGGGTGGAGACGGGCGAGCCGGCGCGGCGTTTTGCGGCCGTGGGGTGTTAGGCAATGCCTGGGCAGGCGCACGCGGACGACGACTGGCCAAGGCCGCGTAGCGAGGCAGCCTGACGCGGCGAGCAGGAAAGACAGGGTGTGTGAAAGCTGCGGACAAATAGAAAAAGGGCCCGACGAATCGGGCCCTTCTCATTTACTACTTTGTGCTGGCGGAGCGGACGGGACTCGAACCCGCGACCCCCG
>CALRYE020000230.1:0-7591 GCA_943372275.1 Janthinobacterium lividum
ACCCGGCCCGACCCGGCCGTCAGCCCGGCCGCGCCAGTCAGGCCGGGCCCGCCGCTGAGCAGCTCCATCGGCAGGGGAAACACGATCGTGGCGGTCTTGTCGCCCGCGATGCTCGACAGCGTCTGCATGTAGCGCAGCTGCATGGCCCCGGCCTGGCGCGCCAGCACGTGCGCGGCCTGCATCAGTTTTTCCGACGCCTGCAGCTCGCCTTCCGCGTGGATCACCTTGGCGCGCCGCTCGCGCTCGGCCTCGGCCTGGCGCGCGATGGCGCGTATCATCGATTCGTCCAGGTCGACATGCTTGATTTCCACGTTGGCCACCTTGATGCCCCAGGCATCGGTCTGGGCATCGAGCACCTGCTGGATATCGATGTTGAGCCGCTCGCGCTCGGCCAGCATGTCGTCCAGCTCGTGCTTGCCCAGCACCGAGCGCAGCGTGGTCTGGGCCAGCTGGCTGGTGGCCTCCATGAAATTGGCGACCTGGATGATGGCGCGCTCCGGATCGATGACGCGGAAGTACAGCACCGCGTTGACCTTGACGGAGACGTTGTCGCGCGAGATCACATCCTGCTTGGGCACGTCGAGCACCACCGTGCGCAGGTCGACCCGCACCATCTGCTGCAGCACGGGAATGAGCAGGATCAGGCCGGGGCCCTTGACGGCCCAGAAGCGGCCCAGCTGGAACACCACGCCCCGCTCATACTCGCGCAGCACGCGCACCGACAGCGCCAGCAGCGCGATGAGCAAAAACAGCAGCACGCTCACTCCAAAGCCCAGTTCGATCATGGCGGTTCTCCGTTGACAAAAAAGCGGTAGCCGGCGCGTGGCCGGGTTACTTGCTGCCGGCCTCGTGACTAGCTGCCGGCCTGGTGCGCCGGTTTGACGGCGGGCGTGGCAGCGGGCGTCACGGCGGGCGCAGAGCTGGCCGCGTCGGCGCTGCCGCGCTCGGGCGCCACCACCAGCAGCGGCCCGTGGCGCTCCAGCACCCTGACCTGCTGGGCGCGCCGCAGCGGCGTGTGGCTCGTCACGCGCCAGGTTTCGCCGCGCACGCTGGCCCAGCCCTGCTGCTGGGCGGCCACGTCGTCCAGCACCTCGGCCACCGCACCGTCCAGATCGGCGTCGGGCGCCGGCACCGGGCGGCGCCGCGTCTTGAGCGCCAGCGCGGCCGTGGCCGCCATGAGCAAGGCGCTGCCCACCGCCAGCACGCCGATCAGCTGCAAGGCAATGCCGTAGTCGGGCAGCTCGGTGTCGATCAGCATCAGCGCGCCGCCCACGAAGGCCACCACGCCGCCCAGCCCCAGCACCCCGAAGCTGGGCAAAAACGCCTCGCCGATCATGAACAAGATCCCCAGCAGCACCAGGCCCAGCCCCACGTAGTTGACCGGCAACAGGTGCATGCCGTACAGGCCCAGCAGCAGGCACAGGGCGCCGATCACGCCCGGCGCCACCGCGCCCGGGCTCATGAATTCGAACAGCAGGCCGTAGGCGCCCACGGTCAGCAGGATCAGCGCGATGCTGGGGTCGGTGATGGTGCTGAGCAGCCGCACGCGCCAGTCGGGCCCGGCATTCTGGATCGCCGCATCGGCCGTGGCCAGGCGCACGGCGCGCCCCAGCACCGTGACGCTGCGCCCGTCCAGCTGGCGCAGCAGCGCGCGGACGTCGCTGGCGACGTACTCGATGACTTTACTAGTGAGCGCGTCGGCCGCCGGCAGGCTGCGCGCTTCGCGCACGGCCAGCTCGGCCCACTGCGCGTTGCGCCCGCGCAGCTGCGCAAGGCTCTGCAGATAGGCCACGGCGTCGTTGAGGGCCTTGCGGCTCATGGGATTGTCGGGCACGGCGGCCGGCTTGTCGCGCGCGGCGGGCGCCCCGGCGGGGCTCGCGCCACGCTCGGGCGAGCCCGCGCCTGAGCTTGAGCTTGAGCTTGAGCTTGAGCCTGAGCCTGAGCCTGAGCCTGAGCCTGAGCCTGGGCCTGCCTGGCCCGGCTGGGTGGCGCCGCCCGGATCGGCGCCACGTTCGCCGCCGCGCTCCGGCGCCCGGTCGGGGCTGAATCCGCCGCCGATGGCCACCGGCGTGGCCGCTCCCAGATTGGTGCCGGGCGCCATGGCGGCGATGTGGCTGGCGTAGACAATGAACGTGCCGGCGCTGGCCGCGCGCGCCCCGCCCGGGGCCACGAAGCTGGCCACCGGCACCGGCGAGACCAGGATGGCCTTGATGACGGCGCGCATGGACGTGTCGAGCCCGCCCGGCGTATCGATCTGCAGCACCACCAGCTGGCTGCCGTTGCGCTCGGCCCGGGCGATGCCGCGCACCAGGTAGTTGGCACTGGCCGGGCCGATGGCGCCGTCCACGGTGAGCAAAGTGACGGGCGCGGCGGTGCCGGTCTGCGCAACAGCGCTGGTGGGCGTTGGCGCGGCGGCACTGGCCGCCAGCGGGCCGGGCAGCAGCAGGAACATGGCAAGCAGGAAAAGGACAAACGCACGCACGTGGCGCACACCTGCCCGGTGCAGTCGGCCCATCGCGACTCCCGGCGCGGGCGACAGGCCCGCTCTACCCGTTAGAAGCGCCGTGCGCGCTTTGGTTCCACCGCGTTTGACGCGTCAGACCAGCAGCGAGCCGCTCATGAGCTGATATTCCTCGTCCGCTTCGGACAGGATCGAGCGCAGCGTGTCCTCGTCGAGCACGAAGTCGAGCGCGCTGTCGGCGTGCGGCGTGAGCAGTTCCGTGGTGCCCAGCGGCGAGGCGATGGGCGCGAACATATTGGCCAGGATCAGGGTATCCATCAGCGAGGTGGGCGGCATGTTGAGCATACCGTCGCGCTGGCCCAGGATGGCGGCGCTGACCGTCTCGGGAATGACCAGCTTGCGCAGCACTTCGCGGCTGACGACTTCTTCGCACAGCTCGGCCCACTTTTCGGGATCGTCGTCCAGCAGGCCGGGAAACTCGTCGGCGCGCGAGAGCAGATAAAAGCCGCCCACTTCGTGGACGATGGCGGCGAACAGGGCCGTGTCGGCATTGACCCGGGTCAGGCGGCGCGCGAATACCAGCGCCAGCGCGGCCACGTGGGAAGTATGCTGCCACAGCTGTTCGGCCTTGGCGCGCAGCACCGGGTCGACGATGCGGCTGCCGAACTGGCGCACCACCAGGCTGGTCACCAGCGCCTGCAGGCTGCGGTAGCCGACCCGCATCACGGCCGTGCGCACGTTGGTGATGACGGAGTCGCCATTGCGGTTAAAGGCGGCCGAGTTGGCCAGCCCCACCACGCGCGCGGCCAGCTGCGGCTCGCCCAGCACCATCTTGATGGCGTCTTCGATATGGCACTCGGGATCGTCCAGCGCGATTTGCAGGCGCAGAGCCGCATTCACGCTGGTCGGAAGGGTAATCTCGCCGCGGGCGGCTTGAGCGGCAATGAGGCCGAAGGATTCTAGTCTGTTCACCAAAAAATTATACTCCGCGCGGCCGCGCTACCGCCACAAAAAAGCCGCCGTCCCCACGATAGCGGGAACGGCGGCCTGATTTACAACGCTGCGGACCGGCAGCGGGCAAGCCCGCGCGCGGCCGCTCTGTCTTACTTGACCTTGATGGCGCTCTTGACGGAGTTGACACCCTCGACCGATTTGGCCAGACGCACGGCCTTGTCGGCATCGGCTTTCTTGTCGACGAAACCGCTCAGCATGACCACGCCTTTTTCGGTCTCGACGTGGATCGCCATCGACTTCAGTTCAGGCTCCTTGAAAATGTCGGCCTTGACTTTGGTGGTGATCACCGAATCGGCCACCACGGCGCCGGTCTTGTCGGCGGCGCGCTCGGTCTTGGCGCCCATGTTGTCGGTGGCACGGTCGGTGCGCACGGCAGCCGTATCGGTGGCGCGATCAGTCCTGGCGGCCATGTTGTCGACCGCGCGCTCGGTTTTGTTGGCCACGTTGGCGGCGACTTCCTTGGTTTTTTCGACAGCGCGCTCGGCCAGGTTGCCGGTTTTTTCAGCCACGTTGGCGGCCGCGTTTTCGGTGCGGTTGGCCATTGCGCCGGCGGTGGCGGCGGTGGTGTTGGCCACGGCGGTGGCCGTGCCCTTGTTGTCGACCAGACAGCCGGTGCTAGGCTGGCCGGCGATTTGCGCGCACTTGTCGACGGCGGCGGCCTTGGTGGCGTCGCGCGTGGCGGTGGTGGCGACCGGGCTGCCGGCGTCAGCCATCTGCACGGCGCGGTCGGCCTTGGCATCGGCCAGCGCGGCGGTCTGCACCGAGCGGGCATTGTTGACGCAGTTGTCTTTCTCGGCGCCGGTCAGCACGGCGCATTTGACGTTGGCCAGCGCGTATTCGGCCTTGGCCAGCGCGGTGCGCGCCTTGGTGCGCAGCGGCTGGGTGTTGTTGTACTGTGCTACCGCTTCCGTTTCGGCACGGGCGCGGGCTACCTTGGCTTCTTCCATGCAAACCTGCTTGGCGTTGGCGGTCAGGTCCTTGCAGTTGGCGGTGGCGGCCTTGTAATCGGCGGCGGCTTTCTGGGTCATGTTGCGGTAAGCGCTGGTGTCTGGCTTGGCATCGGCGGCATAGGCGCTGGTGAAAGCGGCGGACAGGGCGGCGGCGAGCAAGGTGGCGGTGATAGGCTTCATGGTGTGGTCCCTTTTGAATTGTGTTTGTGGTACGTGATTTAACTGCGTAACACGGGGGACCATCTGTGCGAGAACGTACATACTGTCAAAAAACTATCGATAACGGGACAGGCGCTTGTCGGCCAGTATGAACAGGTCGTCGGCGCTGTCGGCCGGCCCTTCCGCCAGGGCAATCTCCAGCCACGGCAGGGTATCGTGCTTCGGTTCCCGGAAGCGTGCCCGTACCCGGGCGATCTGCTGGACCATCGGCACGAACTGTTGCGGATGATAACGTGCCAGCCAGGCCACCTCGGTCATATCGGCGTACGCTTCCTCGGTCAGCACGCGGCGGTTGAACCAGGCCTTGACGGGCGCCATCCAGGCCACGATGGGTAGCAGCTTTTCATTGTGCGGATAGCCCTGCAGGCGGCGGTGGCAATGGCCCAGCTCGTGCATCGCCGCGCCGGCCAGGAACAGCTCCAGCAGTTCCGGCTCGATCATGGCGCTCAGTTTGTCGGCGGTGGGATTGTCGCGCACCGAGACGATCAGCGTGCAGTGACCGTTCTCGCTGGCCAGCCCCAGCGGCGTGTGGCCCGGCAGGCCGTTGCCGTGCTCGACTTCCAGCGCGATCGGCATGCCGCGCTGCTGGCCGTAGGCCACGGCCTGGCGCGCCGCGTCGATCCATTGCGCTTCGCTGGCCGGCGCGCCCGCCTGCGCCGCCGCAGCGGCGGCCAGCAGCACGGCGGCGCCGACGGCGCCGACGGCACGGTACAGCTTATTCATCGCGCAGCAGGCCGTCGCGCCACGCGCCGGCGGCCTGGTCGAACGGCGTGGCGCCCTGGCCGAACACGCCCGGCTCGCGCGCCATGCCGACCCAGACCCGGGTGTCGTGGGCGTTGCGGGCCACCGGCTGTTCGCTGCGCAGCCCGTGCAGCCAGGCGTACACGCGCTGGTACTGGGCCGGATGGAAGCGCTGGATCCAGGCCAGCGCCACCAGGTCGGCAAAGCCCTCTTCGCGGCGGTTCTGGCGCATCGCTTTCGATTCGTTCAGCAAGGCCGGATCGTCGGCGCGCTCTTCGCCCGCATCGACGAAGCCGGCCGGCAAGGCATGCCAGGCGCCCTGCACGTAGCGCCAGCAATGCCCGACTTCATGGGCCATCATGGCTTCGATCATCAGGGCTTGCTCGGCGGCCGGCACGCCCTTGAGGGTGGCTTCCGCATCCGGATTGCCGCGCATCGACAGCACCAGCTTGCAGCGGCCCTTGTCGAAGCCCATCGCCAGCGGCACGTCGCTGGTGCGCGCCACCGGCTGCACGATGATATCGATGGGCAAATCGATGCGTTTTGCAAATGCCAATACTGGGCTTCCGGCAACCAGCCAGCGCGTTTCCAGCGCCGTCAGGCTGGCGGCGTTGCCAGCGAGGGAAGAGAGTGAAGAGAGCGCGATCGCGACGGTCAGAATATGCTTGAACATGGCTGGTTCCTGATGAGGTCCATACATGCCTATCGGCAATTCTTTAGCCGTCTAAACCCTTTTTACGAAATATATTTCCATGTGGAAAATCATCAAGTGGACGCAATGTTTTTCGTCCCATCAGATCAAATAGTAAGTTGATCAGCATGGGGAAATTGAACGATACTAAGGCTGCAATCTTCCCTCTTCATCCACGTTTTTTTATTGTTAATCGCCTCTTAGTTAATCACTTCTTATCATGATCAGAATTTTAGGCAAGCCAAGCTCCATCAACGTGCGCAAGGTGCTGTGGACCTGCGCCGCGCTGGGCCTGCCGGACCAGCCGGAACCGTGGGGCAGCGGCGCGCAGCCGTGCGACAGCCCGGCCTTCCTGGCGCTCAATCCCAACGCCATGGTGCCGGTGATCGTCGACGACGGCGTGGCACTGTGGGAATCGAACACCATCTGCCGCTATCTGGCCGCGCGCCACGGCCGCACCGACCTGCTGCCGGCCGATCCGCTGGCGCGCGCGCACGTGGAAAAATGGATGGACTGGCAACTGGCGGAACTGAACGGCGCCTGGCGCTACGCCTTCATGGCGCTGGTGCGCGGCAGCGCGGCGCACACCGACGAGGCTGCCATCGGCGCCAGCGTCATGGCCTGGAACCGCCACATGGGCATCCTCGACCGGCAACTCGCGCACACCGGCGCGTTTGTCGCGGGCGACACCTTCACGCTGGCCGACATCGTGCTCGGCCTGTCCACCAACCGCTGGCTGTCCACGCCCATGGAGCATCCGCCGCTGGCCGCGGTGACGGCCTGGTATGCCCGCCTGGCCAGCCAGCCGGGCTTTCGTGAGCATTGCGCCAACGGCGTGCCGTAGCGCGCGTCCATCGCTGGCCGGGCTTGCCGGCCGCGCTCGTCAGCACCGAGCGTTAGAGTGCGTTCGGGGGTAAGTTCGGGGGTGAATTCAAACGTAAATTCGGCTGCGTCAAGCGCTCGTCGTATCGTCGGAACTCGGCATTTGGAGCCCAGTCCAATTGGTTCAGTCACCAACCTTGGAGATGGCCATGCTCGCTGTTCAACGCACGCTCGCGGCGTTACTCGGATGCTGCGCGCTCGCAGCCTGCTCAAGCCCGTCCGATGACCGGTATGCGGGTGCGCCGAGCCCGCTTGCTCCGCCCGGCGGAACCGTCCGCGTCATCAGCAGTCACCCCACGGCCGTTGCAGCCGAAGTGCCTGCTTACTACCAAAACGTCGAACGCTACAAGGAGACGCTGGCCCGCCATATCCTCGCGCACAACGCCGGCTACAGTTTCAGCGGACCGCTGCCCATGATCCTGCCATCCGTCGTGGTGCTGCGCATGAGCGTCGACAGCCAGGGCCAGCTCGCAGACCTGGAAGTGCAGCGCTCGCGCAACGAGCGCGCTTCGCAGCTGGCACTGGCTGCCATGCGCCGCAGCAGCGCGCTACCCCAGCCCGCCAACCTGATCGGCCCTCGTGAGCGTGTACTCACTTTCTCCGAAACGTTCCTGTTCAACGATGACTTCCGCT
>CALRYE020000231.1:0-7533 GCA_943372275.1 Janthinobacterium lividum
CATGGCCGATGGCGAGTATGTGCGCGCCCAGATCGCCCTGTTCAACAGCGAGCGGCGCCTGCTGGGCTGGCGCGTGCGGCCGTCGCAGGGCGGTAGCTGGCAGGCCAGCGTCGGCGCGGCGCCGGCGGCGTCGGCGGCCGGCATGCCGCTGGCGGCGGCGCGCCTGTTTGCCGACGTGCCGCAGGGATGGGCGCCGTGGACCCGTGTGGCCAGCTGGCCCGCAGCATCGGCGCGGACCCCGGCGCGCCTGACCGTGACGCTGCCGCAGCCATGGCGCGACGGGGCGACGCTGGAGCTGATGGTGGCCGGCCGCGTCGCCGGCGTGGACGGCGCGCGCATCGTTAGCCGCCAGGCTGTCTGCACGGGCAAGGCGTGCGCGGCGCCGGACTTCGTCGAGACCCTGGTGCTGGCGCCCGCGACCGGTGCGCGCAGTGTGGCCATCAGCGCCACGCCGCTCGACCTGGCGGTTTTGTCCGGCGCCGGCGATGCGCAATATCGCCATCTGCGCGTCGCTGCCGGAAAGCTGGAGTGGCGCGTGCTTGCCGACACGGTCGCACACCACCCCGCGCCGCTGGTGCCGGTGACCTTGACCGACCGCCACGGCGCCCTGTTGTGGAGCGGAGGCGCGCCCACGGCGGCGGCCAGCGCGGCCGGTCTGGCGCCGCTGTTGGGATGGCGCGCCGACCACGCCAACAGCGTGGCGGGCATGCTGGCGCGCGTGGCCGCGCCTGGCGGCGCGCCGCATCACGGGCGCCTGTCGATCGATCTGGCCCTGCAGGCGGCCAGCCAGGGCGCGCTCGAATGCGTGGGCATGCGCCGCGGCCGCTGGGACGGCCGCCATTGCAGCGCTGCCCAGGGCGTGCCTGCGGGGCGCCAGGCGGGCCTGGTGATCGTCGATACCGAAACGGGCGACGTGCTGGCCGCGGCCGGTGCCGGCGCGGGCCAGGTCGGCGCCGCCAATTGGGACGAGGTGCGCGACTTCGACCGCGCCAACCCGGCCCGCAGTCCCTTGCGCCTGCCGGCCTTACAGCATGACGGCGGCGCCCACCGCAGCCCGGGTTCCACCTTCAAGATCGTCAGCGCGCTAGGGCTGGAACTGGCGGCCCGGCGCGATCCGCAGCTCGAGGCCATGGTGGCCGGCATGCCGCTGGCGGCACTCAACCAGATGGCGCGCGCCAAGGGCTTCGGCTTTCAGACCAACGCGGCCAGCTATCCGTTCAACACCCAGCTGGCGCATATCACCAACTATAAAGACCAGCACCTGGACCGCCGCGCCCAGGACGGGCGGCTGGGGGTGTCTCAGGCCCTGACGTATAGCCTGAACACCTGGTTCGCATGGTCGGGAGAACTGAGCGACCGCAGTCTGCTGGGCCGCCCCGACGGCGGCATGCCCGACGCGCAAGCCTTGCAGCCCGATGCACTCGACGCCGTGCGCCCCACCGTGGCCATGGCGCGCCGGCTCGGCTTCGAGCAGCCCTTGCGGCTCGATGGCGGCCTGCTGCCGGCGGACTTTGCCTGGTCGGCGTGGGATGCGCTGCAAGGCAGCGCTGCGCAGATCGACCCGATCCACACCCGTCACGAGCTGCGCCAGATGGCCATCGGCCTGCGCATGCAGGTCACGCCGCTGCAGATGGCGCTGGTGGCGGGCGCGGTCGGGCAGGGCAGGACCGTGGCGCCGCGCCTGCTGCTGGAGCTGGATGGTCGCCATGCGACGGCCGCCGTCGGCAAGCCGCTGGGTGTGCGCACCGACCGCATTCGCGCCGGCCTCAAGGGGGTGGTGGACGTGGGCACGGCGGCCGGGGCGTTCGACGGCGCCCAGCTGGCCGCCGTACGGCGTGGCCTGTCCGGCAAGACCGGCACCTCGCCGGTGGGCGAGGGCGACCTGGCCACGGTCTGGTTCACCGGATTTCTGGAGCCGGGTACGCTGCCGGGCCAGCGCCACCGGCTTGCGCTGGCGGCCTTCGTCAGCCATTCGGAGCTGACCGGGGGCGCCCACGCGGCGCCGGTGGTGGCGGCCGTGCTGGCGTCGATGGCCAGCGCGAAGCCGGAACAGAGGGGTAAATAGGGGTTTCAAGCGCGCTTGGCCGGGCGTCGTTCTATGGCATGATTTTGGAGCCAGGATGACAACGACAACGAGGATGCCATGCGCCTGCCGGGAACCCGGTATCAAGAACACGGTTGGGAGCAAGTGCGCAAGCTGCTGGGGCACTGCTCGCTGACGGCGTTCGGCCGCCTGGACCCGGTGCAGCTGGTGGAGGATGCCGGCGCCGGCCAGGCCGCGAACCTGCCCATGTATGTCGAGCTGACCGCCGAGGCACTGCGCGAGCTGGCTGTGAGCGCGCGCGGCGCCGTGCCTGGCAACAGCTACGGCGAAAGTGCCCACGAGCTGGCGCTCACGCTCCTGTATGAATTGCTGGCGCGTCCCGGCGACTGGCTGGCCATGTGCACGGCGCTGGCCGGCGAGCATGCGCGCATCGGCGCGTTCTGGCAGCACAGCGGCGGCGAGGCGATCTTGCGCAAGAAGGTCAACGACATGTATGCGGTCCTGCGCGACAAGGTCGACTCGGACAACTACCAGGTCGCCTGCGGGCGTGAATGCTCGCCCAACAGGATGTATGCGTATCGCATGCTGGACACGGCGTACGGTGCGATAGCGGCCATTTTCGCCGACTGGGAACGCAACCCGGCGCAGGTTGCCGCCATCCTTGGCCGCGACGTCACGGCGATGCCGATCGAAGTGCGCCAGCTGCGCTCCATCGTGCAGTGCCGGGCCGAGTGGATCATGGCGTGGAGCGAGTCGCTGGAGCGCTTCGACGGCGCCCCGGGACCCCTGCATACGCGCTCCAAGCGCTTCGCCAGCCTGAAAAACAGTCCCGACAAGATCGCCCTGATGCTCTCCGAGATCGGCGAATACGAGGCGCTGTCGGCCAACCGCGATCGCGACTGGCTGCTCGACGCCGGCGAGGCGGCCGACTGGATGGACGACCTGTTCCGGGTGCTGGACGAGTCGCAGGCGGCCGATCCGGCACAGGACGGCGAGCCGGCCGAGGGCGGCATTTCACCCGCCCCCCGCTGTGAGCAGTTGACGGATTATTCGCTGCCGGTGCGCCTCGCGGTGTATCTCAAGGTGCTGGGCAGCTGCGACGACGCTTATCCCGACGACTGGCTCGACCCGGCAACGGGCGAGCTGCCCACCATGCAGCAACTGGCAACGATGGATCAGGTGTCGCTGCCGACCCTGCGCAAACGGCGCGACGCCGCAATCGCCAGCCTGACGGCGCGGCCCAACCATGGAGGCTGATGTGAGCAATACCGAAGCTATCGAAAGCAAGCTGCGACAGCGGCTGCAACAGCGGCTGCTGCTGTCGGCGCGCCTGGAGGGCGACCGGCTGGTGCTGTCCGATGCGGCGATCGTGGCGGCGCTGGACGGCAGCCTGCCCTTGAATGCGGAACAGCGCGCCGCGCTGCAGGCGTCGCCACTGACCATGCGGCGCCTGCGCGTGCTGGCGATCGAGCGCAAGGCGCGCGGCGCTGCCGCCAACGACGACCACTGGCACGGCAGCGCCGGCATGCTGCGCGCGGCCGCCGACGGCGCCGCGCTGACGCAGCTATCCACCGACGACGGCCACTGGCGTTTGCATTTTGTCGACGACGCGGGCCAGTGGCGCGTGATCGTGGCGCTCGATGCGGCCGCGCCGTTCGCCGCGCGGCTGATGCGCGAGGCACCCATGTTACGCGTGGTCGATGGCGGCGGCGCCATCGTGCTGCAAGGGCGGCTCGATGCCGACGGCGAATGCGAAAGCGCCTGGCCATTCGAGACCGCACCGGCGCCGCACTTCCACGAATTCGGCGCGCGCTTCGCGGTCGAACCGGTGCACGGCTAGGCGGGACGGCATGCTAGGCATCTTCCGGCGCGGCGCGCGCGCAGCGAACACCGATACGGCCCTGCTGGGCAAGGCGGAGGTCGCGCTGCGCCTGGGCCAGGGCAGCGTGGTGCCTGCGGCATGCACCGCGGTGGCGTTCGACGCCGCCGGCCATATCAGGCGTATCGGCGAAGGCGCGCGGGTGACGCTGGCCGACGGCGACACGGCGCTGTGTTTTCATCCCGGCCCTTATCGCGCCGAGCTGGTCCCGTTCGCAGCGGCGCCTGAAATCGGCTTGTCCATCACGTTTGCCATCGATGCCGATCCGCGCGTGACGCAGCAGCGCTTCGACCTGTTTTTGGTGGCGGAGGTCGAGCATGCGCTGACCCTTGGGTCACTGACCCTTGAGTCACTGACCCTTGAGTCACTGACCCGGTCGATGCAGGCAGCGCTGCGGCGTGAGCTGGAGCAGGGCAGCCTCGAACTGCCGCCTTGCACGTCGCTGGCCGAGTGGAGCGTCTTTCGCGCCGGGCTCAATCAACTGTTGTACATGCGCTTTGGCGTAACCGTCGACGATTGCGTGCCGGTGGATCTGGGCGAGCGCGTCGACTACGCGGCGCTGCTGCGCACCCGCGTGGCCGGAGCAGCCGCGCCAGCCGAAGCGCCATCGGCGGCTCAGTGCGCGCCGGTCGCCAGCGGCCTCGCCACGGATCGGCAGGCGCTGCGCCGGCTGTTCCTGGAGCTGCCCTGCGTGATGTGTGCTCTGCGCCTGGCGCTGCTGCCACCGGGGCAGGCGCTGTTCCGCCAGCATCAGGCGCTGCTGCAGCGGCTGGACCTGGTAAGCCTGGAGGTGGCCACCATGCCCGCGCTGGAACTGGCGGCGCCCGGGCAGACGCTGGCCGCGCCCATCGTCACGCAACGCACGCGCGCCGCGCAGCGGGCGGTGACGGCGCTTGACGAAGCGTGGGCGTGCCTGGCGCGCCTGAATCTGGCCACGCCCGAGATGCTGGCCGAACTGCTGAACGAATTCGATCGGATCGTCGCCAACCTCGAGCAGGCCTCGGCCAACCGCCGCGCCACCGGGTTGCAGGAGGGCGCGCCATGCTGACCGACGTGCACAGCATCCTGGCCGATGGCTCCCTGCTGACGGTGACGGCCACGCGCCGGCCCCGGTCCGGGCGGGCCGACGTCAAGTGCAGCGCGGCGGGCGACCCGGCGCTGGCCGAACGCATGACCCAGGTGGTGCGGCTGGCGCGCCACACCGAAAGTATCTTCGACAGCCGCGACCAGGTTGTGCTAAGCCTCGACCGCGCACCTGAGCGTACCGAGCGTGACTGGGAGCTGGCCGTGGTGCTGGCCGACCGCCTGGAGCGCGGCGTGTGGCAGTGGGCCGGGGCACGCGCGGGCGAAGCAGGCAAGGTGGTGGCGAACGGCTGGTCGAGCCAGTGGCAACTGGGCCGCATCGACGGGCACGACGTCCGCGTGGCGCCGGTCGGCGCGATCCTGGGCGCCGAACTGGCTCACCTGGGCGCGCTCACCGGCCAGCCCGACGCCGCCGGCAGCGTGAGTACGGCGCGTGCCTGGTTCCCCCTGCACAGCGGCGGCATCAATGACAGTCTGGGCTGGGTCGACGTGAGCGTGTTCGCGGTCGACCGCGCAGCCGACGGCGCGGGCGACGAAGAAGCCAGCATCTCCGCGCCGGAGCTGGATCTGACCGGGCAGCTCGCCGTGCGCCAGGCACTGGCCGGCGCACGCCATTTCGACGGCCGCGGCCTGGGCCGCTGGCGCACCGTGGTGCGCTTCGGCCAGCCGCGCTTTCAGGGCAATTCCTTCGAACTGGCGCTGGTCATGGCTGACCGGCTTGCGCGGGGACGCGAGTTCGTGCCGCGCGGACGTATCATCGCCAGCGGCACGTCGCAAGCCTGGCATGCAGGGCGGGTAGACACGGTCGAAGGCTGCGCGCCGAAATGCGCGCTGATCGCGCAGCAAGCAGTGGCCGGCGACCGGATTTTGCTGCCGAAAGCGTGGGAAACGCTGCTGCCGGACGGTTTTGGCCAGCTTTTGCGCGATCGCTCGGCCAGTCTGGCGCTGATCGACCGGATCGGAATCTTATGAACGAACTACCCGTCGTCGCGCGAAGTGCGTGCAACGCGCGCACGAAGGACGTACAACGGACGCACGGCGCTGTTTCGGCCTGCTAGAATCGACGCTTGAGCCTACCTGACGGTCGGCCCAGGTACAACAGAAGCACCATCGGCAGCACATCAGCAGCACAGAGGAGTCGGATATGTTCCAGATGTTTGGTTTTGGTGGCGCCCCATGCCCCCGCTGCGAGCACAAAAATGCCGCCGACGCGCAGTACTGCGCCCAATGCGGCCTGACCCTGGGCGCGCCCCGCAACGAGCCTGTGCTGCGTGAAAACCGCTGGATACCCGGCGCCGACGAACTGGCCGTGTTTTTCGGCGTGCGCGAGCTCTCCGGCATGTTCGTCAAGACCCTGCGTGTGCCGGCCACGACGCGCGCCTATATCCTCCAGGGCGATAAGGCCACCGAGGTGCCGCAGGGCGAGTACGAGATCGAGGGTTTCTTCACGCGCCTGAATCACCTGCTGCGCGACCAGCACGCCGAAATCCTGATCACCCGCATGGCGCCCTTGGCCGTCACGTTCGATCTGGCCGACCTGCCCAGCGCCGAGCATCTCAAGCTGTCGGCCACGCTGACGGTCAGCGTGCGCATCGAGCAGGTCAGCGCTTTTGCGCGCCACTTCATGACCATGCCGGGCACGGTCACGGGCGCACACCTGAACGAGTTGCTGGCGCCATCGGTGCGCCAGATCGCCGCCGAATTCACCGCCGCCCAATCGCTGCGCGACATGGCCGCCAACGGCGCGCTGCGCGAGCAGTTCGACGAGCGCCTGCAGGGCGCGCTCAAGCTGCGCCTGGCCCAGTACGGGCTGGCCGTGGTGCAGGTCGAGACGCTGGCGCTGCGTCATGATAAGTTCGACGCCAACCGCGCCCGCATCGGCAGCCTGTGGCTGCTGGCCGACGAGGGCCAAGTGGAGCTGGAACACGGCAAGCAGCTCGACCAGCTGTACAACGACCAGGAGTGGCAACGCATCTGGCGCGACGAACAGGCGCAGCGACTGACGCTGCGGCGCGAGGAACTGCGTCAGGACGCCGGCATCGAACAGGCCGAACTGACCTTGGGAAATGCCGAGCGCATGTACGCGCTGCGCGCGCGCGAGATCGACCTGTACGGGCGCATCGCACAGGCGAAAAGCCGCAAGGAGGCGCTGGCGCGCGGCGCGGGCGAACTGGTCACGGAGCTGGAGCACGAACTGGCCAAGAAGGGCGCGGCGCGCCAGGACGAAGCGGCCGAGTGGGAGCATCTGCGCCAGCTGGCGCAGATCCACATGCGCACCGAGATGGAGATCGCCCAGCAGAACGCGCTGGAAGAGCGCCAGCTGGCGCAGCAGCGCTTTTCGCACAAGCTGTTGCAGCAGCAGATACAAAACAAGGTCAGCCAGGCGCTCGGCATCGAAGACGATAGCCGCAAGCGCGCCGAACTGGCGCGGCTGCACCAGACCAGCCAGGCCGCCGCGGCGCGCCAGGCCGAGATCGAGGCCGAAGAGCACAAGGCCCGCTGGCAGGCGCTCGCGCTGACCAACGCG
>CALRYE020000232.1:0-7500 GCA_943372275.1 Janthinobacterium lividum
AACAGAGTCGTTGAGCAGAGACCATTAGTGGCAAATGAGCATTGACTGGTGGAATTATTCGAGGAAAAACAGTAACTTGCGGAATGAAAACGGCACACGGGCCGCATCCAGCGGCCCGTTCAAATACATCCAAGTCGGCAGTTATGGCAGGCGCGTCACAGATGCTTTCCGGCAGCGACCGCGCCTATGCGTCCCCCTTAAAACTCTTCCCATTCATCCGCACTGGCGGCGCCGTTGGCAACTTGCCGGGCCGGAACGGCCTTGCGAGCACTGTTGGCGGCGGCAGGCCGCGCGGTGGACGCGGCCGCGGTAACGCTTGCTAACCGCGCTGCGGCCGAGGCATGCACGGCTGCCAAGGAGACGCGCGGCGCTGCCCGGCCACCTGCCTTGCCGACATTGAACACACTGACGACCTGGGCCAGCTGGTCGGCCTGATCGTGCAGCGAGCCGGCGGCGGCGGCGGCCTCTTCCACCAGTGCGGCATTCTGTTGCGTGACCGTGTCCATCTCGGCGATGGCGCGGTTGATCTGGTCGATGCCTGCTTCCTGCTCGCTGCTGGCGACGGTGATTTCACCCATGATATCGGTGACGCGTTTGACGCTCATGACGATTTCGTCCATGGTGCTGCCGGCCTGCTGCACCAGCCGGCTGCCGATCTCGACTTTGTCGACGGAGTCGCCGATCAGCACCTTGATTTCCTTGGCGGCACCCGCCGAACGCTGGGCCAGGTTGCGCACTTCCGACGCCACGACCGCAAAGCCGCGGCCCTGCTCGCCGGCACGGGCCGCTTCCACGGCCGCGTTCAAGGCCAGGATGTTGGTCTGGAAAGCGATGCCGTCGATGACGCCGATAATGTCGACAATCTTGCGCGACGACTCGTTGATCGAGCCCATGGTGCTGACCACCTCGGCCACCACCGAGCCGCCCTTGACGGCCACGTCGGACGCCGCCGCCGCCAGTTGGCTGCCCTGGCGCGCGTTGTCGCCGTTCTGCTTGACCGTGGAAGTCAATTCTTCCATCGACGACGCGGTTTCTTCCAGCGAGCCTGCCTGCTGCTCCGTGCGTGCCGACAAATCCAGATTGCCGCTGGCAATTTCGCTGGACGCCGTCGCAATGGTCTCGGTGCCGCTGCGAACCTGGCCGACGATGCCTTGCAGGCTGGCGTTCATTTTGCTCAGCGCGCGCAGCAACTCGGCCGTTTCATCTTTGCCGGAGGCGTCGATTTCGCTGGTCAGGTCGCCCGCCGCGACCGTCTCGGCGATGCGCACGGCGCGGTTGATGGGTCCGGTAATCGAGCGGCTGATCAGCATGGCGAACGCGATGCCCAGGCCCACGGCGACCACGCCCAGCCCGATCAGCATGGTGCGGGCGAAGGCGATATGCTCGCGTACGTCGTCTGCCGCGGCCTTGGCGATGGTCCGTTGCAGGACCAGCACCGTCTGGATCGACCCTTGCAGGCTATCGAGCGCCGGCAAGGTTTCGCTGATCATCATCTTGCTCGCTTCGTCGCGCTGGGCAGCGTCGACCAGCTTGCCCACTTTTTCGAAAGAAGCCACGTAGCTGGCCCGCTGTTCCTTCATGACGGCCAAAGCGGTGGTTTCTTCCGGCCGGTCGGCCAGGTCCGTCAGCACCTTGATGGCGTCGCCGATGGCCTTTTTGTTGACGTCGATCTGCTGGCGTACCTTGGCAACATAGGCGGCATCCGGCGCGACGAACAATTCCATGGTCAGGCGGGCATTGGCGCGCGTGGTGGCGTTGATGACATTGGCCGCCTCGGCCTTGACCCAATCCCGGTCGATCAGCTCATCGCCGGAGGCATTGATCGACGACAAGCGCGTCAATGCCACCATCACCAGCGCTGCCATCAGCAACAGCACCACGGCGAAGCCGATTCCCAGCCGTTGACCAATTTTGAGGTTAGATAACATGTGCGGATTCCCATTCTGCCGTTGATCGGGGGCCGTGTTGCACCAATTGCAAGATAATTTCGGCCCATCAGTTAACGATCATATACTTTCCGTACGAAAACAAAAAGTACCAGGCGCGACGGTTTTGATGGTTTCCGTAAGGAAAATCAAAGAATCTCTTGAAATAGCTATCGAGAACAACACAAACGGGTCGGATTTACGTGCTTACGAAAGGAAGAACTTGAGGATAGCGGGAAGAATCTGTCCGATCACCACGACCGTGGACACCCAAAGGATAGTGGTGGCGCGGCTCTCGGCAATTGCTGACTTGAGTTCAGACTTGAGTTCGGCAATGTCGGTCTTGGTGGCACCCGTTGCTTTAATCAGCGCGACATCGACTTTGATGGCGGCGACTTCGTGTTCGAGTCTCGTGAAACGTGCTTCCATTCCCCTAGCATCTGGCGATTTATGGCCGCCGTCAATTGGAGAATCCGGCGTGCCGGGGGTCGTTTGGATTCGGAGTGATTGACATGGACTTCTCCACGATTGTCTGGGCAACCCTTTTGACCACGCCGCCGCGCCATTATTGCCAACAAAACGACGCGGGTAGATCCAGCTCAATGGCGACGGTGACGACAACGAGCGCTCTAAGGTTTCAGGCAACAAAAAACCCGCAACGTCATGCAACGCGCGGGTTTGTCTGTTTACAGCTTGTCATACTGGTACTGGTGCCGCTTGCCGGAATCGAACTGGCGACCTTTTCATTACGAATGAACTGCTCTACCAACTGAGCTAAAGCGGCGAAGACCCGTATTCTAGCAAAGACTTTGGCATTCTTGCTAGTCCGAATCGTGGTTTGCCCGCTTTTTAATCGTGATTTAATCGTGATTTGGTCGTGATTTAATCGTGATACTGGGTCACGCGCTCCACTTCGCTCTTCGATCCGAGGAACACAGGCACGCGCTGATGCAGCTTTTGCGGGGCAATGTCGAGGATGCGCTGGCGCCCGTCGGTGGCCGCGCCGCCGGCCTGTTCGACGATCATGGCCATCGGGTTGGCTTCGTACATCAAACGCAGCTTGCCGGGCATGGAGGTGTCGCGGGTATCGGCCGGGTACATGAAAATGCCGCCGCGGTTCAGGATGCGATGCACGTCGGCCACCATCGAGGCGATCCAGCGCATGTTGAAGTCCTTGCCGCGCGTGCCGGTCGCGCCTTCCAGCAACTCGTCGACGTACCTGGTCACCGGCGCATGCCAGTGGCGCGAATTCGACATGTTGATGGCGAATTCCTTGGTGTCTTCCGGAATGGTCAGGTTGCGCTGGGTCAGCACCCACGAGCCCATCTCGCGGTCCAGGGTAAAGCAGTTGACGCCATTGCCGGTGGTGAGCACCAGCATGGTTTGCGGCCCGTACACGGCGTAACCGGCGGCCACCTGCATGCTGCCGGCCTGCATGAAGTCCGCTTCGGTCGGCTGGCCCATTCCTTCGGGCGCCTTCAGCACCGAGAAAATGGTGCCGATCGATACGTTCACATCGATGTTCGACGAGCCGTCCAGTGGATCGAACAGCAGCATGTATTCGCCCTTGGGGTAGCGGTTCGGAATCGGATGGATCGATTCCATTTCTTCCGACGCCATGGCGGCCAGGTGGCCACCCCACTCGTTCGCTTCCAGCAGGATCTCGTTGGAAATCACGTCCAGCTTCTTTTGCACTTCGCCCTGGATATTCTCGGTGTTGGCGCTGCCCAGAATATCGCCCAGCGCGCCCTTGCCCACCGAGTGGCTGATGGTCTTGCAGGCGCGCGCGACCACTTCGATGAGCAGGCGCAGTTCGGCGGGAATGGTGTTGTGCAGGCGTTGTTCTTCAACCAGGTACTGCGTGAGACTGACGCGTTTCATGGACTTCCTTTGGTTTGATTGGAATATTTATAGGACAGCGTTGTTGTGATCAGGCCAGCGCCTTGCCGACCACTTCGCGCACGTCGTTGGACAATTTATTGGCGGCGACCTGCTGCAGTGCTTCTTTCATGTGCACCTGCAAGGCCGGCGCATAGCGGCGCCAGCGGTCCATCGCGCGGGCCAGGCGGCTGGCCACCTGCGGATTGAGGCTGTCGAGCGTTGCTACCTGTTCGGCCCAGAAGGCGTAACCGCTGCCGTCGACAGCATGGAACTGCGACGGGTTGCCGGTGCAGAACGAGAACAGCAGGCTGCGCGCGCGGTTCGGATTCTTGATGTTGAATGCCGGATGTTGCATCAATGCCCGCACCGTCTCCAGGCTAGCGGACGGGCTCGAAGCCTGCATGGCGAACCACTTGTCGATCACCAGGGCCTCGTTCTTGTAGTCGTCGTAGAAACGCTGCAAGACGCGCGGCAGACTATCGGGGTTGGCCTGGATCAGGGCCACCAGTGCGGCGGCGCGGTCCGTCATGTTGTCGGCCTGATCGTACTGGCGCTCGATCAGGTCGAGCGTGTCGCTATCGGGTGCGGAGGCAAGGTACGCCAGGCACAGGTTCTTCAAGCCGCGCTTGCCGGCCGAGTGGGCATCCGGGCTGTACGGGCCGGGCGTCAGATTGGCGTCGTACTGCGCCAGCAACTCGGTGCGCAATAGCTGGCCGATGCTGCCGCGCATGAACTGGCGCGCCAGGTGGATCGCCTGCGGATTGACCACGTCCATCTGCTCGGCAATCATGGTCTCCGACGGCAGCATCAGAGCTTGCTCGCGGAATGCCGCGTCCAGGCTGTCGTCGGTGAGAATCTTGCGGGTCGCTTCGACGAAAGTGTCGTCCAGTTCCAGCTTGGTGCCGTGGGCCACCGCGCCGGTCAGCTTGAGCAGGCGCGCCATGGCCAGGCGCTGGCCGGCTTCCCAGCGGTTGACCGGATCGCTGTCGTAGTTGAACAGATGCAGCAGCTGCGCGTCCGTGTAGTTATATTCCAGCACGATCGGGGCCGAAAAGTCGCGCAGGATCGACGGAATCGGCTCTTCTTCCACGCCGGTGAAGCGGAAGCTCTGCCAGCTTTCCGTCAGTTCCAGCACGGCGGTGGTGCCGCGCGCTTCGCCATTCAGGGTCAGCGGCAGGTCCGCGCCGTTCTCACCCAGCAAGCCCACCGCCACGGGGATGTGGAACGGCTGCTTGACGGCTTGCCCCGGGGTGGCCGGGCAAGTCTGGGTCAGGGTGACGTCGTAGGTCTTGCGCGACGGATCGTAATGGGTTTCGGCCCGCACCACCGGCGTGCCGGCCTGGCTGTACCAGCGTTCGAACTGGTCCAGGTTGCGGTCGTTGGCGTCCGACATGGCGCGGCGGAAATCGTCGCACTCGACGGCCTGGCCGTCATGCCGCGCGAAGTACAGGTCCATGCCCTTGCGGAAACCGTCGCGGCCCAGCAGGGTCTGGTACATGCGCACCACTTCCGCGCCCTTTTCGTAGATCGTCACCGTGTAGAAATTGTTGATCTCGACGAAGGAGTCGGGGCGCACGGGGTGGGCCATCGGTCCCGCGTCTTCGGGGAACTGGTAGCCGCGCAAGGTGCGCACCTGGTCGATGCGGCCCACGGCGCGGCCCGTGTCGGTGCCGATCATGTCGGCGGAGAATTCCTGATCGCGGAACACGGTCAAGCCTTCTTTCAGCGACAGCTGGAACCAGTCGCGGCAGGTGACCCGGTTGCCGGTCCAGTTGTGGAAGTATTCGTGGCCCACCACCGCTTCGATGCCGGCGTAATCGATGTCGGTGGCCACGCGCGGATTGGCCAGCACGAACTTGGTATTAAAAATGTTCAGGCCCTTGTTTTCCATCGCGCCCATGTTGAAGTCGCTCACGGCGACGATCATGAAGCGGTCCAGGTCCAGTTCCAGCCCGAAGCGCTCCTCGTCCCAGCGGATGCTGTTCTTGAGCGACTGCATGGCGTAGTCGGTCTTGTCCAGATTGCCGTCCTCGACCCACACCTGCAGCAAGGCATCGCGGCCATCGGCCAGGCGGAAGGTCTCTTCCTGGCAGACCAGACAGGCCGCCACCAGGGCGAACAGGTAGGACGGCTTCTTGAACGGATCTTCCCACTTGGCGTAATGACGGCCATCGCCCAGGTCGCCCTCTTCGATCAGATTGCCGTTCGACAGCAGCACGGGATATTTATCCTTGTCGCCACGCAGCATGACCGTAAAGCGCGCCATGACGTCGGGCCGGTCCGGGAAATAAGTAATGTTGCGGAAGCCCTCGGCCTCGCACTGGGTGAAGAAGTTGCCGTTGGAAACGTACAGGCCGCTCAGGGTGGTGTTCTTGACGGGCGCGCACAGGGTTTCAATTTCCAGCGTGACCTGTTCCGGCGGATGGGCGATGCGCAGCACGTTGCCATCGATATGGTAGTCGCCCTGGCCGAGGGTCTTGCCGTTCATGCGCAGCGCCACCAGGTCGATGTTTTCGCCGTGCAGCTCGATCTCGCGCTGGGCACTGTCCGGGTTGCGCGCCATGGTCAGGCGGCTGGCCACGATGGTGCGGTCGGGATCGAGATCAAAGCCCAGCTCGACTGTTTCAACCAGGTAGCTCGGCGGTGTGTAGTCTTTGCGATAGATCGTCTGGGCAGTGTCTGTGCGCATGGTGAGGTGGCCCGTAAGGCTCGGCAGGTGGATCAGACCCCTATTTTACCAATACCGACCCGCCCCTGCCGCTATGGGTCGCTGAATGTATCGCTATGTTCGTGCGGTAACAAACTGTAATATATGTTCGAAATTAAGATGGTCACCGTAAAGTTAAGTTCGGTGAATTCCGATTGGTGTAGGGGGAGAGATGAAACGACTGTTAATTGCCGCTGGAGCAGCTGTGACGCTGTTACTGAGCGGTTGTGCGAGCACGATCCAAAGCAACGTCACGACATTCCATGAATGGCCGGCGGAAATTCCAAATAAAACCTACGTGTTCGAGGCGCCGCCGCCGCAGGACGACACGCTGGAATTGCGCAGCTACCAGAATCTGGTGCGCGGCGAACTGGCCAAGCTGGGCTTTCGCGACGCGGGTCCCGCCGACAAGCCGGGCTTGAAAGTGGACATGCGCTTTACCACCACCGACGTACCGGTGCGGTTGCTGGTGCCGACCTATCCTTACATGGGGCCGTCGTTCCATTACAGCCCGCGCTTCATGTTCGGCAATCCATACTATCGCTCGCGCTGGGCTGGCCGGCGCGCGTGGGGCGGCGGCTTCTACAGCCCGTTCTATGATCCGTTCTGGGATGGCCCGCCGGCGTATACCGAGGTGACGCGCCATGTGTTCAAGCGCGAAGTGCAGGTGGCGATCAAGTCGGCCGCCGACGGCAAGCGCCTGTTCGACGTGACGGTGCACAACAACAGCACCGAGATGTCGACGCCCATGGTGATGCCGGCGCTGGTACAGAGCGCGTTTCAGGGGTTTCCGGGGGTGAGCGGCGTGGCGCGCCGGGTGGAACTCAAGCGCGAGGGGTGAACCCGGTAGTGAATCCGGGGCACAACCGGACTCGCTGAAATTCGAGCAATCGAAAGATTGCCAACGTTGTCCCCGCGAAGGAGGGTGTCGCAGAACACGCATTTATTTCAAAACCACTGCCATTTGCTCCGTCATCCCCGCGAAAG
>CALRYE020000233.1:0-7367 GCA_943372275.1 Janthinobacterium lividum
AAAAACCGGCCACGCGAGCCGGTTTTTTTGCGCTTGCGATGACTTAAGCCGTCATCGTTATTTCAGTTCATCGTTCAGCAGCTTGAGGATCTTGGCGCCGGTAGGCGACGCGTCCGGCTTGCCTTCGTTATCCAACACGGTCACCTGGCTGGTTGCCGCACCGGTGGCCGCTTTGACGGAGACGCGGTATTTCTGCGCTTCCTTGGCCTTGTCGGTCGACTTGCCGAAGCTGAGCAGCTTGCTCAGGAAACCTTCCTTGGCCACCACGTCCGGATCGACGTAGCGCACGAAATAGGTACCCTGCACGCGATCGCGGTCTTCCACGGTGAAGCCGACGCGGTCCAGCGCCAGGCCGACACGGCGCCAGGCGCGGTCGAACCCTTCGTCCAGTTCCACGTAACTGGCCGCGCCAGTGCCGACCAGCCTGGCAAGCTGCGGCGCCACCACGGGGTTGGCTACGGCGGTCTGGGCCGTGGCGATGGCTTTCTTGTCGTCGGTGGCGCCGGACAGGCGCGCCATCAGCTTGGACAAAAATTCCGCTTCCAGCGCCGGATCGTTGGCGCGTCCGGTCCAGGTGGTGGTTTCCTTCTGCGCGCCGACCAGTACTTCTTCCGCGCCGCGGTGGCTGATGTAGACCTCGGTGCCGCCGTTGGCGCTGCGCTCCAGGCGCGTGCGGTACTTGTCGCGTTCGCCCGTGGAATACAGCGAATCGAACACCTTGCCGATGTTGCGGCGGATAAAGTCCTGCGGGATCTTCGAGCGGTTTTCCAGCCAGTCGGTTTCCATGATGCCGGTGGTGGGCGACTCTTCCAGCACGGTGAAGCCGGAATCGGTCCAGAACTGCTTGAGCACCGGCCACAGCTGCTCGGGCGTCTGGTTCACGACCAGCCAGCGCTGGGTGCCGGAGCGCTCCACGCGCATGGTGTCCTGATTGACGGGGCCGATCGGCGTGGCCGAGCCGGCCGGACCGGCCATGGGTACGCCGGCGCCCTGCGGCTGCTGGTAGGTCGATGCCGATGCCACGCCACGGCCTTCCGGCACGGCGTAACGGTTGTCTTTTTGCAGCTGCGTGAGGTCCGGCGGCACGTCCAGCGGAGCCGCCTTCTTGGCGCCGCGATAATCGACCTTGTCCTGCTCGATCACCGAGCCGATCATGCCGCAGCCGGCAAAGCTGACCATCAGGGCCGAAAGCACGAGGCCGCGGGTGGCCAGGGCCGTTGTAGTTGTCTTGCGAATAGTCATGTTGTACGGGATGAGTGCCTAAATTACAGCGGGAATCGGTTAATCCTGAGCGAGGAAACTGCGTGGCGTCAGGTCGGAGGGAGCACGCCGGCATCGCGCAAACTGGCGCGGACGGTCTCGTGGAATTCGTCGCCCAGCGGCGCCAGCGGCAAGCGCATGCCGCTCGGGATCAGGCCCAGCTCGGCCATGGCCCACTTGACCGGCACCGGGTTCGGCTCGACGAACAGTTTCTGGTGCAGGGGCAGCACGCGGTTGTTGATCTCGACCGCCTTGGCCACGTCGCCGGCCATGGCCGCCACGCACAGCTCGTGCATCGCGCGCGGCGCCACATTGGCGGTCACGGAAATATTGCCCGCGCCACCGCAGAACATCAGCGCCATCGCGGTCGGATCGTCGCCCGAATACACGGCGAAGCTTTTCGGCACCATCTTGAGCAGCTCGGTGCCGCGCCCGATATTCCCGGTCGCATCCTTGATGCCGACGATATTCGGAATGGCCGACAGGCGCAGCACCGTCTCGTTCGACATGTCCGCCACCGTGCGCCCGGGCACGTTGTACAGGATGATGGGCAGGTCGACCGCTTCGGCGATGGTCTTGAAGTGGCGGTACATGCCCTCTTGCGTGGGGCGGTTGTAGTAAGGCACGACCATCAGGGCGGCGTCGGCGCCGACTTCCTTGGCGCACTCGGTCAGCTTGATGGCTTCCGTGGTGGAGTTGCCGCCGGTGCCGGCAATAATCGGAATGCGTCCCTTGGCATGCTCGACGCTCACGCGGATCAGTTCGCAGTGCTCTTCGACGCTGACGGTGGCCGACTCGCCCGTGGTGCCGACGACAACGATGCCGTCGGTGCCTTCGGCAATGTGCCAGTCGATCAGTTTGCGCATGCCTGGAATGTCCAGGCTGCCGTCTGCATGCATCGGCGTGACGATTGCTACTATGCTGCCCTTGATCATATATCGGTAACTATGCTGGTAAATAAAGCCTGATTGTAGCGGATACCCCGCCGGAATGGTTCATTCTTGACTAGAAACGCGCCTCGGTTCGGTCCAGCGCGGCTGCGGCGCGGGGAAATTCCCGGCCCACTGCACACAGGCGCTGCACCATCGACGGCTTCGCGGTCGCGCCCGACCCTGCGCTGAATCCCGCTTCATACCCCACCACCGCCAAGCCCGCATCGGCCGCCAGCGCCAGCAGCTCGCCCTCCTGCAGCAGAAAGTCGGGATTGCTGGGCCGACCGAACGCTTCGTTGCCAACGGCGAAGGTCTCGTAAATCAGCACGCCGTTCGGGGCCAGACTGGCCGCCAGCGCGCGCAGCAAGGGCCGGTGCAGATAATTGGCAACGACAACGGCGGCAAAGCGCCCTGCCTGGAACGGCCACGGCTGCGCGCCATCTTCCAGGTCGAACTGCAACGGCGTAATCCCCGCCCCGCCCGCCTGTTCGAGCGCCGCCGCATCGCGGTCCAGCGCCAGCACCGGGTGCCCCAGCGCGGCGAACAGGCGCGCGTGACGGCCCGTGCCGCAGGCCAGGTCGAGCACCTCGCCCGGCGGCGCCAGCGGCGCGAAGCGCGCAACCCAGCTCGATGCTGCACCCATCAGGTGTACGACAGGCCCATGACTTCGCGCACGTCGCGCATGGTTTCCTGCGCCAGCTTGCGCGCCGTGTCGCAGCCGTCGGCCACGATGGCGCGCACCAGCGACGGATCGTCCAGATACTGCTGGGCACGCTCGCGCATCGGTTCCTGCTCGGCGATGATGGCGTCGATCACCGGCTGCTTGCACTCGATGCAGCCGATGCCGGCCGTGGTGCAGCCCTTGACGACCCAGTCCTTGACCGCTTCGTCGGAATACACCTCATGCAGCTGCCAGACCGGGCACTTGCGCGGATCGCCCGGATCGGTGCGGCGCACGCGCGCCGGATCGGTCGGCATGGTGCGCACTTTCTTGATCACGGAATCGCGATCTTCGCGCAGCGAGATCGAGTTGCCGTAGCTCTTGGACATCTTGCGGCCATCCAGGCCGGGCAGGCGCGACGTGGTGGTCAGCTTGGCGTGCGGCTCGACCAGGATCAGCTTGCGGCTGCCTTCCAGGTAGCCGAACAGGCGCTCGCGGTCGATCATCGACAGGCTCTGGGCGTCGTCCAGCATGGCCTTGGCCTGTTCCAGCGCCTCGTCCTTGCCATCCTGCTGGTAGCCGGTGCGCAATTCCAGGTACAGCTTGGCGCGCTTGCTGCCCAGCTTCTTGACCGCTTCGAGGGCTTTTTCTTCGAAGTCCTTTTCCTTGCCGTACATATGATTGAAGCGGCGCGCGATCTCGCGCATCATTTCGATGTGCGGGATCTGGTCTTCGCCCACCGGCACTTCGGTGGCCCGGTAGATCAGCACGTCGGCCGCCTGCAGCAGCGGGTAGCCCAGAAAGCCGTAGGTGGCCAGGTCCTTGCTGGTCAGATTGTCGATCTGGTCCTTGTAGGTCGGCACGCGCTCCAGCCAGCCCAGCGGCGTGGCCATCGACAGCAGCAGGTGCAGCTCGGCATGCTCGGGCACGCGCGACTGGATGAAGATGGTCGCCTGCGACGGATCGATGCCCGCGGCCAGCCAGTCGATCACCATGTCCCAGGTGCTGCGCTCGATGATGGTCGGGTCGTCGTAGTGGGTGGTCAGCGCGTGCCAGTCGGCGACAAAGAACAGGCAGGGCTGCTCCGACTGCATCTTGATCCAGTTTTTCAGGGCGCCGTGGTAGTGGCCAAGGTGCATGGTGCCGGTGGGGCGCATGCCGGATACAACACGATCTGGGTACATGTTCAGCTCAAAAGGAAAGTCAAAGGGGAAGCGAGCAGGCCCAGCACATACTGGCCCAGCATCATCACGGGTAATACCCAAAAGTTAAGCAGCTTCAGCATCAGCAGGCCCAGCACAATAAAGAACCCGTACGGCTCGATGCGCGCGAATTGATACGCCAGGCGGTTGGGCAGCATGCTGGTGAGCACGCGGCCGCCGTCGAGCGGCGGAATCGGCAGCAGGTTAAAGGCGAAAATCAGCAGGTTGGTCAGCACGCCGGCCTGCGCCACCATGTGCGGGAAGGTCTCGGTCACGCCGGTCGCGCTGAGCAACAGGGCGAATACCAGCCACATCAGCGCCATGACGAAATTGGCCATCGGGCCGGCCAGCGCGACCCACGCCATGTCGCGCTTGGGATTGCGCAGCGCGCCGAAGTTGACCGGCACCGCCTTGGCATAGCCGAACACGAAGCCGGTCGTCAGGTACAGCACCAGGGGAATGACGATGGTGCCCAGCGGGTCGATATGCTTGAGGGGATTTAAGGTCATGCGCCCGGCCGCGTACGCGGTGTTGTCGCCAAACATGCGCGCCGCATAGGCGTGGGCCGCTTCGTGCAAGGTGATCGCAAAAAGAACGGGCAGCGCATACACCGCGATGTTGCGTACGATTTCATCCATAAATATCATCCATGGTGCGATTCTATCAGAGGCGCCGTGGGCGCCCCGCATGGCGCGGGGCCGCGAGGGCGGGGGAAACGGCGGGAGTGGGCGCTACGACCGGTGTTGAACTACAGCCCGAACACGGCGGCGTCGCCGCGCCCCTGGCGCACCAGCACCGGCTCGGCCGCGGTCAGGTCGATCACCGTGGTCGGCTCCATCGAGCAGGCGCCGCCGTCGATGATCAGGTCGACCGCCTTGTCGAGGGCGTCGCGGATGCTGTCTGCGTCGTTGAGCAATTCCTCGCCCAGGATCAGCGTGGTGCCGATCAGCGGCTGGCCCAGTTCGGCCAGCAGCGCGTGGGCGATGGCGTTTTCCGGCACGCGCAGGCCGATGGTCTTGCGCGACGGATGCGACAGGCGCCGCGGCACCGACTTGGTCGCCTCCAGAATCACCGTGTACGGCCCCGGCGTGGCCGCCTTGAGCCAGCGGAACTGGCGGTTGTCCACGCGGGCGTATTCGGCAATTTCCGACAAGTCGCGGCACAGCAAGGTCAGATGGTGCTTCTCATCGATCCCGCGGATGCGGCGCAACTTCTCCACGGCGTTCTTGTCGTCCAGGTGGCATACCAGGGCGTAGCAGGAATCGGTCGGCAGCGCCACGATGCCGCCGCCGTGGATGATCTGCGCCGCCTGCTTGATCAGGCGCGCCTGCGGATTGTCGGGATGAACCTGGAAGAATTGACTCATTCAATGTCGCTTGTAGTTAAGTTCGCTGCGCGGGCAAGGCTGCCAGCGCGGCGATGCGTTGTTCCATCGGCGGGTGGGTGGAAAACAGCGCACCCCAGCCGCCGCCGCTGCCCGAGATCCCGGAGGCGGCCATCGACTGCGGCAGCGCGCCCGGCGCCAGGCCGCCCAGGCGGGCCAGCGCGTGCTGCATCGGCACCGGGCTGCCCAGCAGCTTGGCCGAGCCGGCGTCGGCGCGGAATTCGCGCTGGCGCGAGAACCAGGCCACGATGATCGAAGCGAGCAGGCCGAACAGCAACTCGCACACGAACACGGTGGCCATGTAGCCGATGCCGCGGCCGTTCTCGCTGCGCAAAATCACCTTGTCGACGAAGTAGCCGACTACGCGCGCCAGGAACACCACGAAGGTATTGACCACGCCCTGTATCAGCGTCATGGTGACCATGTCGCCGTTGGCCACGTGGGCGATCTCGTGGCCCAGCACGGCTTCGACTTCATCGCGGTTCATGCTTTGCAGCAGACCTGTGGACACGGCCACCAGGGCGGAATTCTTGAAGGCGCCGGTGGCGAACGCGTTCGGCTCGCCGTCGTAGACGGCCACTTCCGGCATGGCGATGCCGGCGCGCTCGGACAGGGTGCGCACGGTCTGCAGCAGCCACTGCTCGGTGGAGTTGCCCGGTTGCTCGATCACGCGCGCGCCGGTGGACCACTTGGCCATGGGTTTGCTGATCAGCAGCGAGAAGATGGCTCCGGTGAAACCGACGACGGCCGAAAACACCAGCAGACTGCCGACATTGATACCGTCCGGACCCACGCCGCGGCCGATGCCCAGCACGTTGAGCACGAGCGAGAGCACCAGCATCACGGCCAGATTGGTGGCAATGAACAACACGATACGTTTCATGGAGAATCGCCTCCAGGCGAAAAGGGATGGTCAGGCCGCTAAGATAAGGATGACTTTACGGAAAATCAAGGGGTGGCAGCGTCGCGCGCACTGCGCACCATGTGCTGGCGAAGGCGAGCACCGATGCTGAGCAAGCGTGGACCCATACCCTGCCCATGCCGAAGGCGGAGAGTCAAATCCGTCAACATCTTGTCCTCGCGAAGGCGAGGACAGGGGCTCGGAGGTTAGCGGGTCGACCGCTGCCGCGTGTACGCCGAGCCGGCTGCGGCAAAGCGAAGCCGCGTCAGGCCGCCACCGGCCACTCAAAACCAGTCATGCCACACCGGCTTGAGTGCGCTCGGCAACGGCGGCAACACGGAAAAATCCGCGCGCGATTCACCCGGCGCATGAAAATCGGTCCCGCGCGAGGCCAGAAACCCATAACGGCGCGCCTGCTCCGCGTAAATACCATACTGATCCGGCGTATGGCTGCCCGTCACCACCTCGATCGCCGCGCCGCCCAGCTCCTTGAACTCATCGAACAAGGCGCCCTCCGCGGTGCTGCTGAACTTGTAGCGTCCCGGGTGCGCGATCACCGCGATGCCCCCTGCCCCGCGTATCCAGCCCACCGCCTCGGTCAGGCTGGCCCAGCGGTGCGGCACATAGCCCGGCTTACCTTCGGTCAGGTATTTGCGGAACACTTCGGGAATGTTGGCGCAGGCGCCGCATTCGACCAGGTAGCGGGCAAAATGGGTGCGCGACATCAGGTCGGGATTGTCCACATACTTGAGTGCGCCCTCGTAGGCGCCGGGAATGCCCGCGCGGGCCAGCTGGGCCGCCATTTCGCGCCCGCGCGCATCGCGCCCGTTGCGCGTGGCGGCCAGCCCCTGCAACAGGCCGGCGTTGCACTCGTCGATCTGCAGGCCCACGATGTGCACCGTCTCATTGGCCCAGGTGATGGAAATCTCCACCCCGGCCACGAAGCGCATGCCCAGCGCGGTGGCCGCGGCGCGGGCCCGCTCGATGCCGCCGACTTCGTCGTGATCGGTCAGCGCCCAGACATCCA
>CALRYE020000234.1:0-7192 GCA_943372275.1 Janthinobacterium lividum
GCTCATCTCTTTTCCCTATTGGTCTTGTTGAATGGCCTTGTCGGTCCGAGCCTCAGTCTAGGGCGACGGGCTGGTCCAATATTGAGAAAGATCAAGCCTTGTGTCGGCATCCTTTACATGATGTAAGTCAACCCGGGAGTGCGCATGTCCATTCACACCATCCTCGTTCACGTCGACCACGGCCCCCACAGCGGCGAGCGCACCCGCGTTGCATGCGCGCTGGCGCGGCGCCACAATGCCCATGTGATCGGCGCGGCCACCAGCGGCTTGTCGCGCTTCCTGTATGCGTCGCTGCCGTCGGAGCAGAACGACCCGACCCTGGCGCTGCATCTGCAGATGTTGCGCGAGCAAGCCAACGGCGCGCTCGACGCCTTCCTGCGCCAGTGCCAGCGCGATGCGCCGCCCACGCATGAAGCGCGGCTGATCGACGATGAAGCGGGAGCGGGGCTGGCCTTGCACGCGCGTGGCGCCGACCTGGCGGTCATGAGTCAGGCCGAGGCGGCCCATGCGTCCAGTGCCGACCTGGCGGCCCATGTGGTGCTGCACGCGGGCCGCCCGGTGCTGATCCTGCCGGTGGCCGCGCTCGGCGTGGGCCTGGCGCAGCATCCACTGGTGGCCTGGGACGCCAGCCGGGAAGCGGCACGCGCGCTGCAGCTGTCGCTGCCGTTGCTGGCGCGCGCCGGGCGCGTCAGTGTCGCGCTGATTCACACGGTGCCGCCCGGGCGCGATGCGCTCGATGCGCGCATGGTCGATCCGGTGGTGTATCTGAAGCGCCATGGCATCGACGCGGTGCTGGTACAGCACACCATCGATGGACAGCATCGCGCGTTTCACCGCAACGCCATCGGCGAGGCCTTGCTGTCGGTGGTGGCCGACCGCGACGCGGATTTGCTGGTGATGGGAGGCTACGGACATTCGCGCGTGCGCGAAACGATACTGGGAGGGGTGACGCGCAGCGTACTGGAGGCAATGACGGTGCCGGTGATGATGGCGCATTGAGCGCACTGGAGCATGTAGGGCATTGGGGGCATTGAGGGCATTGAGCGCATTCGCGTTAACCGCCCTGCGCCCAGGCACCCTGTCGAAACAGTTGTGCCGCGCCCGTCGAAGACGTGGCGCGGCACAATGAATGGCGCAAAAAACGCAGACTAACCGTTTGCCCGGCTATCCAATCCGGAGATTGGATGCTCAGGCGATTCGCTGCGTCGGCTGGTCGTTCAGTGGATCAACTTGGGCAAGCTAAGCGGATCGAAATCGGTCCAGTCGCCATTTTCGATGGTGCCGTTGGCGCGCTCGATGTGATGCGAGCCCAGCTGACGCAACACCTCCAGCGCACGCGCCTCCTGGTCGGGCTGGTCGAGCGCCACGGCCACCAACATACCGGCCTTGCGTGGCTCGACGACGTTGCCGCCGCCTTCTTCGCCCTGGCCCGCTTCCTTCATCTTGGACAGGCTGAACAGCGAACCCACGTGCGCGCCCAGCAGGCCGCCGACGATGGGACCGGCAGGACCGGTGGCGATGGAGGTCGCCGCACCGATGGCCACGCCGATGGCGCCGCCGGTGGCAGCGCCTTCCAGCACGGCTTCAGGCGTTTCCTTGGCGCCGGGGGACATATCGCGGTCGCCGCCAATCGGCGTCATGTCGTGCTGACCAGGCTGATTGAGATAGAACGCGCTGATATGGTCTTCCGAAAATCCGGCGCGCACCAGTTCCTGGCGCGCATGCTCGGCTTCGGTCTGAAGTTGAAAGTGACCTGCAACGATTGTCGACATGCTGTAATCCTCCTGCTCTAATGAACCTACAGGATGCGCCTGTTGCGCTGTTGCTTCTGTACGCTAACGCACGCACTCGCCGCGCCCGGGGCATACCCCCGGTGCGACGCACTCGTCCTACTGCCAGCGCCCGTAGGCAAAGCCCGTATCGATCGGTTCGGGCGGCGTCAGCCACTCGCGCGGATCGACCCGGTAATACTTGAGGAACTCGGAAAACAGCTCGCCGTGCCGCTCTGCCATTTGATAGGGTTTTTCAAAAAAGGTTTCGGTCGCAACGGCAAAAAACTCGGCCGGGCTGTTGGCGCCATAATGATCCATCACCGTCGGCTGGCCATAGGCCGCGTCCGCGCGCAGATTGGCAAAGTCGCGCGAGAGCACTTCGGCCCAGTTGCGGTAGCTGGAACGGCTGCCCAGATAGGGAGCGCCATTGTTATGGCCCGATTCGCTGTCGAGCTGGTGAGCGAATTCGTGCAGCACCACATTCTGTCCGTCGGTCCAGTCGTGCGCGCCGCGCTGGACGTGATCCCACGACAGCACCACTCTGCCATCCTCCCACGACTCGCCCAGCAGATCCTGGCGCTCCTCGGTCACCACGCCGGCTTCGTCGACCTGATTACGCGGCACGATGAACGCGCTCGGGTAGACCAGCACCGCATGCAAGCGCGGATACACCCGGCTGGGGCGGTTGAGCAGCAGCAGGCAGGCTTGCCCGGCGATGGTCACGCGCATTTCGTCGTCGATCTCCAAGCCTTCACAGCCGACGAACTTTTTCTGGTGCAGGAACTGCTGCACCAGGCGGCGCAGCTGCGCCTGCAGTTCGGCCGGCATGCGGGGATAGACGGGAATATTGCGTCGCAAGATGGCATCCCACGCGGGCGGCATGGGCTGGGCCAGCACGCGCCGCAAACGCCAGCCGGGATACGCCATCGCAACCACCACCGCCACGATGACGACCGCGATCAGGATCAGCGCTTCCATAGTGGCTTAGGCAGTCACGCTGAGCTTGGACAGATACTCGTCCAGCGCATCGGCATTACCGATCAGCTTGCCGCCGATGAACACTTGCGGCCAGGTTGACTGACCGGATACGGCGCGCAGCACGCTGCCGTTGATGCGCTGGTCCTGGGTGATCTCGCTGTAGCGCAGGCCACGGTCCTTCAGCGCCGCCTTGGCACGGGCGCAGTGCGGGCAGCCGGGCTTGGCGAACACCACCACCGGCTCGGGCACGGTCGCTTCGGGCGCCAGATAATGCAGCATGGTTTCGGCGTCGGACACCTCGAACGGATCGCCTTCCTTGTCCGGCTCGATGAAGGCTTTCTGCACGATGCCGTCCTTGACCAGCATCGAATAGCGCCACGAGCGCATGCCGAAGCCGATATTGCGTTTGTCGACCAGCATGCCCATGCCTTCGGTGAAGTCGCCATTGCCGTCCGGGACCACCGAAATATTTTCGGCATCCTGACCCGTTTTCCACTCGTTCATGACGAACGCATCGTTGACGGAGATGCAGACGATCTCATCCACCCCGTGTTGCTTGAACACGGGGGCGAGCTCGTTATAACGTGGCAAGTGTGTCGACGAGCAGGTCGGCGTGTAGGCGCCCGGCAGCGAAAACACCACGACGGTACGGCCCTTGAAAAGCTCATCGGTGGTGAGGTCTTTCCACTGGTCGTTGGGCCTGGCTTTGAACGTCACATTCGGAACGCTTTTGCCTTCGAGCGATTCAGGGGTGGGTAACATGGGGGGATTCCTTCTTGGGTGGTAGGACTGTGAGTAGGACTTGTAGCCAGGGCTGGTAGGTAGGACTAGTAGGTAGTGCTTGTAGGTAGATTGCAGGCAGGACTGTCAGGTACGACTGGTCCGTCCGGGCGCTGTGTCGTGCAAATGAGGCTGATTGCGCCCATTTCAACCGGATGGTCGATCTGCCATGCATAAAAGTACAGCAAATCGGAGGGGCGCGGCGCGGACCATCGCGTAAAAACGGCGCCGCAACGCGAAAAGGGCCGGAAAAATCCGGCCCTGTCGGGTGTAAGGCCCTGTCGGGCTCCCACCGGCGCCGTGAGGCGGGCGGTAGGTAATTCAGTTTGGGTGTGAACGCTGTAGTCGTTGTGCGTCGAGTAGCGGGGTCACAGCTGCATTGCCGCTGCTACCGTGTTGCTGCTCTGTTGCTGCTCACTGCAACTATCATCATTCAGGTCAGGCAATACAGTGTTCCGTTCGCCTGCTACTTATGTTTTGCTCACATGATACATCGCTGCTACCTAGCTAATGCCGCCTGCCGCCCTAGCCTCAGGTGCTGCTGCCATCTTTGCTGGCCGACGGCGCGGCGCCGAACAAGGCTGCCACCAGCGGATCGCGGGCGACCGGGCTGCGGTTCACGCGGATCGCGTAGTGGGTGTCATCGGCCAGGATATGGAAATGACGGCCGGTGCCAGCCATGCTCTGCTCGCGCAGGCCTGGACGCTCCTTGCGGGGCGCGGCGCCTTCACGCTTGGGCTGTACGATCGCTGCCAAAAACGCCTTGACGCGCTCCGGGTCCGGCGAAATCTGGTACACCGCTTTGCCCAGATACGTGGCCGTACCTTCGATATAGCGCGCCAATTCGATCACGCCGGCTTCGCGCAGATCGCGAATATACTTGCGCGCGCCCGATGGCGAGAATTTGAGGAACCAGGCGATCTCGTCTGCCAGCATCTCGTGGGTCGACAATTCGCCGATCAGCTTTTGCATGTTTTCAATGCGTCGCTGAGTAGCGGAAGTCGAACGGACCCGCTCGATCGGCGCCATCGAGATGGGAGCGCGTTCGGCTGGCTGTGGCGCGACGCGTTCGATCAGGGAAGAGTTAGCAGAGGTATGGACTGCGGTCATCTCGTTTTGAGCGGCGTTATTCTGGTTTGACGTTGCATGCATGTTGAGTACTCCATAAAGAGATAGTCATTCGTCCGGTCCCGGCATGTAGCGTTTGACAGCCTGACAACACTTCGGTTCCGCACAACTGGGCTCAAGATTGCCTGCGCCAGATCAACTGGTCTGTGCGCCATCGAACATTTCAGGAAACTAGCGGTTGCCGGTCATGTTTTTTGTTGCCACCGCGATTTGTTGCGATGGAAGGGCTGTGTGCGTTGCCGTACAGATCAAGCAGTAATGACAACGTATTGTGGTGTCGTTCGCGCAATAGTTGCGTGGCACCGACTCAAAACGTTGTAGTCCGCATGCCACCGGCAAGCGACACCATATAAAAGGAAACCACCATGAAAACCACTCTTCTCGCAGCTCTGTTCGCAATCGCTGGTCTGACCGCTTGCGAAAAAACCACCGTGAACCCACCAGCAACCACCGTGGTCACCCCGACCGTTGAAGTGCCGACCGCAGCTCCGGCTCCTGTCGTGGTTCAGGGCGCACCAGGCGCGCCAGGTGAAGCAGGCGCAGCTGGCGCCCCAGGTGCCCCTGGTGCCGAAGGCGAAAAAGGCGAGCCAGGCAAGACCGGCGACACCGTGATCGTCGTGCCAGAAAAAACCAACTAATAAGCAAGCTCTTGTTGCAGCCGTAACAGCTGCAAAAAAAGCGGTACGCCTGATCGCGCCGGCCTGGACTTGTGTCCAGCCCGGCGCGTTTTAATGCTGTGACGCTATCGCGCCGCCCTGGACTCTCGTCCAGCCCGGCGCGATATTACATTGTAAAGATGGTTTTTTCAACAACAACGTGACATAAATGACACGATTGCTGTTTCGTGTGCGTGAACGTACCGAATGGTTGAACTCCCACCCATATTCTTCAGTCGAACCAGATGCAAGCCCATCAAGTGACGAAACCTTCATTAACAATATGGGAGTTCTCTGTGAATAACATCAACAATCGCACGAAGAAACGCATCTGGAAAGCTAGTGGCGGCGCCAATACCATCGCCCTCGCCGTCGCCCTGCTCTGCGCCGCGGGTCCGACCCTGGCGCAGGAGATCAATCCCTCCTGGTACTTGCAGCCCAGCGTCATCGGGTTCGAACCGGACATCGGCTTCGGTACCGACGAGCGCGATTACGGTGGCGGCATCAAGTTTGGCAAACCCATCCACGACATGTGGGACCTGCAGGTCGGGGCCACCCACGCGCGCGCCGAAGAGGGGCCCTACAGCTATCGCCAGACACTGGTAGGCGCCGACATGCTGCTGATGCTGTCGCGCAAGCGCTTCCGGCCGTTCCTGCTGTTCGGCGTGGGCGCCGAACGCGACCGCGTCGACAACCCGCTGCGCCGCGTCAGCAAGACCTCGCCCTACTGGACCGCCGGCCTGGGCTTCCAGCTGGGCTTGAACGAGCAGTGGGCCTTGCAGGCCGACCTGCGCACGGTACGGGGCCGCCTGCGCAATGACGAGCGATTCGGGTTTGACCGCAGCAACAACCGCTATCTCGCCGTGGGCCTGAACTATTCGTTCGGCAAGCCGGTCGCCGCTCCGCCCCCCAGTCCCGCCGAACCGCCGCCAGCGCCCGTGGTGCAGCAGCCGCCGCCACCGGTGGCGCCACCGCCGCCACCGCCGCCGCGCTTTGAAAAGGTCACGCTGTCGGCCACCGAACTGTTCGGCTTCAACAGCGCCGAGCTCACCAGTGCGCAACCCCGGCTGGATGAAATCGCCGCTGCCCTGACGGCCGACCCCAGCATCACCGATGTCGACATCAACGGCTATGCCGACCGCCTGGGCTCGTCAGCGTACAACCTCAAGCTGTCGCAGCGCCGTGCCGACGCCGTGCGCAGCTACCTGATCGGCAAGGGTATCGCCGAAGGGCGCCTGAAAGCCTATGGCCGGGGCGAAGCCAATCCCGTCGTCACCTGCAACGAGAAAAACCGCTCCGAGCTGATCCGCTGCCTGGAGCCGAACCGCCGCGTCGAGGTCGAACAAATCACCATCGAACGCCGCGTGCAGTAAACACCGTACCCGCTTTTCGCCGGGCAGCTGCCGTTCGGGCTGCACGGCGGAAGGTTTTTCAACGGGTCCGCCACAACCCGCGTAGTCACACATCAGGAGCTGTATGATCGATTCAGAAATAAAGTGGCAACCGTTCTCCAAGCAGTTAGTGCACATCATGCGCTGTGCCGTGACCGAATGGTTCGCGCACCGCGCCGCCAGCAAGGGCGCGGCCTTGGCCTTCTACACCTTATTCTCCATCGCCCCCATCCTGGTGCTGGTCATTGCCATCGCCGGCTTCTTCTATGGCGCCGAAGCCGCGCAGGGACGCCTGCTGGTCGAACTCAAGGGACTGGTCGGCGCCCAGGGCGCCGAAGCCATCCAGCTGGTACTGGCCGGCGCCCAGGACAAGGAAGGCGGCATGATTGCCACGGCCGTCGCCACCGCCCTGTTGCTGTTCGGCGCCACCAGCGTGTTTGCCGAACTCAAGGCGAGCCTGGATGAAATCTGGAATACTCCGCCGCCG
>CALRYE020000235.1:0-7119 GCA_943372275.1 Janthinobacterium lividum
TCCCGCGCATGCGGGAACCCATGCTGAGCCGGCTTCCATAGTGCTGCATGCTCAGCATGGGTCCCCGCTTTCGCGGGGATGACGGAGCAAATGGCAGTGGTTTTGAAATAAATGCGTGTTCTGCGACACCCTCCTTCGCGAGGAAGACGATGCGCTAGTGGCAGTTCCGCCAGCCCACTGCCGGCTCAGCCCCGTTCCACGCCGATTTACAGCGCGATGAAGTGCTCACGATAGTAGCGCAGCTCTTCCACCGACTCGATGATATCGGCCAGTGCCGTATGCTTCTGGTGCTTCTTGAAGCCGGCCACGATCTGCGGCTTCCAGCGCTTGCACAATTCCTTCAGCGTCGACACATCCAGATTGCGGTAGTGAAAGAACGCTTCCAGCTTGGGCATGCCGCGCGCCATGAAGCGGCGGTCCTGGCAAATGGTGTTGCCGCACATGGGCGACTTACCGGCCGGCACGAAATTCTTCAGAAAGGCGATCAGCGCAACTTCCGCTTCCGCCTCCGTCACGGTCGAGGCGCGCACGCGCTCGATCAGACCCGAGCGGCCGTGGGTGCCCTTGTTCCAGGCATCCATCTTGTCGAGCGTCTCGTCGGATTGGTGAATGGCAAACACCGGGCCTTCGGCCAGAATGTTCAGATGCATGTCGGTAACGACCACCGCCACCTCGATGATGCGGTCGGAGTCCGGCTCCAGGCCGGTCATTTCCATATCGACCCAGACCAGGTTCATCTCATTGGGGCGGGCGGGTGCAGGCGCGGCTGCTGATTCAGTGGCTTGTGACATAATTCTCTCTTGGCCTAAACAATCCTGCATTTTCTCACAGGCACAGAATGTATTCACTCGCGTTTTCAATATTGTTCGTTTCTTTCTTTCTTATAACGATAGCCCTGCGTTTCTGGCTGTCGTCGCGCCAATTGCGCCACGTGCTGCGCCACCGTCATGCCGTCCCAAGCGAATTTGCCGCCACCATCCCCCTCGCCGCCCACCAGAAGGCGGCCGACTACACCGTCGCCAAGATCAAGTTCGGCCTGATCGCCCTGCTGTTTAACAGCGCCCTGCTGATCGGCTTCACGCTGCTGGGTGGCCTGCAGTGGCTGGCGCTGACGCTCATGCCCCTGACCGGCGCCGGCATGGCTTTCCAGATCACCCTGATCGTCGCCTTCGGGGTGGTCACCGGCCTGCTCGACATCCCGTTCGACTACTACCGTCAGTTCGTGCTTGAAGAGCGCTTCGGCTTTAACAAGATGACCCCGGGCCTGTGGCTGTTCGATATGGTCAAGGGCGCGCTGCTGGGCGCCGTGATCGGCCTGCCGCTGATCTGGGTGATCCTCACCCTGATGGAAAAAAGCGGCCCGCTGTGGTGGCTGTATGCATGGCTGGTATGGACCGGCTTCCAGCTGCTCATGATGGTGCTGTATCCGACCGTGATCGCGCCCCTGTTCAACAAATTTTCGCCGCTCGCCGACGACAGCCTGCGCCAGCGCATCGAAGGCCTGATGCAGCGCGTCGGCTTCGCCTCCAAGGGCCTGTTCGTCATGGACGGCTCCAAGCGCAGCGCCCACGGCAACGCTTACTTTTCCGGCTTCGGCGCCAACAAGCGCATCGTGTTCTTCGACACCCTGCTGGCGCGCCTGGCGCCGCAGGAAATCGAAGCGGTGCTGGCCCATGAACTGGGTCACTTCAAGCTGAAACACATTGTCAAGCGCATGGCCGTCATGTTCCTGGTGTCGCTGGGATTTCTGGCGCTCCTGGGCTACCTGAAGAACCAGGTGTGGTTTTATGAAGGACTGGGCGTGGACCCGATCTACGCCAGCGGCAACGACGCCATGGCGCTAATCCTGTTCATGCTGGTGCTGCCCGTGTTTACGTTCGTGCTGTCGCCCTTGACCTCAATCAGCTCGCGCAAGCACGAATTCGAAGCCGACGCCTTCGCCGCCAAGCACACCGACGCGCGCGACCTGGTCTCGGCGCTGGTCAAGATGTACGAAGATAACGCTTCCACCCTTACGCCCGACCCGCTGCATTCGGCGTTTTACGACTCGCATCCGCCCGCCTCGGTGCGGATCGCCCAATTGAATCTGGCGGCACGATGAACGCACCAAGCAACGGCTCACCAAGCAAAGACGCATCCATCAAGGACGCCACCACCAGCGGCGCGTCCAAAAAGAGCGCGGCCGCGGCCACGGGCCTGACCGGCGTGATCATCGCCGCGCACGGCCGCCATTATCTGGCCAACGTCGATGGGCGCAAGGTGCAGTGCGTCACGCGCGGCAAAAAGACCAACGTGGCCGTGGGCGACGTGGTCAACATCCAGATGACCTCCGGCGACCAGGCCGTGATCGACTCGATCGCCGAGCGCAAGACGCTGCTGTACCGCTCCGACCAGTACAAGTCCAAGCTGCTGGCGGCCAACCTGACGCGCCTGTTCATCGTCGTGGCCACCGAGCCTGGCTTTGCCGACGACCTGATCTCGCGCTCGCTGGTGGCGGCCGAAGCGGCCGGCATCGAAGCGCACCTGATCCTGAATAAAATCGACGTGACCGATTCGCTGCCCAAGGCGCGCGAGCGGCTGGTGATGTACACGTCGCTGGGCTACCCGCTGCACGAAGTGTCGGCGCGCACCCAGCCCGAGCATGCGGTGGCCACCTTGATGCCGCTGCTCGAAGGCCAGTCGTCGATCTTCATCGGCCAGTCGGGCATGGGCAAGTCGTCGCTGATCAACCTGTTGGTGCCGGACGCCGACATTGCCGTGCGCGAGATCTCCGCCGCGCTCGACACCGGCAAGCACACCACCACCTTCACGCGCCTGTACGGGTTGGCGGGCGGCGCCTCGATCATCGATTCGCCGGGCTTTCAGGAGTTCGGGCTGTATCACCTGTCCGAAGGCATGCTGGAGCGCGCCTTTGTCGAATTCGAACCCTACCTGGGCGGCTGCAAATTCTACAACTGCCGCCACCTGATCGAGCCGCAGTGCGCCATCCTGGGCGCGCTGGAAGAAGGCAAGATCGCGCGCTTCCGTCATCAGCTGTACGGCCAGCTGCTGCACGAATCGGCGCAGACGCTGTACTGACACGGTACTGACGATGGCACTGCGAGCGCTGGACTGCTAATGGACAGCATCCTCGAACGCCTGTCCGTCATCGGGCGCGAGATCACCGCGCATCTGGATGCGGCCGCCGTGTTCGACGTGTTGGACCGCCACATCCATGGCCTGCTGCCCTCGCGCACCTTCGCCATTTACCTGATGGACGCCCACGGCGCGTTGCGGCGCGCTTTCGGCGTCGAGATGGGGCAGGCCCTGCCCGCCAGCGCCGAGCCGTTGACCGATCCGTACGATTACGCCGTGCAGTGCCTGGCCGGGCCGCGCGAAATCTGCATCGGGCGCGGGCCCGGCAGCGGCGCCAACCTGTCGGTCCTGTTCATCCCCCTGATGGTGGGCCCGCGCCCCATCGGCGTGATGACCGTGCAGTCGCCCGAGGCAAACGCCTACGGCGAGCACGAACGGCTGGTGTTTCGCACCCTGTGCGCGTACGGCGCCATCGCGCTGGCCAACGCCGACGCCTATCGCCAGTTGCAGGCGGCGCAAACCGCGTTGGCCGCGCAAGAGCGGCTGGCCGCGCTCGGCGCGCTGATGGCCGGGGTGGCGCACGAACTCAATACGCCGATCGGCAACAGCCTGCTGATTGCCAGCACCATCGAACAAAAGGCCGCGGCCATCAAGGCCAAGCTGGATGGCGGCGGCCTGCGCCGCTCCGAGCTGGAGGAATTCATCGGCGAGGCGCAGAGCGGATCGGCGCTGCTGATGCGCTCCCTGCACAGCGCGGCGGGCCTGGTGAGCAGCTTCAAGCAGGTGGCGGTGGACCGCACCACGGAGCAGCGCCGCAGCTTCGGGCTGCGCCAGGTGTGCCAGGAGCTGATCGCCACGATGATGAACCAGATTCGCGCGGCCGGGCACGAGATCGAGGTGGACCTGGCCGACGACCTACTGCTCGACAGCTATCCCGGTCCGCTGGGCCAGGTGATCGCCAACCTGATCACCAACGCCCTGCTGCACGCGTTCGCGCCGGGGCGTGCCGGCGTCATGCGCCTGTCCTGCGCCACGCCGCAGGCCGGGCGCGTGCAGATCACCTTTCGCGACAATGGCGTGGGCATCGCGCCCGAGCAGCTCACGCGCATCTTCGACCCGTTCTTCACCACCCGGCTGGGCCAGGGCGGCAGCGGGCTGGGGCTGTCGATCAGCTACAACATCGTCACGGTGGTGCTGGGCGGACAGATCATGGTGCATAGCAGCGAACACGACGGCACCTGTTTCACCCTCGACCTGCCGCTGGTCGCACCGGCCGTTCCGGACCGGGACGGCTGAAGACCGGCGTGCTGGCGCTCGGTGCTCCGTGCTGTGCTGTCCTGAATGGAAATGATTGCTCTTACGACATGCCTTTGGAGACCGGTTATAATTGAAGGCTTACCCTGCGCCAGCACGGGCCGCTCGTAGCCAGAAGCATTCAATCGTTGCAATTATGTCTATCAATAAACCGATCAAGCACTTTCTGCAGTTCTCCGATTTTTCGTTGGCCGAATTCGAACACGTGATCGAGCGCGCCAAGATCATCAAGCGCAAATTCAAGAACTACGAGGTCTACCACCCGCTCATCGACCGCACCCTGGTGATGGTGTTCGAAAAGAACTCGACCCGCACCCGCCTGTCGTTCGAGGCCGGCATGCATCAGCTGGGCGGCGCGGCGATCTACCTGAACACCCGCGACAGCCAGCTTGGCCGCGGCGAGCCGGTGGAAGACGCCGGCCAGGTCATGAGCCGCATGTGCGACATCATCATGGTGCGCACCTTCGGCCAGGACATCATCGAGCGCTTCGCTGCCCATTCGCGCGTGCCGGTGATTAACGGCCTGACCAACGAACACCACCCCTGCCAGGTGCTGGCCGATATCTTCACCTTCGTCGAACACCGCGGCTCGATCGCCGGCAAGACGGTGGCCTGGATCGGCGACGCCAACAACATGCTGTACTCCTGGCTGCAGGCGGCCGAAGTGTTCGGGTTCCACCTGAACGTCTCGACCCCGAAAGGCTACGACATCGACCACAATCTGGTGTCGACCGACCGCTACACCTTCTTCGACAACCCGTCGGATGCGTGCGCGGGCGCCCACCTGGTCAACACCGACGTGTGGACCAGCATGGGCTATGAAGAGGAAAACGCCATCCGCCTGGCCGCCTTCGACGGCTTCATCGTCGACGGCGCCAAGATGGCGCGCGCCGCCCCCGACGCGCTGTTCATGCACTGCCTGCCGGCCCACCGCGGCGAGGAAGTGGCCGCCGAGGTGATCGACGGCCCCCAGTCGGTGGTCTGGGACGAGGCGGAAAACCGCCTGCACGTGCAGAAGGCGCTGATCGAATACCTGCTGCTGGGCGAAGTGAACTGACCTGCCGCCTGCGCACACCCTATTAGTCAACACAGATTGGAATCTCCATGAGCGACATTAAAAAAGTAGTCCTCGCCTATTCGGGCGGCCTCGATACCTCGGTCATCCTCAAGTGGCTGCAGGATAACTACCAGTGCGAAATCGTCACCTTCACGGCCGATCTGGGCCAGGGCGAGGAACTGGAGCCGGCGCGCGCCAAGGCCATCAAGTTCGGCATCAAGCCGGAAAACATCTACATCGACGACGTGCGCGAAGAATTCGTACGCGACTTCGTGTTCCCGATGTTCCGCGCCAATACCGTCTACGAAGGCGAATACCTGCTGGGCACCTCGATCGCCCGTCCGCTGATCGCCAAGCGCCTGATCGAAATCTGCCGCGAAACCGGCGCCGACGCCATCTCGCACGGCGCCACCGGCAAGGGCAACGACCAGGTGCGCTTCGAACTGGGCGCGTACGCGCTCAAGCCGGACGTCAAGATCATCGCCCCGTGGCGCGAATGGGATCTGCTGTCGCGCGAAAAACTGCTGAAGTACGCGGAAGACGCCGGCATCGCCGTCGACATGAAGCACAAGAACGGCGGCGCGCCTTACTCCATGGACGCCAACCTGCTGCACATCTCGTTCGAAGGCCGTCACCTGGAAAACCCGAGTGCTGAAGCCGAAGAAACCATGTGGCGCTGGACCGTCAGCCCGGAAGCGGCGCCCGACCAGGCCGAGTACCTGGACCTGGAATACGAGAAAGGCGACATCGTCGCCATTAACGGCGTGCGCATGTCGCCGGCCACGGTGCTGACGGAACTGAACCGCCTGGGCGGCAAGCATGGCATCGGCCGCCTGGACCTGGTGGAGAACCGCTACGTCGGCATGAAGTCGCGCGGCTGCTACGAAACCCCGGGCGGCGCCATCATGCTCAAGGGCCACCGCGCCATCGAGTCGATCACGCTGGACCGCGAAGTGGCCCACCTGAAGGACGATCTGATGCCGCGTTACGCGTCGATGATCTACAACGGCTACTGGTGGGCGCCCGAGCGCGTGGCGCTGCAGACGCTGATCGACCACACCCAGCAGACTGTCAACGGCTGGGTACGCATGAAGCTGTACAAGGGCAACGTGATCGTCGTCTCGCGCGACTCCAAGACCGATTCGCTGTTCGACATGAACATCGCCACGTTCGATGAAGACGGCGGCGCCTACAACCAGGCCGATGCGGGCGGTTTCATCAAGCTGAACGCTCTGCGCATGCGTATCGCTGCCGTGGCGCGCGAGAAGCGCGGTCAGTAAAGCCGACGCGTCCCCGAAACTGCGCAGGCATTGCTCACCTGCGTGGCCTGTCGACAGCAAAGCCGCCCTAGGGCGGCTTTTTTGTTGTGAACGACGACATGCCAGTGCATGCCGAAACGTCGCAGGCGCATAGCGCTGCGTGGCACGTCGAGGAAGCGCCTACTGCGGAGTGACGAAGCAGGTTTCAGCGTCGAATTCGGCACGATCAACCATGCCGCACGATAGTCGACGTCATCCTCGCGAAAGAGGGTGTCGCAGAACACGCATTTATTTCAAAACCACTGCCATTTGCTCCGTCATCCCCGCGAAAGCGGGGACCCATGCTGAGCATGCAGCACTATGGAAGCCGGCTCAGCATGGGTTCCCGCATGCGCGGGAATGACGGTTTTGAAG
>CALRYE020000236.1:0-7079 GCA_943372275.1 Janthinobacterium lividum
GCTCTGCTGTGGAAACCGGACTTTCTCGCTTAACAGATAAGCCTGTGTCCATTTGCCAGACTTGACCCCATGCCCAGGGTCTGGCTGTGCGAGCGGCGCCCCACGGCCTATCACTCCGCCGGGCTGCTTGTGCTGGTGGTATCGCGCTCGCCCAGGTGCAGCTCCAGCTCCAGCGCCGCGCACCAGCTCAGCAGTTGCTTGACGCTGATTTCGTCGGCATGGCTTTCCAGGTACGAGATGCGATTCTGGCTCAAGCCGACACGGGTAGCAACGGCCGCCTGGGTCAGCTTGTGCCGCTTGCGCGTGGAGACGAGGAGCTGACCGAGCTGGGTCGCGGTGAGCAGCAGCTGGGAGGTGGGGGCGATGGCCATGGTGATATCCGCTATTCAGATAAATTGAGTTTATCTGAAATTCGGATAAACTCAATATATCCGAGATTTGGATAAAACAGCTTTATCCTTGGTGCGGATAAGTTGATGCTATAAAAGACAAAGGCTATCAGGCGGCGTAACGCGTATCTCCGCAGTTTGAAATTGCCCTTTTAGTAGATTACATCTTAGAATGCATTTACGACTGTCTTACAAGCGGGTTGGCGATGAGAAAATTTTTGCCTGTGCTGATTGCGGCTTTCGGGTTTATCTGCAGCATGCCTTCTATAGGGCAACAAAGTATGCAGGGGTTAGTCATCGAGACCGCGCCCGCAGACGGATCGCGGTGTACAACGGGCTCTTCCCAAGTGCGCAATAGCAATCCGACCACCCCTCTGATGGGCACAATACGGATAACTGTGAAAACTCGTTTCGCCAATGGCATCGAGACTGACGTAATCCCGTTTACAGGCCCGAGCCAAGGTGTCCCGATTGTACCGGAGAGGCCGGTGAATTATCTCGGAATTTTTCTGAAGCCGGGGGAAGTGCAGCGGATTGGTTGTCAATCGATTGCGTGGCCTGCGGCTTCTCCGAATCAAATTAGTGGAGAGACCTTCTTCGCCTACAACATTGTGGGAGCCTACTCTCCCACCGGGGTAGTCGCGAATGACGCTGTTGAGACCCCTGAACGATACTTGAAATATCAGTTCGAACCGGGCGCTTCTGCCGTCTGCGGTACAGAGTCCTTCTCGGTGACCCCGCTAAATTTTCATCCAACTCGCACAATGTTTGTGGAGTATGAAATCACGGCACCGCCCTCAAATACAGTTAGGTGGTCCATCACCTCAACGATACCGCCCCTTACACTCGGCCATATCTTCCCATGTTATAAGACTGGCGATAGGACTTGGATCAAACAACTCAAATTCGTCTCTGAACCGATGAGTCGATAGACCCCTTCGCCGGCGACGATAGGCGCTGTGCGGTGCACCAACGGGTCAAGTTTACACAACCGCCGCGCCGGCAGAGACAGGGTTAACGTGCAGTTTGACGGGCCTCATGCGTGACGTAGGCTTGAGAAGTGGCAAACTCATCCAAAATTTAAGAAGGCTGAGGGTCAGGAGGCTGAGGGTCAGGTCTGGCAAACGGACAAAAGCTCTGCTATGGAAACCGGACTTTCTCGCTTAACAGATAAGCCTGTGTCCATTTGCCAGACTTGACCCCATGCCGCGCATGGTGCGATTTCACCAACTACCGCTATCAGCGGAGCCTGCGGCTAGGGGGGCAACGCTTTTCCGCACCCGCAAAATCGTCACCGTCACCGAGATTTAGTTGCGTTGACATTCGGTTGACACTCGCCCAAATGAAAAGGGCTTACATTGCTGTAAGCCCTTGATATTACTGGTGCCGACTGCCGGTTTCGAACTGGCCACCTGATGATTACAAATCAACTGCTCTACCAAATGAGCTAAGTCGGCGTAACTTTTACTTGGCTGGAATTATACGCTATTTGATGCGGGTCAGCGTCGGGCGCGGGCCCTTTTTGGGCGGCTCGTCGTCGCCCCCGGCGCCATCCGGCACCGATGCCAGCGCAGGTTCCGCGGCAGGAGAGGGCGCCAGCGACGGCGCAGGCGACGACGGCACCGACGACAAGGTCGGCACGCTGGCCAGTGCCGGCTCGGCAGCGGCAGGCGCCGGCGACGCCTCAGGCGCCGGTCCGGTCACCTCGAACGCCATGCCCTGGCCGTTCTCGTTGGCGTAGATGGCCAGCACGTTATGCACCGGCACATACAGCTCGCGCGACACGCCGCCGAAGCGGGCGTTGAAGCGGATCGCTTCATTGTCCATCTTCAGGCCGGAGGTGGCGCCGAAACTGATGTTCAGGACGATCTCGCCCTTTTTCACATATTCCATCGGCACCGTGGTGGTGGCGTCGACCTTGACCGCAAGGTAAGGCGTAAAGCCGCTATCGGTGCACCATTCGTAGATGGCGCGCAGCATGTAGGGCTTGGTTGAAATATCAGGCATCTTGTTTTGTGTGAGGAAAGTTACGCGCCAGTCTACTGCGATTCGCCGAACGGCGTCGGAACTGGCGTGCAACGGAACTGCGGGGACATTGTTCTGAAAGCCATCTTGCAGGCATCGTGCAGCCACAGCCGCACGATGCGTGATGCTTCGCCACACGCCAGCCAGCCTGGCGGCCAGCGGCGTGCGTGCGATGCGCCCTATCAACGTCGCATCACCTTTTCCGACGGCGTCAGCGCTTCGATGTAGGCCGGACGCGAGAAGATGCGCTCGGCATACTTCATCAGCGGCGCAGCCGTCTTCGACAGCTCGATGCCGTAGTGATCCAGACGCCACAGCAGCGGCGCCACGGCCACGTCGAGCATCGAGAATTCGTCGCCCAGCATGTACTTGTTCTTCAGGAACAGCGGCGCCAAGGTAGTCAGGCGGTCGCGGATCTCGGCGCGGGCTTTGTCGTGGCTCTTGTCGTTGGCCTTGGCGCGCTCGCTTTCGAGCACGTGTACATGCACGAACAATTCTTTTTCGAAATTGAACAGCATTAGGCGGGCACGCGCGCGCATCAGCGGGTCGGCCGGCATCAGCTGCGGATGCGGGAAGCGCTCGTCGATGTACTCGTTGATGATGTTCGATTCGTACAGAATCAGTTCGCGCTCGACCAGGATCGGTACCTGGCCGTACGGGTTCATCGTCGAGATGTCTTCTGGCTTGTTGAACAGATCCACATCGCGCACTTCAAAGTCCATGCCTTTTTCGAACAGGACCAGGCGGCAGCGTTGGGAAAACGGGCACGTGGTGCCGGAGTAGAGAACCATCATTTTTTATAGTTCCTTAGAAACAAAGGGGTGAAACGGCTAGCGGATCACCCCGGGTCGGTCCGCTAACACAGCGGACCAGAATAGCTAAAAGACTCGCGTCTCGCGGGATATTACTTTACCTCTTTCCAGTACGACGCACTCAGACGCCATGCCAGCAGGACAAACAGGGTCATGAACAGCAGCACCCACACGCCCAGGCGCTTGCGCACGCCCTGTGCCGGCTCGGCCATCCACTCGAGGTAGCCCACCAGGTCGGCGGTGGCTTCGTCGAATTGCGCCGGGGTCAGCTGACCCGGGGTTTCCTGTTGAAAGCCGGCAAACCTGTGCAGGGTCTTGGTCGCGTCATGGGGATCCTTGACGTCTTCCATCTTGGCGGTGCGCACGCCTTGCAGCTGCCACATCACGTGCGGCATGGCCACGTTCGGCACCACCAGGTTGTTCCAGCCGGTCGGACGGGTCTCGTCCTTGTAGAACGTGCGCAGGTAGGTGTACAGGTAGGCGCCGCCGGTGCCGGCCGACGACGCCTTGGCGCGGGCGATCACGGACAGGTCGGGCGGTACCACGCCGAACCATTCCTTGGCATCTTCCGGACGCAGGGAGGTCGTCATCATGTTGCCCACCTTGTCGGCGGAAAACAGCAAGTTGGCCTTGATCTGCTCTTCCGTCAGTCCCAGGTCGCGCAGGCGGTTGTACCGCATGGACGAGGCCGAGTGGCAGTTCAGGCAGTAGTTGACGAACAGCTTGGCGCCGTTCTGCAGCGACACCAGGCTGGTGCGCTCCGGTGCCGCGTCCAGCGGATGACCGCCGCTTGCTGCAAACGCCAGGCCTGGCAGCAACGCCAGGATAGCAATCAGTTGTTTCGGGAATTTCATGAATTATCCTTTTTTCGCTTGTACGCTGGTAGAGGGGCGTCGATCAGTGCGGCTCGAACGTCACACGTTTCGGGACCGGCTTGAACGTCCCCATCGAACTCCACCATGGCATCAGCAGGAAGAAGCTGAAGTACAGCAGCGTGCACACTTGCGAAATCAAGGTGTACAGGTCGGTCGGCAGCTGGGTACCCAGGTAGCCCAGAATCACGAACGACAGGCCGAACACGATGTACACATACTTGTGCCAGTCGGGACGGTAGCGGATCGAGCGCACCGGCGAGTGATCCAGCCACGGCAGCGCGGCGATGATCATCACGGACGAACCGAACAGCACCACGCCCCAGAACTTGGCGTCGAGCACCTGCGGCAGCATGCCGATGATGGCCAGCAGCGCCACCACGGCGATGGCCAGCTTGGTCATGAACGACAGGCGCGACTTGAGCCAGATGAACGCCACATAGGCGGCCACGAACACCATCAGCACATACATGAAGTCGGCGGTGGTGGCGCGCAGCACCGAGTAGAACGGCGTGAAGTACCAGGTCGGCGCGATGTGCGCCGGGGTCTTGAGCGAGTCGGCCGGGATGAAGTTGTTGTACTCCAGGAAGTAGCCGCCCATTTCCGGCGCGAAGAACACCACCGCGCTGAAGATCAGCAGGAACACCGACACGCCGAACAGATCGTGCACCGTGTAGTACGGGTGCGACGGAATGGCGTCGACCGGATGGCCGTCCGGGCCCAGGTTTTCCTTGACTTCGATACCGTCAGGATTGTTCGAGCCGACTTCGTGCAGCGCGATCAGGTGGGCGGCAACCAGGCCCAGCAGCACCAGCGGAATGGCGATCACGTGGAACGCGAAGAAGCGGTTCAGGGTGGCGTCGGACACCACGTAGTCGCCGCGGATCCACAGCGACAGGTCGGGACCGATGAACGGGATCGCGCCGAACAGGTTGACGATCACCTGGGCGCCCCAGTACGACATCTGGCCCCATGGCAGCAGGTAGCCGAAGAACGCTTCAGCCATCAGGCACAGGAAGATGGCGAAACCGAACAGCCAGATCAGTTCACGGGGCTTGCGGTACGAACCGTACAGCAGGCCGCGCGTCATGTGCAGGTACACCACGATGAAGAACGCCGAGGCGCCGGTCGAGTGCATGTAGCGCACCAGCCAGCCCCAGGGCACTTCGCGCATGATGTATTCGACCGAACCGAAGGCCAGGCTGGCGTCCGGCTTGTAGTGCATGGTCAGGAAAATGCCGGTGACGATCTGCAGCACCAGGATCAGCATCGCCAGCGAGCCGAAGATGTACCAGAAGTTGAAGTTCTTCGGGGCGTAGTACTTGCCCCACTGGTCGTTCCATAGCTTCGACAGCGGGAAGCGGTCGTCGACCCAGCCCAGCGCCTTGTCGGCGATCGGCGCGTTGGCCGGCAGTTTTGTCTCTTTAAACGCTGCCATGATTTATGCCTCGCCTTTCTCGTCTTTGCCGATAATCAGCTTGCTGTCGCTCAGGTACATGTGGCGTGGCACTTGCAGATTGTCGGGGGCTGGTTTGTTCTTGAAGACACGGCCGGCCAGATCGAACGTCGAACCGTGGCACGGGCAGATGAAGCCGCCGGCCCAGTTGTCAGGCAGGCTGGGCTGAGGGCCGGCCGCGAAGCGCGACGACGGCGAGCAGCCCAGGTGCGAGCAGATGCCCACGGCCACGAGCAGTTCCGGCTTGATCGAGCGGTGGTCGTTGCGGGCGTAGTCGGGCGTGAGCTCGTCCGGTGCGCGTTCCGATTTCGGATCGGCCAGTTCGCCTTCGACACCCTTGAGCGAGGACACCATTTCCGGCGACCGCTTTAAAATCCATACTGGTTTGCCGCGCCATTCCACGGTCTTCATTTCGCCCGGCGCCATGCCGGCTACATCGACCTCGACCGGCGCGCCGGCGGCTTTTGCCCGCTCCGACGGCTGGAATGTACTTACCAAGGCTCCTGCCGTAGCCAAACCGACTACCCCGCCCGCCGCGCATGTAGCGACGAGCATGCCGCGTCGGCCCGGATCGACCTGCTTTTCGTTACTCATACCAACCCCAATCAGTCAAAATGCGAAAGTGAAAACGCCACGTAAAGCTTCTAGCAACCTTAAATTATAAGGGAAGCGTCCCGCGATTTGAACAAAAAGTTGCCGACTGAGGAACAAATCCCTTGAAACCGACTCATTCATGCCCATGGCGGCGCGCGGGAACCTGGAACGATGTTTGGTTTCTAACATCTTCGCGGGTATGATGAGATGTCAACTTTCACATCTTTCAAGAAACCGGAGCCAGCAATGACGATGATGGGCGAATTCAGGCAGTTTGCAATGAAGGGCAATGTGGTCGACCTGGCCGTCGGTGTGATCATCGGCGGCGCGTTCGGCAAGATCGTCGACTCGTTGGTGCAGGACATCATCATGCCGCCCATCGGCCGCCTGTTCGGCGGACTCGATTTCGCCAATTACTATGTGCCCCTGAACGGCCAGGCCACCAGCCTGACCTTGCTGGAAGCGAAGAAGGCCGGCGCCGTGCTGGCCTACGGTAACTTCCTGACCATCCTGCTGAACTTCATCATCCTGGCCTTCATCATCTTCCAGATGATCCGCCTGATGAACCGCCTGCGCCGCAAAGAGGAAGCGGCGCCCGTGACGGTCGAAACGCCGGAAAACATCGTGCTGCTGCGCGAGATCCGCGACTCGCTGCGCCGCTGAGGCCGCTCGCTGTGCCTTGCTCTTGCCGACCCCTGACCCCGCCCATCGCCCACGCCGAGGTTTCATGAAGCGCTACTGGTTACTTTTCGCGCAGACCGTCACCATCGCGCTGGCGCTGTATTTCGTGGTGGCCAGCCTGCGCCCGGACTGGCTGCCCGGACGCAAGCCCCAGTTGCAGACCACCACCGTGGCCGGCAAGCAGGTCGCGATCCTGCAGGCCGAGCCGCAGGTCGCGTCGGGCAGCTACCGCGATGCGGCCGGGCGCGCC